>SKSM01000337.1 GCA_007122985.1 Nitriliruptoraceae bacterium | reverse complement strand
CGAGCTCGCGGCGGCCGAGCCGCGTCGCCGTCGCGACCGCGCGTTCGGCGGACCGGCAGCCCTCGTCGGTCTGTAGGCCGAAGAGGGCCGCCAGCGCCGTGCCGAACTGGACGCTGAAGGCAGCCTCGCCGTCGGTCAGCACGGGCTCGGCCGCCGCGAAGTGCCCCAGCGCCCGTGGAATGTCCAGCACGCTGTGGTGCATGGCGTGCACGTGACCCAGTTGGGCGCGGACCGAGGCGAT
Organism: Nitriliruptoraceae bacterium; assembly: GCA_007122985.1. Taxonomy (GTDB): domain Bacteria; phylum Actinomycetota; class Nitriliruptoria; order Nitriliruptorales; family Nitriliruptoraceae; genus SKTG01. The sequence goes on along the minus strand of SKSM01000337.1, from coordinate 4,379 downwards.
GCCGGTGTCGTCGCCGGCGGCGTGGAAGTGCTCGAGGGCGGTCTCGAGCAGGTCGATCGCACGGTGGTAGTCGAGGCTCGATCGTCGCAGCAGCTCGGCGGCGCGCAGCGCCGCCTCACCGAGCTGGTCCGGGGGCGCACCGGCGTGATCCAGGATCGCGACCGCGGCCTCGGCATGACCGACCGCCTCCTCCCAGGCGTAGAGGTCCGCGGACTCCTCGGCCGCCTGCAGGCTCAGGCGGGCCGCTCGCTGGTGGTCGGCGAGTCCCCCCGCCGCCCGCAGGTGGCCGGCGGCCGCCGCCACGTCCGACGTCCGGTGCAGCCCCGCGGCCTCCAGTGCGTCCGCGGCGCGCAGGTGGAGCCGTTGCCGCTCGGGTGCCGGCGTGTCGCTGTGCACCGCCTGCCGCATGAGCATGTGACGGAAGGCGTAGCTCGCTTCCCAGGCACGGCCGGTCTCGACGAGCCAACCCGCGCCGATCGCTTCCTCGAGCGCGGCGACCAGATCGCCGTCCGGCAGGTCGGTGAGCTGCGCGAGCTGCGCGAGCTCGAAGCGACGACCCAGGACCGCGGCGCAGGTGATCACACGCTGGGCGATCGCCGTCAGGGCGCGATGGCGTTCGCGCAGGACGTCCTGGACGCTTCGGGGGACCTGCTCGGCAGCGTGCGGGCCGGCGCCGCCGCCGCGGTGCGCGAGCTCGCGGACCACTTCGTTGGCGTAGAAGGGGTTGCCGCCGGTGGAGGCCCACAGCCGGGAGACGAATCCCTCAGGGACGCCGCCCCCGGACCACGCTGCGACCAGCGCCGCGAGATCCTGCTCGTCGAGGGGCTCGAGGGACAGGCGGTCGGCCAGTCCGCGTCCCTCCAGGTCGGCGAGGAGCTCCAGCAGCGGTGGATGGCGCGTGCCCGGCGGGTCCCGAAAGCACACCAGGAGCAGCATGCGCGTCGGCAGCTGGTGTGCGAGGTGCCGGAGCAGCCGCGAGCTTGCCTGGTCGATGCACTCCGCCTCCTCTACGACGAACATGACGGGGTCGGCGCCGGCCATCCGGGCGAACAGCTGGCCGACAGCGGCGAGGAAGGCGTCTCGCTGCTCCTCCGGGTCGGCCGGCTCCGGATGCTCCCGGGTGTGCGGACCCGCCGGGCCGGCGACGAGTCGTCCGAGGTGGCTGCGCAGGTGCTCTGGCGCCTCGGCCAGTGCGTCTGCGGCGGCGGGACTGCGGTGCAGGGCATCGGACACAGGCTGATACGGGATCAGGGCCGCCTGCTCACAGCGCCCGACGAGCACGACGGCGTCCTCGGCGGCGGCGCCGGCCGCCAGCTCGGCGGCCAGCCGGGTCTTTCCCACCCCGGCCTCGCCGGCGACGAGCGCGACCCGACGCTCGCCGGATCGGACCGACCGCCACAGCCCGCGCAGCTGTTCGAGCTCACCTGCGCGGCCGACCATCGGGACGCGACGAACGATGTCGAACAGTGCGTCCGGGCCTGCCGGGGTGTCGGTGCGCTGTGGATCGTCGCCCGGGGGCGTGTCGACGTCGTCCGGCCGACCGGGCCCCTCGGCCGGCGCCGTCGTCCGCGCCGGCGTCGACGACAGCGCCGGGTCGTGGCGCAGGATCGCGGCCTCGAGCTGCGCGAGCTCGTGTCCGGGTGCGAGGCCGAGCTCCGCGCCCAGTCGCTGCCGGTAGTCCCGGTAGACCTCGAGCGCATCCGCCTGGCGTCCGGTCCGGTACAGCGCGAGCATCAGCCGGCCGAACAGGTGCTCGCGGAAGGGATGGGCGTCAACGAGCACCGTCAGCTCGGCGACGAGCTGCTCCTGGCGCCCCAGTGCGAGGTCGGCGTCGACGCGGGACTCCAGGGCGACCAGTCGCAGCTCCGCGAGGCGCGCGGACTCCGCGTGGCTGAACGGCGGCGTGCCCAGGTCCTCGAGCACCTCGCCCCGCCACAGGCCGAGGGCTGCGCAAAGGGTCTGTCCGGCCCGCTCGGTGGCGCCACGCTGCAGTGCCGTCCGCCCGTCCGCGACGAGCTGCTCGAAGCGGCCGGCGTCCACGGCCAGGGGTGGCACGTCGAGGCAGTAGCCGGGAGCACGGGTGACCACCAGGTCCGCGACGCCGGCGATGGACAGGTCGCGTCGCAGGTTCGCGACATGGGTGCGCAGTGTTGCCGCGGGCGCTGCCGGTGGGTTCTCCCCCCACACGGCATCGATCAGGCGGTCGACCGAGACCGCGCGTCCCGCCTCGATCAGCAGCATCGCCAGCAGCCGGCGCTGCTTCGGTCCGCCGAGCCCCAGTGCGCGGTCGTCCACCTCGGCCTCGAGCGGACCGAGCATCCTGAAGTCGAGCTCCATCACTCGCTCCGTCGCTCACGGAGCCGGCGTGCAGGCGCCGGGCGCGCTGCCCCGGACCTGCACGCAGCTTGCACAGGACCTTGATGCGCTCCTGGGACCGTGCCGGTCCGCAGAGGCTAACCGGTGTTGTGAGGATCGGGAGGAGTCGTGATGAAGAAGACGCGCGAGCAGATGACCGTTGCCATGCAGGGGGAGGGGCTCGAGGTCCTCGCCGAGGAGTTCGGTGAGATGCAGGTCAGCCTGTTCACCCTCCCACCCGGCTTCGATCTCGCGCCGGTCTTCGCCCCCATGCCCGACGGACACTGCCCGGTCCAGCACTGGGGGCGGGTCCTCGAAGGCGAGATTCACCTGCGCTACCTCGACGGCAGCGAGGAGGTCACCCGGGCCGGCGAGTTCTTTCACTGGCCCGCAGGTCACGTCGCGTGGACCGAGTCGGGTGTCGTCTGGCTCGACATCTGCCCCGTCGCAGAGGCGCGGCACGTCAACGAGACCCTGGCCGCGGCCGCCGCACAGGGCTGACCTCAGCCAGACCGGCTGATGTGCGGTGGATGATCCTCCAGCGCCGTCACGCGAAGCGCCGCAGTGCGGCTCTGGACGCCGAGTCGCTCGTAGATGTGCTCGAGGTGCTTGCGCACGGTTCCGGTCGAGATCTTCAGCGCCTGCGCGATCTGCTTGTTGGCCAGCCCGAACTCGACGAGCCGCAGCACCTCGCGCTGTCGTTCGGTGAGCGCGACCTCGTGCCGTGACGGCGGTGCGACGGTCCTGGCCAACAGCGGGCCGATGTGCGGCATGAGCAAGGTCGTCAGGAACCGCTCACGCTCATCGAAGCGCGCCCCGCCGTCGCGTCGAAACAGCAGACGCAGCGTCCGCCCAGGAGCTTCCGGGAAGCTGACCACCAGTTCGTCGCTGACATGCCCGAGCGTCACGGACATCGGGTGCTGCGCCCACTCGCGGGCGGTGTAGAAGTCGCTGATCGTCACCACGATCGACGACTCGACCCGATCGGGCAGCGAGCACGGCTCACAGCTCCAGTACCACCGCCAGAACGACTCGTCGGGCGCTGCGGATTCCTCCGGGCCGTCGAGCCGTCGGTCCCCCGAGGCGACCAGCTGCGAGTGGTGCATCCGACGCTCTGGCGTGTCGTGCCAGTTGAATGCCAGCAGGTCGCATCCGATGAGCCCTTGCAGGCCATCCAGGACGTCGAAGACGGTGTCCGTCCCCGCTGACCCGCTGGCGCACGTCTCCACCACGCGGCCCACCGCTGCTGTCGCGCGCGACCCGAGGAACGTGGTCGTCACCTGATCCCCCTCACCCGGTGACCACCATACGCCGAACGTCGTATTCCGTCTCGTCGGTCGCCCATGGAGACTCACGGTCCGGTGCAGTCACCCGGCATGCACCCACGCGCCGTAACGGTCGGCGGTCAGACCTAAGACCGCGACGACTGCTGCGCCGGACGACGACGAGGAGGGAGAGCACATGACCATTCGAAGCTCGCGGTGGTCGAGATCACGCTCCAGCCCGGCGCGCAGTTCCCCTGGCACACCCATCCCGGGCCGGCGCTGGTCGCCGTCATCGAGGGCGACGACGACGGAGCCTTCGTCTTCACCTACGCCGACGACTGCGTGGACCGTCCCTACGAGGTGGGCGAGGCGTTCGTCGACCTCGGCCAGGACGTGCACATGGCCCACAACCCGAGCGAGACCGACGAGACCGTCGTGATCGCGACCTTCCTCGCGGCGCCGGATCCTGACGGAGACGATCCGAGGCTGACCGTGCCGGTGCCCGCCCCGGAGGGAGCAGCGCTGGACGACCAGTGCGGAGTCGACCGCGGTTGACGACCCGCGGGCGCGTCGTCACCCCTGCTGAGCACGTCGGGCGGTGACGGCGCGTCGACCGATCGGTGCATGGCCGCGCTGGCCCCCCCGTCCCATCTGCGAGCGGTACGAGCCTGTGGACCCTGGCCGCCGGCAGCGTGCGGGCCTGGCATCCTTGCCGCTGTCGATGGGAGGTCGCATGAGCTGGCACCAGGGTCCGATGGT
>SKSM01000081.1 GCA_007122985.1 Nitriliruptoraceae bacterium | reverse complement strand
GCTGGCCGACGGCGGGGTGCGCGGTCACGGCTCGCCCACCGGGCCGGCGGGGTCGTCCTCGACGTGTGCGGCCAGACCGGCCGCCGCGAGCCGTTCCACGGCGCGCTCAGCCTCCGTGGCCGCCACCCGCAGCAGCAGCGCGCCACGTTGGCCCTCCGTGGCGTGGCGCATCGCCAGGTCCTCGACGTTGATGCCGGCCTCGCCGAGCGCGGTGGTCGCCTCCGCCAGCTGTCCGGGGCGGTCGTCGAGCGGGACCACGACGTCGACCTCGGCTCCGGTCTCCCCCTTGCCGACCAGCCGGCGGCGTGCGGCACTGGCGCGCGCGAGGATGGTGGCGATCTGGTCGAGGTCCCCGTCGGCCAGCGCCGCGCGCACCCGACCGAGGCGCTGCTCGTAGGCCTGCAGGGCGTCGAGGATCGCCGAGCGGTTGCCCGCGAGGATCGGCACCCACAGCGCCGGGTCGCTGGCCGCGATCCGGGTCGTGTCGCGGTAGCCGCCACCCGCCACCGACAGCACGGCGTCGCCGGTTGCCTCGACCGCGTCGGCGGCGACGTCGGCGAGCACCGAGGCGACCACCTGCGGCAGATGGCTGACGATCGCGACGAGCTCGTCGTGGCGCTTGGGGGGCAGCGCAACGACCCGCGCCCCCAACCGGCGGAGCAGCGTCGAGAGCCGCGGGAGCACGTCGTCGTCGGTGGCCGCGGTGGGCGTGAGCACCCAGGTCGCGCCCTGAAACAGCCGGGCATCGGCCGCGTCCGGACCGCTGCGCTCGCTGCCGGCCATCGGGTGCCCGCCGACGAACCGCCCGCTGCGGTCCGGCACCGGGCTCACACGCCCCGGCGCAAGATCGCGCCGCCCCTCACCCTCGACTTCAGGTCGAGAGAAGGGCTCATCCCTCAACCTTGACTCGACCTCGAGTGTCAAGTCCTCCTTTAGGCTTGCCGCGTCGGTGAGGATCACGTGCGGTGGCGCGGCCCGGCTGGCCGCGCTGAGCACGTCCGCGACCACCGACGCGGGCACCGCCGCGATCACCACCTCGGCGTCCTCGACGGTGCTCGCGAGGTCGTCGCAGACCTCGTCGGCGACCTCGAGCTGCGCGGCGCGTCGGCGCACCGCGGGATCGGTGTCGGTGATGCGCACCCGGCCCACCCCCGCCTCGCGTGCGGCCAGCGCGATCGAGGCACCAACCAGCCCCGCACCGACCACGGCCAGCCGCTCGACGGGGGGCGTCACGCGTCACCCCGGAGCCGACCTGCGGTGATGCCACAGGATCGCGTGTGTGCGACGTTCGCGGGTGGGCGCATCATTCGGGGAGGTCGGTACGGAGCTGACGCGCCGCATGGAGGTAGACGTGGCGCAGTTCGGACACCGGGCGGGTGGTGTAGGTGTGGACCAACAGCCGGATGCAGCGCGGGATGCTGCCGTCGATGTCGAGCTCGCGGGCGCACAGCAGCGGGACGTGGGTGATGCCGGCCTCGCGCGCGGCTTCGGCCGGGAACGCCGCGCTGATGTCGTCGGTCGCGGTGAACACGATCGACACCAGGTCGTCCTCCACCAGGCCGTTGCGCTCGAAGAGCTGCGTGATCAGCTCCTGGGTCCGGGCGATGAGGTGCTCGCGCTCGTCGTGGTCCAGGGTCGTCGCCCCACGCAGCGCCCGGACGCGTTCCGCCTCGCTCATGACTCGTCTCCGACCGCGGCGTAGAGCCGCGAGATCTCCGGCTGGGTCAGGAACCGCCAGTTGCCCTGGCGCAGGTCGCCGAGCTCCACGCCGCCGTAGCTCACGCGGGCCAGGCGCTCGACGCGCAGCCCGATCGCCCCGAGCATCCGGCGGATCTCGCGCTTGCGCCCCTCGGTCATCACCAGCTCGAGCAGTGCCTTGCTGCGCTGGGTATCGAGCACCCGGACCCGCTTGGCCCGGGCGATCCCGTCCTCGAGCTCCACGCCCTCACGCAGCTGCGCCAACGACTTCTTGCGGACGGGACCGGGCACCAGCACCACGTAGACCCGCTCCACCTCGAACGAGGGATGGGTCAGCTGGTTGGTGAGCTCGCCGTCGTTGGTCATCAGCAGCAGGCCCTCGGTGTCCTGGTCGAGGCGGCCCACCGGGAACAGTCGCTGGGGCAGGTTGACGAGCTCAGACACCGTCGGCCGGCCCTCCGGATCGTCGGTGGTGGTCACCACCCCGCGCGGCTTGTTCAGCATCAGATAGACCCGGTCGGGGTCGACGTTGACCCGCTCACCGTCGACCGCGACCACGTCGATGGCCGGGTCGCACTTGCCGCCGAGTTCGACGACCCGGCCGTTGACGGTCACCCGACCCTGCCCGATCAGCTCCTCGCTCGCACGCCGGGAGGCGACCCCGGCGGCCGCGAGGACCTTCTGCACCCGCTGCTCAGCCACGCGGCTCGTCTCCCGGATCGCCGCCCCCGTCGGCGGCATCACCCGCCCCGTCGCCCGTGTCGGCGGCAGCTTCCGATCCGTCGCCCCCGTCGTCGGTGTCACCCGGTTCACCGGCGGCGTCAGCGGAGGCCGCCTCCGCAGCGTCGTCCGACGGCTCGGCCGTTGCCGTCGCGGCCATCGCGGCACGCAGCTGCCCGACGGCGCTGCGTGCCGCAGCGTCCAGCCGCTCGGTGAGGTCCTCGAACCCGCTGTCGTCGCCCTCACGACGCCCCGGTGTGGCCGCGGGTGGCGGCAGCACGTCCTCGTCGTCGGGCGCCACCTCGTGCTCGCCACCTCCGGTGTTGGTCTGGTCGTCCGAGCGGCCGCCCAGGCGGCGGCTGGGCAGGTCCTCGCCCGACGCCAGCCGCTTGCGCACCGCCTTGAGCGAGCCGAGCTCCGGCTCGTCCGGTGCGGGGGCCTCCGGCAGGAACTCGGTCAACGGCGGCAGCTCGTCCAGCGAGCCGAGCCCGAGCCGTTCGAGCAACGCGGTCGTCGTGCCGTAGCGGACGGCCTGGCCCGGCCCCGGGTCGCGGCTGACCTCCGCAACGAAGCCGCGCGCCACGAGGCTGCGCACGGCCCCGTCGGCGCTGACACCGCGGATGTCGCTGATCTCCTGGCGGCTGATCGGCTGCTTGTAGGCGATCACCGCCAGCGTCTCCAGCGCCGCCTGGGTCAGCCGGCCGCTGCGGCCCTCCAACGCCCAACGCTCCACCACCGGCGCGGCGACGGGCGCGGTGTACATCCGCCACCCGCCCGCGGACGCCCGGACGGCCAGCCCCCTGCCCTCGTGCTCGTAGGCGGTCGCCAGCTGTTCGCAGACGCGCTCGACCTCGCTGGGATCGGCCTCGAGCGCGTCGGCCAGGGTGGTCGCGTCCACAGGCTCGTCGGCGAGGAACAGCAGCGCCTCCAGCCCCGCCGACAGCGTCGGCTCCCCGGGCTGCCCGGTGGGCGCCGCCTCGGCGGGCTCGCCCGCAGGGTCCTGGTGGTCGCTCACGCCCCGGCCCCGACCGACGCCGGTGCGCTGTCAGGCGTGCCGGAATCGCCGGCGGCACCAGCCACTCCCCGGTCGGAGCCGTCTGCGTCCCGGTCGGCGGCGTCTGCCGCAGCCGCCGGCTCGTCCGGGTCGTCGTCGACCTCCTCGACCGCGTCGACGAGCGCCGCGAGATCCTCACCGAGGCTGCGACGCGCCACCGACAGCGGTCCGCGGTGGTCGGGCTGGTCGAGGTCGACGTGTCCGAGCTTGAACAGCTCGAGCAGGGCCAGGAACAGCACCACGCGATCCCCCCGGTGACGGTCGGCCGCCAGCTCACGGAACGAGCTGACCGCGCCGTCGTCCGGCAGGGACGAGAGCACCTGCATGGCGGCCTCACGGATCGTCAGGTAGCTGCGGCGGATGTGGGAGAGGTCGACCGCCGGCTGGGGTGTGGGCGTGGTGGCCGCCGCCGCGAGCGCCGCGAGGCCGTCGGCGTCGATCGGCAGGGGGGTGTCGGGCACCAGCCGTTGGATCCACCCGTCCAGCGGCACGTCGCGGGCGACGTAGGCCTCACCGCGGTGCAGACGGTGCTCGAGGATCCGGGCCACGTCACGAAACGCCCGGTACTCCAGCAGCCGCGCGTAGAGCATGTCCCGGGCGTCGCCGAGCAGGTCCTCGAACTCGTCGCGGTCCTCCCGGGGCAGCAGGCGCGCGGCCTTGAGCTCGATCAGGGTCGCAGCGACCACCAGGAACCGCGTGGCCGTGTCCAGGTCGAGGTCGTCGAGGCCGTCCTCGAGGTGGGCGAGGAAGTCGGCGGTGATCTCGGCCAGGTCGATCTCGGTGATCTCGACCTGCCGACGCGAGATGAGCTGGAGGAGCAGGTCGAACGGCCCCTCGAACACATCGAGCTTCACCTGGTAGGTCATGGCCTCGCGAGACGGTGCGGCGACGACGGGCACGTGCAGCCGGCCAGCCTAGCTCCCGTCGGTTGCTCCGCGGACCGGCGGCGACCGGCCCGGCGCGCGCCCGCGATCGGCACATCAGCAGCTAAATCGTTTTATCGATATAACGATAGATAGATTCAATGACGTCGATCGGCGACGCGCGAGCGCCACCCCGCCCACGGTGCACCTTGTCCGGATCAACCGGACAACCCGCCCCAACCACCCCACCACCCCCGACGGCACGCGAGCGCCACCCCACCCACGG
>SKSM01000196.1 GCA_007122985.1 Nitriliruptoraceae bacterium | reverse complement strand
TCCGGCGGTGGCTCCTCCTCGGGCTCCTCCTCCGGACCGCGCGAGACCACGATCGTCACGACCTCGCCGACGGGCACGCGTTCGCCGGCGGCCGGATCCTGCGAGATGACGTCGCCCTCGATGACCACATCGGAGAAGGCACGCTCGACCTCGGCGATCAGGCCGCGGTCCTCGATCAGGTCGATCGCGTCCTGCTCGGAGCGGTTGACCACCGGTGGGACGGTCGCCTCCTCCACGCCCCGGCTGACGACCAGGTCGACGGGGCTGTCGATGGCCAGCTCCTCGCCCGCCTCCGGGTCGCTGGAGATCACCACGCCCTCGTCCACCTCGTCGGAGTACTCCCGGTCGACCGAGCCGACGGTGAGATCGGCCTCACGGATCTCCGCGCGGGCGTCCTCCTCGGTGAGCCCGACCAGTTCGGGGACCGCGGTGACGTCCGGTCCCGTCGAGACGACCAGGTCGACGGCGCTGCCCTCCTCGGCATCCTCGTTGGGGCCGGGGTCCTGCTCGATGACCCGGCCGGCGTCGATCTCGTCGCTGGCCTCTTCGCTGATCTCTCCGATGGTGAAGCCGTCGCGTTGCAGCAGATCGATCGCGACGTCCTCGGGCTGATTGACCACGTTGGGGACCGGCACCATCGTCACGTCGTCGTCGGGGCCGGCGATCAGTGCCGCCAGGGCGAACCCGCCCGCGATCAGCGCGGCGATCGCCAGCAGGGTCAGCAGGACGTAGGTGACGGCGCGACGGCGGCGCTCCTGCTCGTGGCTGCGCGCGGGGCGTCCCGAGGTGGTCGGGGTCAACAGGGCGGTCTCGTCGGCGGAGAGCACCGCCGGAGCCACCACCGGCTGCCCGACGCGGGCGTTGGAGATGTCCTCGCGCATCTCGCCGGCGTGCTGGTAGCGGTTGGCCGGATTCTTGGCCAGCGCACGCATGGTGATGGCCTCGGCTGCCGGCGAGACCGACGCGACGAGCTCACTGGGTGGCCGCGGCGACTCCTGGACGTGCTGGTAGGCGACGGTCACCGGCGAGTCGCCCTGGAAGGGCTGCGAGCCCGTCAGCGCCTCGTAGAGCACCACGCCCAGTGAGTACAGGTCGCTGCGGGCGTCGACGTCCATGCCCTGCGCCTGCTCCGGCGAGAGGTAGGCCGCCGTGCCGAGCACCGCGGCGGTCCGGGTGACCGATTCGTTGTCGACGGTCCGCGCGATGCCGAAGTCGGTCACCTTCACGGCACCGTCGTCGGCGAGCAGGATGTTGCCAGGCTTGACGTCGCGGTGGATCAGACCCCGGTCGTGGGCGTAGGCGAGGGCGGAGCACACCTCGCCGACGACCTCCAGCGCCCGGTCCTCGGTCAGCCCGCCGGCCTCGATCGCCTGCTGGAGCGAGCGGCCCTCGACCAGCTCCATCACGATGAAGGGCTGGCCGGCGTCGGTCCCCGTGTCGTACACGGCGACGAGGTTGGGGTGGTTGAGCCGGGCGACGTGGCGGGCCTCGTCGTGGAAGCGGCCGACGAACGCCTCGTCGTCGCGGAACCGCTCGAGCAGCAGCTTGACGGCGACCTCACGGCCGAGCGTGCGGTCGTGCGCGGCGAAGACCTCCGCCATCCCGCCTCGACCGAGCAGCCGATGCAGCTCGTAGCGGTCGGCCAGGGTCCGTCCTTCGCTCACCTACTCCTCCGAGTTCCGTGCCGGTTGGCCTGCGGGGCCCGGGTCCGGTCGACACGACCGTCGAGCCTACTGCCGTTCACCCGCTGCGCCCGAGCGCTGCCTCCATGACCGCTCGAGCGACCGGTGCGGCGTCCCGGCCGCCGGTCGCGTCCGGACTCGCCTGCGGCAGCACCACGGCGACCGCCACCTCGTCGCCGGCGAAGCCGATGAACCAGGCCGTCGGGTCACCGCCGGTCTGGGCCGTGCCGGTCTTGCCGCCGACGCTCACGTCGCTGATCGCCGCCGCCTGGCCGGTTCCCGACGTGACGGTGTCGATCATCATCTCGCGCAGCTGACCGGCGGTGCGCGGCGAGACGGGCCGGCCGTTGCCCGGAAGTCCGTCCCAGACGCCGTCGGCCGGCCCCCGGATGACCTGCCCGTCCGGGTCGCGCACCGAGCCGACGACGTGGGGGCGCATGAGCTCGCCGTCGTTGGCGACGCTCGCGGCCACCAGCGCCATCTGCAGCGGTGTCGCCCGGACGTCGCGTTGGCCGATCGCGCTCTGTGCCGTCGCGGGAACGTCCAGGTCGTCGGGGAAGCTGCTGGCGGTGACGCTCAGCTCGTAGGGGATCGCGTGGTTGAACCCGAACCGCTCCGCCTGATCGCGCAGCACGTCCTCCCCGAGCTCCACTCCCAGGCGGGCGAAGACGGTGTTGCACGAGACCACCAGTGCGGCGTCCAGGCTGATCTCGTCGCCGTCGGCACAGAAGCCGCTGCCGAAGTTGCGGATGTTCGCATCGGTCTGCGGGACGTCGTACTCACCCTCGTCCGGGAACGTGGCGGACGGCTCGAGCCCTTCCTCGAGGGCTGCGGCCGTCACCAGGACCTTGAACGCCGAGCCCGGCGCGTAGGTCTCGTTGATGGTGCGATCGAGCAGGGGCTGATCGGGGTCGTCGCGCAGCTGCGACCACGCGTCGGTGATCTCTGCGGTGTCGTGGCTCGACAACGGGTTGGGGTCGTAGGTGGGATTGGCGTACGCCGCGAGCACCGCACCGCTCCGGGGATCGAGCGCCACCACTGCTCCTTCGCGGCCGTCGAGCGCCGCGCGGGCGCTGGCCTGGACCTCTGCGCTGATGGTGAGCTCGACGGCGTTGCCGGGCCGGTCCATGCCCCCGATCAGTTGCGCGAGGTTCTGTGCCAGGACCTCGGTCGGACGACCGGTCAGGTCCTCGTTGAGTGCCTGCTCCAGCCCGTCGCGCTGGAGCAGGATTGAGTGGTAGCCGGTGAGGTGGGCGTAGAGCTCGGCATCCGGGTAGGACCGCCGGAACTGCAGGGTGTCGTCGTCGGACGCGGCGCTCCGGGCGATCGCGCGTTCACCGACGACGATCGGGCCGCGCTCGATCGCGTACTCCTGGATGATCAGGCGGCGGTTGGCCGTGTGGTTGGCCAGCTCGTCGGACTGGACCAGCGTGATGAAGTTGAGGTTGACGAACAACGCCCCGAACAGCAGCAGCACGGCGACCGACAGGCGCGAGATCTGGCGGTTCATCGGCGCGCCTTCGCAGGGCTGGTCCGCGGCGCCGAACCCAGCGCGCTGCGGCGCGAGTCGTCACTGATCCGCAGCAGCAGCGCCACGAGCAGATAGTTGGACAGCAACGACGAGCCACCGTAGGAGACGAACGGCAGGGTGATGCCGGTCAGCGGCACGAGCCGTGTCAGGCCACCGATGATGACGAACGTCTGGAACGCCAGCAGCGTGGTGAGCCCGGTCGCGAGCAGGGTGCTGAACTCATCCTTGGCGGTCTGTGCGATCCGGTAGCCCCGGACGACCAGCAGCAGGTAGAGCAGCAGCACCGCGGTGGCGCCCAGCAGGCCGAGCTCCTCACCGATCACCACGAAGATCGCGTCGGTGGCGGAGAAGGGGACGTCCTGAGGCCGCCCCGCACCGAGCCCCGTGCCGGTCAGCCCCCCGGTGCCGAGCGCGAACAGGCTCTGCGCCAGCTGGTAGCCGGCGTCGGCGACGTCGGCCCACGGATCCAGCCAGATCCGCACCCGGACACGCACGTGGCCGAACAGGTTGTAGACGACGAACGCGCCGACGGCGAAGAACACCGCACCGACGGCCGGGTAGGCCATGCGGCCGGTGGCGACGTACAGCAGCGCCACGAACGTCCCGAAGAACAGCAGTGCCGAGCCCAGGTCGCGCAGCCCCGCCATGATCACCAGCGACAGCATCACCGCCACGAACAGCGGGGCGAGGTGGCGCGCCGCCGGCAGCAGCACCGGTCCGACCCGCTGGGTGGCGACCGACAGCAGCGCCCGATTGCGTTCCAGATAGGCGGCGAGGAAGACCACCATCGTCAGCTTGGCGATCTCGCCCGGCTGGAACCGCATCCCGAACAGGTCGACCCACAGCCGCGCTCCGTTGATGATGCCGGCGGTCAGGCCGGGAACCAGCGGCAGGAGCAGCAGCACCAGGGTGAGCAGGCCGAAGGTGTACTGGAACCGGGCGAGACCGTCGATACGGCGAACGAACAGCAGGGCCGCGCACAGCAGCGCGACGGCGACGACGGTCCAGACCGTCTGGGTCGCCGCGAGGTCGCTGCCGGTGGCCATGTCGACGCGACGCACGAACACCAGCCCCAGACCATTGAGCAGGAAGGCGATCGGCAGGAGCGTCGGATCGGAGTGCGGGGCCGCTGCGCGGACCGCGAGGTGGGCGACGACGGCCGTGACCGCGAGCACCAGCCCGGTCACGATGGCGGCGGGCGGCAGATCGGGTGACTCGGACCAGCCGAGCAGGATGGCCGCGAAGGCGGTGATGACGACGGCACCGGCCAGGAGCCGTGCCTCGCGGGCCCTGGCCCCGTCGCTGGACACGGCGGAAGGGGCGCTCACCCGGTGAGCTCGCTGGGTGCGGCGTCACCGTCGTCGGTGGACCGACCGTCCGCGTCGTCGGAGGCGTCGGTGTCGTCGGTGTCGTC
>SKSM01000097.1 GCA_007122985.1 Nitriliruptoraceae bacterium | reverse complement strand
GCGAGCTTCGCGACCGCGACGGTGGTCGCGCTGCTGGCCGTCAGCGCCGTCGTCGGCCTGTTCTTCCTCGTCAGCCTCGCCGGCCGGCGACGGTCGCTCGAGACGCTGCGGGCGGTGGGCGCCTCTCCTCGGATGCTGGCCACCGCGATGCTCACCCAGGCGTTGCTGGTGACCGTGGTCGGCAACGCCGCAGCCGGGGGGCTGGTCGGCCTGGCCGCGGCCGTGCTCCCCGCCCGGGTGCCGCTGAGCCTCTCCCCGGGGCTGTGGGCGGTGGTCAGCCTCGCCACCACCGCGGTGGCCGTGACCTCGGTGCTCGTCGCCGTGCGTCGACTGCGCTCGTTGGATCCGGCTGCCGCACTGGGGCGGTGGACGTGATCCGCACAGGTGTCGAGCTCGGGCTCGCGGAGCTGCGCCGCACGCTGCGCCGGGCGTGGTCGTCGGCAGCCACCTTGGTGGTGCTGAGCATGCTCACCCTGACGCTGGCGGGGCTGGCCGACGCGCTCGAGCGCGACAGCACCGGAGTGCTGCGCTCGCTGGACGCCGATGTGGTGGTGTTCAACGAGGAGGCACGCCTCCAGCTGCTGCGCAGCCGGGTCCCGGCACCGCTCGGGGTGTCACTGGGCTGGTTGGAGGGCGTCGCCAGGGCGGGCACCATCGGGCTGTTTCCCACCAGTCTGGCGACCGGCAGCGAGCAGACACGCATCACGATCGTGGGCTACAACGCCCGGACGCCGGCAGAGCCGACCAACGTGGTCGCCGGCCGTCTGCCGGTCGACGGTGAGCCGCGCATCGCCGCAGCGGACGTGCGGCTGCGCAGTCGGGGGCTCGAGCTCGGCGACACGGTCGTGCTCGCCGGCGACCGCGAGGTCGAGATCGTCGGCTTCGTCGAGGACACCTTGTTCCTGCAGCAGCCCACAGTGTGGGTGCCGCCGCATCTGTGGGCAGAGGTCCGCGCGAGCGCGTTTCCGGAGGCCGGGTTCGCCGAGATGCTCGCCGGAGCGACCGTGGTGCGTACCGCCGTCGGTGCGGATCCGGCCGAGGTCGCCGCCACCATCGAGGCCGAACTGGCCGACCTGGACGCCGACGACGTCGCACTCGACGACGTCGACGACCTGGACGGCTTCGCCGTGGACGCGGTGGCGATGCCGAGGGCGCTGGATGCGATCCCCGGCGTGGACGTGCAGCGCAACACCTTCACGGTGATCGTCGCACTGGCGGTCGCGGTCGTGGGGGTGGTCGTCGGCCTGTTGTTCACGCTGCTGGTGTCCGAACGTCGGCCCGTCCTGGCGACCTTGCGTGCGCTGGGTGCCCCACCGAAGGTCCTGGTCACGGCGCTGCTGACACAGGTCGTCGCGTTGTGGGCTGTCGCGACCGTCGGGGGCACGGCCGTGACCCTCGTGCTGGCCGAAGTCGTGCCGGAGGCCATGCCACTGGCCGTGCGCCCCGGCCTGGT
This sequence comes from Nitriliruptoraceae bacterium, assembly GCA_007122985.1. GTDB lineage: Bacteria > Actinomycetota > Nitriliruptoria > Nitriliruptorales > Nitriliruptoraceae > SKTG01. The sequence goes on along the minus strand of SKSM01000097.1, from coordinate 3,182 downwards.
CGCCTGGATCGCGGTGGCGTTGCTGGCCGCAAGCGTTGCGGGTGCCGCGTTCGCGCTGCGACGGGTCGCACGGCTCGATCCCGCTGTCGTGATGCAGGAGGACCCCGAATGAGCGCACACGTGCCCGACGAATCTGGCGCGGTGGTTCGCGCGCAGGGCTGCACGAAGATCTACGGTGACGGTCACGCGGAGGTGACCGCGGTGTCGGAGGTGGACCTGAGCATCGGCCGTGGCGAGCTCGTCGCCCTGGTCGGGCCGTCGGGCTCGGGCAAGAGCACCCTGCTGTCGATGCTCGGAGCCCTGCTCACGCCGACGACCGGACGCGTGTTCGTCGAAGCCGTCGACGTCGGTGTGCTCAACGAGCGCGAGCGGACCGCGCTGCGGGCGCGGCGCATCGGGTTCGTGTTCCAGGCGTCGGGGCTGGTGCCGTTCCTGACCGCCCAGGAGAACGTCGCCGCGGTCGGGAGCTTCGCGGGCATGCCCCGCGGCGACATCGACCGTCGGACCCGCCAGCTGCTCGGCCAGCTCGGCCTGGCCGAGCGGACCGACCATTTGCCCGAGGCCCTGTCCGGCGGCGAGCGCCAGCGCGTGTCGATCGCCCGTGCGCTGCTTGCAGACCCCCCGGTGCTGCTCGCGGACGAGCCGACCGCCCATCTGGACCACGAGCGGGGCGAGCAGGTCATCCGGCTGCTCGCCGACGCCGTCCACGACGGCACCCGGGCAGGGCTCGTGGTCACCCACGACCCGGCGGTCGCGGCCCACGCCGACCGCGTCGTCCACATCACCGACGGGCGGCTCGATCCGACCGGATGATCCGGCGGCCTCGGCCGATGTGCCGGCGACCCCGATCGTCGCCCGATCTGGCAGGTGACGAAGGTCCCGAACTGTTAGGGTCCAGCGGAGCTGAACGGGGGCCTGGTGGGGGTACCGCGCCGTGGGTGCGCCGACGAGACTTCCCGTCCAGCGTCGGGTCGCCCGGCCCGATTGTTCATGTGGAGGTCTGTGCATGGCGCGAAGTGGCAAGCTCATCGCGGTCGTCGCCGGGGTGGTCGTCGTTGCGGTGATATCGCTGGCGTTCGCCTCGAGCGGCATTCGCGACGGCGCTGAGGGGCCGTACGGCACCGTCCAGCCCGAGCCCGACGAGCTCTTCCTGGATCTGGACGTCCAGGCGGCCTACAACGACGACGACATCTACTTCCGATTCGGCTGGGACACCGACACCCCCAGCATCCACCACGACTTCCTCGTCTACGAGGGAGGCGAGTGGATCCGCTACGGCGGCGACGCCGACGGCTCTGGCCTGCCCTTGGACGAAGACCGCATCACCTTCCTGCTCGATGACGGGTCGGTCGACGGGTTCGAGCAGTACGGCGGGTTCATGACGGTGTTCTCCTTCACCCGGGCGATGAGCCCCGAGGATCAGGATGAGGACGAGGTCGAGGCCATCTTCGGCGAGGGAACCGACGACCTGCGCAAGATGCTCCCGGACACCATGGAGGACCCCACCGACTGGCGCACCCGACAGAGCGACGAGGAGCTCGCCGAGTTGCAGGAGGCCGGCTACTTCCTCGACCTGTGGCACTGGCGCGGCCACCGTTCGAACCCGATCGGCTACAGCGACACCCAGCACGTCCTCGACCATCGCATCAGCGACGACGGCGACGGCGTCCATTCCACCAACTGGGACGACGAGACCGAGACGCCCGAGTACATGTTCGACCCCGACGCGACCGGGCAGCACGCGATGGACTGGGACCGGGTCCTGGATCTCGACTACACCCAGGACGACCACTACTTCCTCTCGCCCGACAACGCGGTGCCGTTCGACCCGGACCACGAGTGGCAGGAGGGCGACGCCATCCCGCGCCGGTTCCTCAGCGAGCCCGCCGGTGCCCGCGGTGAGATCTTCGCCCAGGGCATCGCCACGGACGGCCGCTGGCAGGTCGAGCTCCAGCGCGCACTCGACACCGGGGCGCAAGGCGAGCAGAAGGTGCTCGAGGAGTTCGGTCGCTACGACCTGGCCCCGGCCGTCCACTCAGGGTTCACCGGCAACCGGTGGCACTTCATCGGCATGCCGCTGAGCCTCGGGCTCGGCCGTGACGCCGACATCGAGGCACAGCGGTTCGACGGTGACCGTCCCGACTGGGACGCGATCGAACCGGTGACCACCACCTTGTTCTACCCCGGCGTCATCGCCTGGGACTACCTCACCGACTCCGACGAGCACGCCGGGGCCGGCGCGATGCAGGGTGGGACGCCCTTCTCGGTCGCGCACGACATCGAGGACATGGCCTTCTACGCGCTCGAGTCGGAGTTCCGGCCCGAGATCATCAGCCAGTGGGTGTGGACGGGCCTCGTCTGGATCCTGTTCATCGCCGCGGCGTCGATCGCGGTCATCCGACTGGGACGCAACCTCGACCCGCCCAAGGCGACCGCTGCCACGACGAGCACGACCGACACCGAGGAGGGCGCCTGATGCCTCCAGCATTCCACGCGATCACGACCGGACTGCTCAACGGGCTCTTGCTCTTCGCCCTGCTGGCGGTGCTGCTGCGCATCGTGCTGCAGTGGCGTGACCACAACCCCCGCTCACCGCTCGCGATCGCGGCTGATCGAGGTGCGCTGTGGGCAGCATCACTCGGCGGTCTGCTGGCGCTTGCGGCCATCATCACCGGATTCGCGATCTGGGCGCCCTCGGCGGCGATCAACAGCCCGGTGATGCGCAACAAGCTGCTCACCGCAGCTCTGCTTGTGGTGACCTACGCGATCTTCCTGGCGATCCGCTGGAAGCTCGGTGAGGCACTGTGGCAGAGCAAGACGGTCAGCGCCTTCTACGGACTTGTTGCGTTGGCCGGGTTCCACTGGTCGATGGTCACCAGCTCCATCGGCGGTGACATCGCCGGGATCCCCTCTGGCTACGAGACGATCGTGCGGCTCTCGGGAGTGGAGACCCGGTTCACCTACTACCTACCGACCTGGGTACTGATCGTCATCGTGGTGCTGTCGGTCGCGATGCTCGTCGTGGCGTTCACCGACCGTGAGTCGGCTGAGGGCAGCGACGATCAGCAGCCGGCACGAACCAGCGCCTGACGTCCTCGGATCCCAACGGATGCGACGGCCGTGGCCCGCCCTGAGGGGCGGGCCACGGCCGTGGTACGCCCGGCATGGGCACGTTCTTGGGG
>SKSM01000122.1 GCA_007122985.1 Nitriliruptoraceae bacterium | reverse complement strand
TCGCCGAGGACGACGAGCTCGCCCACACCGCGGCCTCCCGACCGCCGCTGCTCGGCGAGGCCGACCTCGTCTGCCTCGTCGGCCTGCGCGCCAGCGAGCTCGAGGGCTGGTTCGAGCCGCCAGAGTGGCCGACCGAGGCCGAGTACATCCAGATCAACGAGCGTCCTGAGGAGATCTGGTACGGCCTGCCGTCGAGCGCCACACTTGTCGGCAACAGCGGCGTCGTCCTCAACCAGCTCGCGGACGCCGCAGAGGAGCGGTTTGCCCGCGGGCTCGATCGCACGGCCTGGCTCGAGGAGGTCGACCGCTCGACGTGGACGGCCCGGGTGGGAGAGACCCGTCGGACGGCGCGGGAACGGTTGCAGCAGCGGAACGCGCAGCCGCCGCCAGCGGGCTACGACATCAGCACCGCGATGCTCAGCCAGGCCATCGCCGACGTCATGGACCCCAACAGCACGGTGATCTTCGACTCGTACACCGGCAGCCTCTATCTCACCGACTCGGTCGAAGCCCGCCACAGCGGGCAGATCCTCGACGCCGGCCCCCGCGTCGCGCTCGGGCAAGGCATCGGCATGTGCGCCGGCGCGGCGCTCGCCCGACCAGATGCTCCCGTGGTCACGCTCGTGGGTGACGGGGGCTTCGGCATCTCCGCACCGGATCTCGAGACCCTGGTCCGCTACGACCTCCCGGCGGTCGTCGTCATCCACAACAACGCGAGCTGGGGTGGCCGCTCGTTGCGCCAAGACCTGTTCCACCCGGAACTCGACACGTGGGAGACCTCCCCGCGCGCGTCCAACGCCGACGTCGCCGCAGCTCTTGGATGTCACGCGGAGGCCGTCGCGAAGCAGGACGAGCTGCACGACGCCATCCAGCGGGCGTTCGACTCCGGTCGACCCGCCGTCGTCGACGTGCGCGCCGACGACGCCGCAGACGTGGTCTCGCCGCCGTGGATGCGACTGAAGATCACCGACCTCTACGCCCGCGGTCTCGACGCCTACTCCGACGAGGCACTGGCGATGTTCCGCACGCTCAGCCCGAAGGCCGCGGTGCGACTGCGCAAGTCCTGCCGCGACAACGGCGTGCACGCGCCGCTGGAGTTCTTCAGCGAGCTCACCGGCATCCCCGAGGAAGACCTCGCCGCGGTCCCCGACGGCTGGTGAGCGCCCACCGAGTCCGAGCGACACACGAGCCCGACGTCGACGCGGCGCTGTTCGTCGCGCCTGACGCTGGTCGTCGGCGAGGTCGGGGAGCAGGCGATCGTCGCCGCCGGCGCGGTGGTACCGGAAGGCATGCAGGTGCCGCCGCGCACGCTCGCGATGGGTTGTCCCGCAGCGGTGAAGCGCGAGCTGCGCGACGACGAAGTCGCCGAACTCAACGACAACATCGAGATCTACCTCGAGCTCGCCCGTGCACATGCGGCGCTCGATCGGCGGTCTGCCGGCGGGTGACCGGTGGGTGGCTGCCGCCCGGTGAACCCGTACCGGATGGACCGCTCAGCGGGCGGGACCCACTCAGGCGAGCTGGGCCAGCGTCTCCTGGATGTCGCGGGCACCGAGGACGATGACGGGCTCGTGGCGGTCACGCGCGAGGACGCGCAGCGCCTCGCGGAGCTCGCGGGGGCTGCACCGCGTCGGGAACTCGTCGAGGAACATCACGGTCCTTGGGCGGGCGATGCCTCCCAGCGTCTGGTGGATGTGCGTGCGGATCTCCTCGGCGATCCGCTCATCGGGAATGGCGCCGGGCGCCAGCGCGAGGCAGACGACGAGATGGTGGCCGCGCCGTTCGTCGGGGCGCTCGAGCACCTCGGCCCAGCGGACGAAGGGATGGTCCTCTACCACCTGGCAGACCTCGGTCGTGGACACCGCCCAGCCGAGGACCTTCACGACCGCGTCGAACCGTCCGAGCACCGCGAAGCGGCCGTCGGGCGTCCGCACCGCCCGGTCACCGGTCGCGTAAGCACCGAGGTAGCGGTCCCAGTATGCGTCGCGCAGCGATCCGTCGTCTCCTTCGATCGACTGGAACCGTGCGGGCCAGGGTGTGGTGAGGATCAGCTCGCCTTCCTCGCCGACCGGTAGCGACCGTCCGCTGGCGTCGACCACGTCGAGTCCCGGTCGCGGGCCCTGCTCGGGCAGCGACGGCCCCAGGACTGCGTGCATCGACACGATCGCGCCAAGCTCGGTCTGCCCCCACGCGTCGCTGACGGTCACGCGCTCAGGACCGGTCGTCGCGCTCACCCAGGCGAGCGTCTCGTCGTCGATGCGCTCACCGGTTAGCGTGATGTGGGTCAGGCTCTGCACCTGCCGGCCCGACGGTGCGGCGTCCGTCCACGCCTGCAGGTGGCGCATGACCGACGGCGAGGTGAGCAGCGACGTCACTTGGTAGCGCTCGATGAGCTCCCAGGTGCGCCGATGGGTGGGGACATCGAGCGTGCCCTCGAAGATCAACGTCTGCGCGCCCGCGAGCAGCGGCCCGTAGATCCCGTGCGTTTGCGCGGCGATGGAGCCGATGTCGTAGGTGCACCAGAAGACCTGCTCGTTGCCTGGCGCGAGCCCGCTGCGATGCAGCCCGAGGGCATAGGCGAGGATCCCGGCCGTCTCGTGCACGTAGCCGCTCGGCTTGCCGCGCGTCTTCGACAGGTAGGCGACGAACAGCGGATGGTCGGCGGACATGACCGCCGGCGCGAGATCGGAGACGTGCCACGCGTCCTGTCCGAGGAAGTCGTGGTACCAGCGGTCGCCTTCGAACCAGGGGACATCCATGCCGGTGCGCCGCACAACGATCGTGTGCTCCACCGAGCCGCTCGCGGCGGTCGCTTCGTCGGCACGCGATTTCAGCGGAACGACGACCTCGTGGCGCCAGGCGCCGTCCTGGGTGACCAGGACCCTCGCGCCGGTGCCAGTGACCCGGTCGGTGACGGCTTCAGTCGGCAGCGCAGGCGAGAGGACGACGTGGACCGCGCCGACCCATGCGCAGGCGAGCATGGCGACCACGCACTCGGGGATGAGGCCGAGGTAGAGCACGACGCGGTCACCGGGCCGCACACCGAGGGCCCGCAGGCCGCTGGCGAGCGCCCGGACCTCGCCAGCGAGGTCGGCGTAGGTGAGCAGCCGCTGGTCTCCGGGCTCGCCTTCCCAGGCCACGGCGACGGAGTCCGCACGAGTGGTTAGGTGTCTGGTGACGCAGTTCTCGGCGGTGCTCAACCGGCCCTCGGCGAACCAGCGGCCGCCCGGGTGGCCGGCGGCGGTGTAGAGCTCACGCCATGGATGCTCCCAGGTGAGTTCCCTCGCGATGTGCTCCCAGAAGGCCAGGGACTCCTCGAACTCACCCATGTCCGAGCACCCCCCGGAGGGAGCTCGCTGCCCGTAGCAGGTGCTGGGCGATCGTGTCCTCGCCCTCCTGTGCGATGAAGTCGGACGCTGCGGAGGCCGAGAGGCAGACGAGGGTGTAGCCTGCGCTGTCCTCGACCGGCACCGCGATCTCGGTGATGCTCGTGTGGTCGTCGGCGCGTGTGCAGAGGTAGGGGGAGGTCTCCCACTGTTGCCACTCTTCCTCGCTGATCGACAGCCCGAGCATGCGTTCGGCCTCGCCGCGCATGGACGGTGCCGCGCGTGCGAACAGCACCCGCCCGGCTGCGGTGCGCACTGCGATGTCCGCGCGCCGGCGGTCGCGGAACAGCCCGCTACCGTCCTCGCCGTCGACTCGGTCGACGTAGACGACCGAGGTGCCCACCAGGGCCGCGACCTGCACGGTCGCCTTCGTGACGTTGCGTAGCTGGACGAGGTACGGGTTGAGCGCCGACAGGGCCGGCAGCCGATCGAGGTAGCAGGCCGAGAGACGGACGAGCTCCGGACCCAGCCCGTAGCGTGACGAGCGAGGGTCCTGCTCGACGAGGTTGAACTGCTTGAGGGAGCGCAGAAGCCGATGAACCGTCGGGGCGGTGAGGCCAGCGCGCTCGGCGAGGTCTGTGAGCGGCTGGTAAGCGGGTCCCTCGCTCAACAGATGCAGCAGCACCGCGGCGTTGCGGATCGTCCCGAGGGTCCCCGGGGGCGTGTCCAAGCCGAGGCGACCAGTGACGTTCTCCATCAGGAAGACGATACCAGAGTGTGACAGCAGACTGACTGAAGACTTCAGACAAAGGTATTGACTTCCTTATAGTGGAATGCTTACGGTGCCTCGTAGGCGGAGCGCAGCGTGGCTGACCTCAGGGAGTCGGACCCGAGTGAGCACCAGGGCATATTCTCACCAGCTGAGCCGAACGACGCTGCAGGCGGGTGCACGGCAGCTGGAGATCGAGGGGCTCAGTCTGCAGTTCGGCGGGGTCCATGCGCTGCGGGAGGTCTCGCTCGACGTCGTGCAAGGCGAGATTCACGCGATCATCGGTCCGAATGGGGCGGGCAAGACAAGCATGCTGAACTGCATCAGCGGGCTGTACCGCCCCTTCGCAGGTTATATCCGCCTTCACGACGGGGAGGCGCAGCACGAACTCACGCAGGCCCGGCCGTCCCAGATCGCCAACTGGGGTGTCGCGCGGTCGTTTCAGAACATCGAGCTGTTCCGACACATGTCCGTGCTCGAGAACCTCATGCTGGGGCGTCACGTCCACATGCGGCACTCGGTGTGGCGCTCGCTCCTCTACTGGGGGCCCGCGCGCCGGCAGGAGATCGAGCACCGCGAGCTCG
>SKSM01000059.1 GCA_007122985.1 Nitriliruptoraceae bacterium | reverse complement strand
CCAGGCACGACCAGGCCAGGCACGACCAGGCCAGGCACGACGAGGCAGGGAAGGGGGGACGACGATGAGCCAGCACCGGCCGTCCGAGGCCGAATACGAGCGGTGGACCGAACTGCACGAGCTCGAGCCGGTGGACCGGCCGCACCCGGCGTCGGTGCTGGACGAGCCGCTGAAGATCGCGGTGCTCGCCGGGGGTGCCAACAGCGAGCGCAACGTGTCGCTGTCCTCTGGGACGGCGATCGTGCGTGCTCTGCGAGGGCTCGGGCACGCGGTCGCCCAGGTCGACTCCGCCGCCGAGCCCGTGGTGCCCGACCAGGATCCTGCGGAGATGTTCCTCACGGCCGAGGTTGCAGCGGAGGATCTCTCCGACCGTCCCGATGCGCCGACCGCTGCCGCCCCGCCGGACCTCGAGGCCCTCGAGCAGGTCCGTACGACGCAGCACGAGGGCGTGCTCGCCGACGGGCTGCTGCCGATCCTCGCGCACGCCGATGTGGTCTTCGTCACCGTCTTCGGCGACGAGGGCGAGTCCGGGGCGACCCAGCGCCTGCTCGATCGGCACGGGATCCTCTACACCGGCCCGTCAGCGGAGGTCTGCGAGCTGACGTTCGAGAAGGCGGCGACCAAGCAGGTACTCGCCGATCACGGGATCGCCACGCCCTCCTGGCACGTGGTCCGACGCGGCCATGTGGAGGAGGACCTCGCGGTCCTGTCGATCGACGGACCGTGGATCGTCAAGCCGGTCGCCGGTGGCTCGACGATCGGGCTGTCGTACGTCGACGACGCCGACGAGCTCCCGGCCGCCTGTGCCGTCGCGAGCGCCGAGGGCCGAGATGCCCTGATCGAGGAGTTCGTGCCAGGTCGCGACTTCACCATCGGGGTGCTCGGTGACCGGGTCTTCGCGGTGGTGGAGGCGATCACCGACCGCGAGCTCTACGACTACGAGGCCAAGTACACCCCGGGGGAGTCGCGCAAGCAGGTCCCGGCCGACCTCACCGTGGAACAGACCGCGGGGCTTCGCCGTCTCACCGGCGAGGTGCACCGGGTGCTCGGCATCGGTGACACCTGCTCACGCGCGGACTTCCGACTCGGGCCCGATGGCCGGTTCGTGTTCTTCGAGACCAACCCACTGCCCGGGATGACCCCGACGTCGAGCTACCCGCTGTCCACCCGGGCCGACGGGATCGAGTTCCCACAGCTGTGCGAGGAGCTGGTGATCCGGGCGCTCCGCCGTGCGGGGCACAGCACACCGCAGCGCACGCATCTTGAGGAGCCTGGATGAGCGAGATCACGATCGTTCCTTGGCTCGACCTGCCGCAGCCGGTCGAGGAGTTCGAGCACTTCACCATCCCGCTCTCGGACGGGACCCAGCTGGCCGCGCGCCGCTGGCAGCCGGTGGGCGCCGACCGAGCGCCGGTCCCGGCCGTCCTCGAGTACATCCCGTATCGCAAGCGCGACAAGACCGCCTACCGGGACGGGCTCAACCACCCGTACGTCGCCGGGCACGGCTACGCATGCGTGCGGGTCGACCTCCGCGGGACCGGCGAGTCCGACGGGGTACTCACCGATGAGTACCTCCAGCAGGAGTTCGACGACGGACTCGAGGTCCTCGATTGGATCGCCGCGCAGGCGTGGTGCGACGGCCGGATCGGCATGATCGGCAAGTCGTGGGGCGGGTTCAACGGCCTCCAGCTCGCGGGGCTGCAGCCTGAGCCGCTCGGCGCCATCATCACCGTGTGCTCGACCGACGACCGCTACGCCGACGACATCCACTACATGGGTGGTTGCCTGCTCAGCGACAACCTGTCGTGGGCGGCTGCGATGTTCGCCAACACCTCCTGCCCACCGGATCCCGCGATCGTGGGGGAGCGCTGGCGCGAGCTGTGGAAGCAGCGGCTCGACGGATCCGGGATGTGGCTCGAGACCTGGCTCGAGCACCAGCACCGCGACGACTACTGGAAGCACGGCTCGGTCATCGAGGACATCGACGCGCTCCAGGTGCCCGTGATGGCGGTGTCCGGCTGGGCTGACGGCTACTCCAACAGCGTCTTCCGGCTGCTGGCCGAGCTCCCGTCCGGTGTACCGCGACGTGGACTGGTCGGTCCCTGGAGTCACAAGTACCCCCACCAGGGCGTGCCCGGCCCGGCCATCGGATTCCTCCAGGAGTGCGTCCGCTGGTGGGACCGCTGGCTCAAGGGCATCGACAACGGCATCGACCGCGAACCGCAGCTGATGGCCTGGATGCAGGACCCGGTCGCACCGGCGCTCGACATCCAGCACCGACCCGGACGTTGGGTGGCCGAGCCGACCTGGCCGTCGTCCGGGGTCAAGGTGCACGAACTCGGGCTGGGTGACGCCGGGCTGTTCAGCGACGTGGACGAGGCCCCCAACGACGCGCGACTGCGCACCGTGACCTCGCCCATGTCGTTGGGCCTCTACGCCGGCAAGTGGGCCTCCTTCACCGCCACACCGGATCTGCCGGTCGACCAGCGCGAGGAGGACGGGGGATCGCTGAACTTCGATTCCCCTGCGCTGGAGGAGCCATTGGAGATCCTCGGTGCCCCGGTCGTGGAGCTCGAGCTCGAGGTCGACCAGCCGGTCGCGATGGTGGCCGTGCGGCTCTCCGACCGGCTGCCCGACGGGCGCATCAACCGCGTGACCTACGGGATGCTGAACCTGTGCCACCGGGACTCCCACGAGCACCCGGAGCCGCTGGTTCCGGGGGAGCGCTACTGCGTGCAGGTCCGGCTCAACGAGGTCGCGCACCACTTCGCGCCGGGGCACCGGCTGCGGCTGCAGGTCTCGACCTCCTACTGGCCGGTCGCCTGGCCGTCGCCGACCCCGGTCCGGCTCATGGTGGCACCGTCCAACAGCCTGCTGCGACTGCCGGTGCGTGAGCCGCGTCCGGCCGAGGAGGCGGGGCTACGACCGTTCGACCCGCCAGTGGGCAGTGCGCCGCCGGCCACGACCCAGCTGGTGCCCCGTGACTACGGCTGGTGGGTCGTCCACGACCTCGTCACCGGCGAGACGCTCGTGGAGACCCTCAAGGACGAGGGCGGCTACCGCCTCGACGACATCGGACTGGATGTCTACAGCCGCACGACCGAACGCTACGCCTACGACGACGACGATCCGACCTCGGCCCGTGGCGAGGTGCACGCGGTGCGCCGCTTCGAACGGGGTGACTGGCGCGTGCGCACCGTGACCCATTCGGTGCTCACCTGCACCGAGTCCGACTTCCGGATCCGCGCCACCCTCGACGCCTACGAGGGGGAGACCCGCGTCGCCGCGCACAGCTGGGACCGCACGATCCCACGACGGTTGGTCTGATCGGGCCGGCTGGCCGTCGGTGTCGTATCGGAGGCGCTCGGATCGCGCTCGCTGCGGGCCCCGGCGGTGTACGTGCACACGACGGCACCACGGTCATTCGTGGAGCACGTCGATGACCACCCGCTTCGGCTCCTCGAGCCGGTCGATGCGGTAGCTGGTCTTCTCCTCGACACCGACGTAGAACAGCTGGATGCCCTCGAAGATGGTGTCTGCCACCACCTCGACGACCTGCTCAGCGCCGGCGGGCCCGTCGCGGCGCTCCTCGTCGAAGCGATCCACGTCGTCGGGTAGCTCCGGCGGCAGCGAGATGTTGCGGAGCGCCACACCGAGGTAGGCGTCACCGGCGACGTCGACCGGTCGCCCGGATCCTTGGGAGGTCGGCTCGTCCTCGTAGGCGACGAACCATCCGGCGGTCGCATCGCCCTCGAGCTCGAAGGTCACCCGGTCGAAGCCGTCGTGGGCGCCGATGCGGACGTCGGTCACCGCCAGGAGCCCGTCGAGGGCACCGTCGTGACGGGACTCGTCGGTGCGGGCGGCGGTGTCCAGCTCAGTGGCGCCGTCGCCTGGATCGTCGACGTCGTCGGGCTCGTCACCGACCTCCTCGGTGGTGTCGTCGGGCTCGTGGGCGTCGTCGGGGTCGTCGGCGTGCTCGTCCTCGTCGGCCGACGGGTCACCGGCCCCGTCGACGGCCTCGTCGGCCGGCGCCGGTTGCGGTGGTGCGGGGTCGTCACCACACGCCGCGAGGAGCAGCACAGCGGCTGCGAATCCGACGACGGCGCCGGGAAACGGGCGCGGGGATCGGCCTCTGACGGGGATGGGCGCCTCCCGTGGGTGGTCGAGTTCACGGCAGCGGTGACCACGGTACGACACGCAGACGGTCCCAGACCCCGGATGGGCGGTGCCGTGCCTCAACGGCGTCCGGGTCACCACATCGGGATCGGATGCACGGTTCAGGTCCGCGTCATCCGGTCGGACGTAGCGTCGGCGAACGGCGAGCGGCCGTCGGGGGTGACTCCCGCCCAGACGAACTCCAGTCCGTCACGCACCCGGGAGGCCACAGGCCGGTCGCTGGGACGCACGGCCTGGTACATCACCACACCGCCGACCAGGTCGATGAACTGCTCGAGGTCGAGGTCGTCGCGCAGCTCCCCCCTGGCCTGCGCGCGTGTGAACAGCTCGCGGAAGGACGCACGCCGGGGTTCGACGTAGCCCCGCCAGTAGGTGTCGAACAGGCCGTCGTCCTGACCGATGGAGCCGAAAAGCGCCGCGATGATGCGCATGGCCAGTGGGTCGCGCAGCCCCTGCTCGGCGGCGGCCAGGAATGCGTCCAGGTCGCTGGCCAGCGAGCCGGTGTCGGGAAAGAGCCCCGGCGGACGAAGTTCGTCGATCGCTGCGGTGACCAGCTCGACCTTGGAGGGGAAGCGCCGATAGATGGTCGTCTTGGCGACACCGGCGCGCTCGGCCACGCCCTCGATGGTCAGCCGGTCGTAGCCGAACTCTCCGAGCAGCCCCCTGGCCGCTTCGAGGATGGCAACATCCGCGCCCGGGTCGCGCGGGCGTCCACCGCTGGATCGGCGCTGCGTTGCGTCAACCACTACCGTTCTCCTCGACAGGGCTGCTCGTTGGGTCCGCTCGTCGGGTTCGCTTGTCGGGTCCGCTTGTCGGGATCGGCGGTGCAGCGTCCGTCTGTCGGATCAGATGCCGGCCGCCGGACGAGTTTGTGGACGAAATCGTATCGTAACTTGAGTCAGCGTGGAGCCAGAGCGTGGCGAGGGCACCGGCCGTCGCCACGGGGTGAGCCGGAGGACGAGCATGGACGACGTCGTGGACGTGGGTGGATGCCGCGTCGAGGTGGTCGTCGGTGACATCACCGCCCAGCCGGACCTCGCTGCGGTGGTCAACGCTGCCAACGCGCAGCTGCGGACCGGCGGCGGTGTCGCCGGCGCGATCCACCGTGCGGCCGGGCCGCAGCTCGAGCGCGAGGCGGTCCCGCTCGGGCCCATCTCGCCGGGCGAGTGCGTCCGCACCGCTGGGCACGGACTGCCCAATGCCCACGTGCTGCACTGCCTGGGGCCGGTCTACGGTCAGGACCACCCGGCCGAGGAGCTGCTTGCCGCCTGCTACCGCAACGCCCTGCTGATCGCCGACGAGCTCGGGATCGACTCGATCGGGTTCCCGGCCATCTCCACCGGAGCCTTCGGCTTCCCGATGGGGCCTGCCGCCGAGGTGGCGACCACGACGGTCGTTCAGCTGGTCCCAGCGCTGGAGCACGTCGAGCTGGTCCGGTTCGTGCTGTTCGACGACGCGGCGTACCACGCCCACGTCAACGCGCTGGCCGCCGCGGTCGCCAACGACTGATCGTCGGCGACCACCGGTCGGCCAGCGGGTCGCCGCGCGTCCGCGCCCAGACGCACGGCAACAGCGAGACGGTGCTCACTTGCGGGCACGATGGGCGGCGACGTGGACGCGGGTCGCGCAGCTCTTGCGGCAGAAGCGCTGGTTGCGGTTGCGCGAGCGGTCGAAGAACACCCGGGCGCAGTCCGGTGCCGCGCAGAGCCCGAGCCGTTGGTCGTGGCCGTCGACGAGCGCGATCGACAGGGCCATGGCGCAGGAGGCGCCGACGTGCTCGACGGGAGGCCCGAGCGCCGGCACGTAGTGGAAGTGCAGCGGCTCACCGTCGTGGGTGACCAGGTAGGGGGCCGGGCGGAACTGCTCACGTGTGACCTCCTGAGCCGTGACCTCCTGCATCGCGGTCGCCTGCGCCGTGACCCCCTGATCCGTGGCCCCCTGATCCGTGGCCCCCTGAGCCGTGGCCCCCTGATCCGTGGCCCCCTGAGCCGTGGCCCCCTCAGCCACGACCCGGTGCTCGTCCGTGAACAGTTTCACCAGGTCGCCGATCCGCTGGATGGTCGCCAGTGTGCAGGTGTCCGGGCTCACCCTCGAGCCCTCTGCTCGCGTCCGCCCGGTGCGCCACCGAGCCCGTCGGTCCCCTGACGCCCGCGTCGTGGCCCCCGATGCGGACCGTCCGTCCCGTCCGGTCTTACGCCGCAAGCGCCTTGAACGAGGAGTCGGCTGACAGTAGTTTTCCGGGCTTTGGGGAGCGACGCTCGAACCTCGAACAACGACGGTCGAGCAACACGGTCCGAGCTGGTGGCGGACCCGTCGGCCGAGTTCCCTTCGCCACGACGGCCGGGCACCGACCGGAGACTGACCGGACATCGATCGGACATCGATGCCCACGACCCTGTGGACGAGGAGTGACTGAGATGCGACATCTGCACGGTCCCGAAAGTTCCCCGCCGCTGCGAGGGCGGCGTGGCCAGCGCACCCTGGCGTGGCTCTTCGCCGGGGCGTTGGTGCTCGCTGCCTGCGGCGTCGACGAGGACGTCGACCCCGCGGTCGATGACGACGAAGTCGTCGACGACGATCCGGCCGATGACCCCGACGAGGAGGCCGCAGAGGCCGTCGACCACGACGAGCTGCGCATCCGCACGTTGCGGGATCCCACCTCGATCGACCCAGCCGTGATGCCCGCCACCGAGGACGACGCCATCGCGATGAGCGTCATGGAAGGGCTCGTGGCCTACGAGCCGGGGGGCTCAGGTGAGCTCGTCAACGTCCTCGCCGAGGAGATCGAGGAGTCCGAGGACGGCACCGAGATCCACTTCACCCTCAAGGAAGGGATCCAGTTCCACGGCGGCTACGGCGAACTGACCGCCGAGGACGTCAAGTTTTCCTTCGAACGTGTCGCCGGACTCATCGAAGGTGACGTCGAGTCCAGCTACGCCGCCGACTGGGAGACGCTGGAGGAGGTCGAGGTTACCGGCGAGTACAGCGGCACGATCCACCTCAGCGAGCCGTTCCCGCCGCTGATGATCAACACCCTGCCGGGCAATGCCGGGCTGATCGTCTCCCAGGACGCTGTCGGGGAGCTCGGTGAGGACTTCGGCACCAACCCCATCGGCACGGGTCCGTATGAGTTTGTGGAGTACGTGCCCGACGAGCGGTTCGTGGTCGAGCGCTTCGACGACTACAGCGGAGCCAGCGACTACGTCGACGAGCCGCAGTGGGAGCGGATCGTCTGGGTCCCGATCCAGGACGACAGTGCCGCGGACATCGCCATCGAGACCGGCGACGTCGACTTCGGCGAGGTGTCGGCATCAGCGGTCGACCGCTTCGAGGCCGACGAGGACTTCGTGGTCGACCCGATGGCCACCTTCGACTACGGCTGGATCGGCATGAACGTTCAGGACGAGGCGCTGCAGGACGTCAACATCCGTCGTGCGATCCGGCAGATGATTGATGTCGACGGGATCATCGCTGCGGGCTTCGAAGGCCACGTTGAGCGGGCCAACGCGCTGATCTCACCTGAGATGCCGATCGGTCACTGGGCCGACGCTCCTGAGTACCAGCCCGACGTCGAGCAGGCGCAGGAGTACCTCGACCAGGCCGACGTCGAGCCGCCGGAGCAGCTGACGTTCACCATCGACGACCAGACCGGTGCACAGGAGGCCGCGGAGATCACCCAGGCCGGGCTCGCCGAGATCGGCATCGACGTCGAGATCGACCTGCTCGACACCGGTGAGTTCCGTGAGGTCGCACGTGACCAGCAGATCCAGCTGTTCTTCATGTCGTTCAGCAACACCGCCGATCCGTCGTGGGCCACGGTGTGGTTCTCGTGCGATCAGGTCGGTGACTGGAACTACATGCACTGGTGCAACGAGGACTTCCAGGAGCTGCACGAGGCGGCACTGACCGAGACCGATCCGGACACCCGCCACGACATGTACGTGGAGATGCAGCAGATCATGGATGAGGACGCGGTTGCGCAGTGGGTGCTGTACCGCACCAACTTCTACACCTATCGCACTGATCTCGAGCCGTCGCTGGTGCCGGAGCGGTACGGCAAGTACCTGGCGTGGGACTTCCGCCGGTAGTCCGACCCAGGTCTCCGATCCTCCGGGAGGAACAGCGTGGCGCAGTACCTGCTGAAGCGACTGGGCATGACCGTCGCAGTGGTGCTGCTGGTCACGCTGTTCCTCGCCGGCGTCGTCCATCTCATCCCGGGGGACCCGGTCGAGCTGCTGCTCGGCCCGCGGGCCACCGACGAGATGATCGCCAACGCCCGGGAGGAGATGGGGCTCGACGATCCGATCGTCGTGCAGGTGGCCTCCTTCGTCTGGAACGCCGCCCAGGGCGATCTCGGTCGCGACTTCGCCACTCAGCGGCCGGTGAGCATGCTGGTGAGCAACGCCACCTTCCACACCATGAGCCTGGCGTTCCTGAGCCTGCTGCTCTCGGTCGGGCTGGGCATCCCCCTGGGTGTGCTCGCCGCCACCAAGCCGGACTCGCTGCTCGATCGGACCACCAGCGTCATCTCGGTGTCGTTCATCACGATGCCGTCGTACGTCACCGGGTTGTTCCTGCTCCTGCTGTTTCCCATCGCGCTCGGCGTGTTGCCGGCGACCGGGGCAGGTGACCCGTCCGAGCCGCTGAACTACCTGCGGCATCTCATCCTGCCGGCCAGCGCCCTGGCGATCACCTGGATCGGCTACTTCGCGCGGCTGGTGCGGACCAGCATGCTCGAGGTGGTCGGCTCGAACTACATCCGGGTCGCACGTGCCTACGGGCTGCGTGAGACCGTCGTCAACTACCGCTATGCGCTGAAGAACGCGGTGATCCCCTCGATCGCCATCCTCGGTGTCGCACTCGGCAACCTGCTGGGTGGCTCGGTGTTCGTCGAGCTGATCTTCGCCCGGCCCGGACTCGGCAACCTCGCACTGAATGCGATCGACGCCCGGAACTTCCCCGTCCTTCGTGGTTCGATTTTGGTCATCGCACTGCTGTTCGTCGTCGCCAACCTGCTCGCCGACCTGTCCTACCGCTTCATCGACCCACGCATCCGTGTGGAGGAGCAACAGACCTAGATGGCCACCGACGACCGTCCGCAGAGGGACCCGTTGCGCGCGCTGCGGGCCACGGTCGAGCTGTTGCGCGACATCGCACAGCGGCCGACGGGCCTCGTGGCGCTGGTCATCATCGCGGGCATGATCGTCGCGGTGACCGTCGGACCGCTGTTCGTCGCGGATCCGGCGGCGCAGGACATCCCACGGCGGCTCGAGGGCCCGTCGCTCGACCATCTGCTCGGCACCGACCACCTCGGGCGCGACCTCCTCGCCCGGCTGGTGCACGGCGCGCGGATCGCTCTCGGCGTGGCGGTGCCCTCCGTGCTGATCGCGATGGTGATCGGACTCATCCTCGGGCTGACCGCCGGCTACCTCGGTGGCCGCATGGACAGCTTCGTGATCGTCGTCACCGACTCCATCCAGGCCTTCCCCGCCGTCGTGCTGGGCCTGGCGATCCTCGCGCTCCTCGGCCCGTCGATGACCAACGTGATCATCGTGATCGCGTTGGCGTTCTCGCCGGGCTACGCCCGGGTGGTCCGTGCCTCGGTGTTCGCCATCAAGGAGGACGAGTTCGTCCAGGCCGAACGTTCGCTCGGGTCGAGCACACCGCGCATCCTCAGGCTGCACATCCTGCCCAACGTGATCGCTCCCATGCTGATCCTGATGGCGATCGACCTTCCGGTCGCGGTCACGATCGAGGCCGGCCTGTCCTTCGTCGGCGTCGGCGTGCCGCCGCCGGAGCCCTCCTGGGGCGTGATCCTCAACGACGGGTTCGACCGCATCCGAGCCGCGCCGTGGCCGGTCATCTGGGCCGCGCTGACCCTGATGATCACCACACTCGGATTCACGCTCTTCGGCGAGGCACTGCGTGACCGGCTCGATCCGCGGGTACGTGAGGCGGTACGCGGCGACCGGCAGGGCCGCTCATGACCGGACCGATTCTCAGCGTCGAGCACCTCGACGTCACCTACCACGTGCGCACGGGATCGTTGCCCGCACTGCGCGACGTGAACTTCGAGCTGCAGCGCGGCGAGATCCTCGGCATCGTCGGGGAGTCCGGCTGCGGGAAGTCGACCCTCAGCAGCGCTGTGCTGCGGCTGCTGCCGGCCAACGGTGACATCTCGGGCGGACGGATAGTGCTCGACGGTGACGACCTGGGCGAGATGAGCGAGGCCGAACTGCGGGCGCTGCGCGGTGACCGCATCGCGATGATCTTCCAGGACCCGCTCACGAGCCTGAACCCGACCTTCACCGTCGGTTCACAGCTGGTGTCGGTCCAGCGGGCACACCGCGGCAGCCTCACGTCAGGCTCTGACGACCTGCGCGAGCGGGCCATCGAGATGCTCACCAGCGTCGGCATGCCCGACGCGCACGAGCGCATCGACTACTACCCGCATCAGTTCTCCGGCGGCATGCGCCAGCGCATCATGATCGCGATGGCCCTGCTGCTCGAGCCGGAGGTGCTGATCGCCGACGAGGCCACCTCTGCGCTGGATGTCACCCTCCAGGCGCAGATTCTCGAGCTACTGCGTCGTCTGCGTAGCGAGCGGGACACCTCGATGCTGTTCATCTCCCACGACATCGGGGTGATCAGCGAGATCTGCGACCGCATGGTGGTGATGTACGGGGGGCGGGCGGTCGAGCAAGGCGCCGTGCGCGACGTGCTTACCGATCCCAAGCATCCCTACACCCAGGCGCTGCTCGGCTCAGTGCCGACCAAGGAGCGCCGCGGCCAGCGGCTGACCACGATCCCCGGCCGGGTGCCCAGCCTGTCGGAGATGCCCGAAGGATGCGCCTTCGCCACCCGGTGTTCGCATGCCCAGGAGGTGTGTCGCGACCCGGGCCCTACGATCGTCTCGCTGCCCGGCCGCGACGTGCGGTGCCTAGTCCACGACCCGGACTCGGACTACGACACCACTGCGATCGACACCGCGGTCGACCCGACGACACCGGCCGCGGAGACGGGTGGATGGCTGGCGAAGAGGCGCAGCGTCGGTGAGGTTCTGGTCGACGCCAGCGACGTCGAGGTGCACTTCGAGGAACGGCCTAGCCTCACCACGCGGCTGCTGCGCCGGCCCGGAGACGTGGTGCGGGCCGTCGACGGCGTCGACCTGAACATCCATCGTGGCGAGATCCTGGGGCTCGTGGGCGAGTCCGGCTCCGGCAAGACGACCTTCGGCAAGGCGCTGCTCGGCCTGGCTCCGGTGACGGGCGGACGGGTCACCTACGACGGCGAGGACATCAGCGGTCTCGACCAGCGGCAGTTCCGCGGGATGCGACGGCGCATGCAGATGATCTTCCAGGACGCCCACGCGAGCCTGAGCCCGCGTCGTCGCATCGGCCAGCTCCTCACCGACCCCTACATCGTCCACGACGTGCCTCACCAGGACCGCATCCCGGTGCCCGAGCTGCTCGAGATGGTCCAGCTCGCGCCCGAGCAGGCGAGCAAGTACCCGCACGAGCTCTCCGGCGGCCAGGCCCGACGTGTGAACATCGCGCGGGCACTGGCCCTGCGCCCCGAGTTCATCGTCGCCGACGAGCCCTCGGCCGGGCTCGACGTCTCCGCCGCCGCGAGCGTGCTGAACCTGATGAAGGACCTGGCCGGCGAGCTCGGGCTGACCTACCTGATCGTCACCCACGACCTCAACCTCGTCGCCTACATCGCCGACCGGATCGCGCTGATGTACCTGGGCAGACTCACCGCCGTCGGCCCGACCGAGCGGATCTTCGACCATCCCGCCCACCCCTACACCCAGGGGCTGATGGACGCGGTCGCGACACCCGACCCCGGCCGGTCGCAGACGCCGCATCGGCTGCTGGTGCCGGGCGAGATCCCGAGTCCCAAGAACCCGCCCGCCGGCTGCCGGTTCCACACACGCTGCCGGTTCGCCCGTCGCGACAGCTGTCTGGAGGAGCCCCACCTCGACCACGTCGACGACGGCCACATGGTCGCCTGCCACCACTGGCGCGAGATCCTCGAGGACCCCGACGCCGCCGAACGGGCGGCATCACCCGACCTCGGCTACGCAGCAGAGGAGTCCGGTCGATGACCACCACCGAGCAGCCAGATCTCAGCGTCGAACGGCGTGAGGTCCACGAGATCGAGCACGTCTGGATCCCGATGTCCGATGGGTGTCGCTTGGCGGCGCGCATCTGGCTACCCGACGATGCCGAGACCCGGCCGGTGCCGGCCATCCTCGAGTACATCCCCTATCGCAAGAACGATGTGACGGCCAATCGCGACCGGGAACGTCAGCCGGAGCTGGCCGCCCACGGCTATGCAACCGTGCGGGTCGACGTGCGCGGCAGCGGGGACTCCGACGGCCTGCTCGTCGACGAGTACACCCAGCAGGAGCTCGACGACGCCTACGAGGTGATCGCCTGGCTCGCTGGCCAGGCCTGGTGCACGGGCAACGTCGGTATGACTGGCATCTCGTGGGGCGGTTTCAACGCCTTGCAGGTCGCCGCGCTGCGGCCACCGGCGCTGAAGGCCATTATCAGCGTCTGCTCGACCGACGACCGCTACGCCGATGACGTCCACTACTACGGCGGATGCGTGCTCGGTTCGGAGATGTTGTCGTGGGCCTCGACGATGCTTCTGGCGGGCGCGCGCCCGCCGGATCCCAAGCGGGTTGGTGACGGTTGGCGCGAGGCCTGGCTCGAGCGGCTCGACGTCGAGCCGTTCGTCGCCTCCTGGCTCGCGCACCAGCCCCGTGACGAGTTCTGGCAGCACGGGTCGGTGTGCGAGGACATGGACGCCATGGACTGTGCTGTCTACATGGTCGGTGGCTGGGACGACGCCTACCGGGACGCGATCCTGCGGGTGCTGTCGGGCTACAGCGGGCCGCGCAAGGGCCTGATCGGCCCGTGGGGCCACACCTACCCCGACAGCGGCGTACCGGGCGACCCGATCGACTTCCTGGATGAGTCCGTGCGGTTCTGGGACCACTGGCTCAAGGGTGTCGACAACGGGGTGATGGACGAACCGATGCTACGGGCGTTCCTGCGCGAACCCACCGGCGAACCGGCTCGTGCGGAGCGCTCCGGGGTGTGGATCTCCGAGCCCACCTGGCCGGCCCCGTCGGTCGACCTGCAGCCGTGGCGACTCGACGGCGAGGGCCGGCTGCTCGGCCCCGCGGACTCCGAAGAGACGGCGCACGGCCGACCAACCGCGAACGGGCGGCGCGCCGAGGCCGGGCATCACCTGCTCGGCAGCCAGGCCACCGGTCTGGAAGCGGGGACCTACATGGGCTTCGGCCTCGTCGAGGACCTCCCCGGCGACCAGCGACGCGAGGACGGAGCGTCGCTGTGCTACACCTCGGCGCCGCTGGAGCAGCCGGTCGCGATGTTCGGGCAGGCGCAGGTGCGGCTCGACCTTGCGGTCGATCGCCCGGACGCCCTCGTCGCCGTGCGGCTGTGCGAGGTCACTGACACCGGGGCGTCGCGGCTGGTCGCGCGCGGGATGCTCAACCTCACCCACCGCCACAGCCACCTGGACCTGGAGGCGATGACCCCCGGCGAGCGCACGAGCGTGACGGTCGAGCTGAGCGCGGCCGGCTACACCTTCCCGGCCGGCAGCCGCATCCGTGTGGCGGTGTCACCCACCTACTGGCCGTGGGCGTGGCCATCCCCGGAGCCCGTGACCCTCACCGTCTTCCCCGACGGCGGCAGCGAGCTGGCCCTGCCGGTCCGCAGCCCGCAGCCGGACGACGGTGAGCTGCCGGCGTTCGTGAACCCCAGCCGGGCCGCGCCGGCCGTTCCCACCGCCGGCGGGTCACGCTGGGTCGACCACGACCAGGTCAGCGGCCGGTCGGAGCTGGTGACCATGAGCGCCAAGGAGATGAACGTCGACGACGGCCTCGTGATGGCCGAATCCCGACGGGACGCGTTCGCGATCGTGGAGGGTGACCCGCTCTCGGCCGAGGCGCGCTCGGAGCGCTCCTCCCAGATCACGCGCGGAGACTGGGGCATCCGGGTGGAGACCGTGTCGACGATGACTGCCGACGCGACCACGTTCCGGGTGACGAACGCGATCGACGCCTACGAGGGCTCGACGCGGGTCGCCAGTCGCCGCTGGACCCACGACATCCCCCGCGACCACGTGTGAACCGCGTCCGCGGGACGGGGCACAGCCGGTGGTGCGCGCGACGGTCAGCTCGTCAGTCGGGAGATCAGACGTGCGATAGTCGCTGCGCACCAGTCGAGCTGCGCCGGTTCGATCCACTCGTCGACCTGATGGGCCTGCTCGATCGACCCCGGGCCGCAGACCACGGTGGACAGCCCGGCAGCCTGGAAGTGCCCGCCGTCGGTCCCGAACGGCACCGAGCCGCTCGGCTCGACGGATCCGGTGAGGTCCCGGACGAGCCGCTCGGCCACGCCGTCCGGCTCGGCGTCGAGCACCCGGGCGACGGCCGTGGGCTCGAACCGCACCAGCCCGTCGCCGGTGGCCTCGCGCAGCCGCGGCAGCACGTTCGTGTCGGTGAACGCGGTCACCTCGTCGACGATCGCGGTCGAGTCATCGGCCGGGACCGGGCGGTACTCCCAGGTCAGCTCGGCGTAGCGTGGGACGATGTTGATGGCCTGCCCGCCGCGGATCGTCGCCAGGTTGAATGTCGTGTACGGCGGGGTGAAGCGGGGATCCGCTGCAGCGTCGCGATGGCGGACGGCGAGGTCGTCGATGAAGGTGGCGATGCGGACGAGCGCCGCGACGGCGTTGGCGGCGAGCTGCGGCTGGCTGGAGTGACCGTCGCGACCCTCCACGGTTGTCCGAAAGGCCCGCACCCCCTTGTGCGCCGACACCGGCTGCATCCCGGTGGGTTCGCCGACGATCACAGCGCTCGGCCGTGGCTGTGACGCGAGTAGGTGGTCGACGGCAGAGGGTGCGCCGACGGTGCCGAGCTCCTCGTCGTAGGTCAGCACCAGCAGGACGGGTACCCGCAGCGGTGCGGCGACCAGCTGGGGCAGCGACGCCAGCACGACGGCCAGAAAGCCCTTCATGTCGGTGGTGCCGCGCCCGATCAGGCGGTCGTCTGCCTCGACGAGCGAGAACGGGTCGGTGCGCCACGGCTGACCGTCGACCGGGACACAGTCGGTGTGGCCGGTCAGCACCACACCGCCCGGCTCGGCCGGCCCGATCCGGGCGATCAGGTTGGCCTTGGTCCCCGTGGCATCCATGACGCGCTCGTGGGAGGCACCGTGGGTGTCCAGGCGGGATTCGATGTGGGCGAGCAGGTCGAGGTTCGAGGCCCGACTGGTCGTGTCGAAGGCCACGAGCTCGCGCAGCTCGGAGACGATGTCCCCCATGGGCGCCGGATCAGTCACGTTCGCTCCGTATGGTGGCGTCCGTTGTCTGCGTCGCGCTTCGGTAGGCGTCGGCCAGGTCGAGGTAGTTGGCGACGTTGGCTCGCGGTACCTCGGGGACCGGATGCTCCTTCACCGTCGCGGGAATGCCGACGGCCAACGTCATCGGCGGGACCTCGGCCCCCT
>SKSM01000203.1 GCA_007122985.1 Nitriliruptoraceae bacterium | reverse complement strand
CTGTGGACAGCGGGGCCGCACGGGGAGGCCGCCCCCGACGGGTGCGGTCACCGCGATCCGGCCGTCACCGCGTCGACGGGCACCACCGCGACACCCACCGCACCCGGACCGACGTGCGTGCCGACGATCGGACCGATCACCGTCGCCAGGCGCTCGCGGATGGTCACGTGGGCGTCGAGCTGGGCCCAGAGCTGCTCCGCCCGCTCGCGTGCCCGCGCGTCCACCACGACCACGTCGACCGGCCGCCCCGCGGCGGCCTCGGTGACGAGCTCGGCCACCCGCGCCAGCGCCCGCGACCACGTCCGGGTGCGCTCCCGGACCTCGACCCGGCCATCGTCGGTCAGGTGCAGCAACGGCTTGACCTTCAGCGCCGTGCCGACGGCCGCCTGCGCGCCCGTCAGCCGGCCACCGCGCCTGAGATGGTCGAGGGTGTCGACGACGATCAGGCTGGTCTGCGACCGCGAAACCGACTCGGCCGCGGCCACGACCTCGGCGACCGAGCCACCGGTCGCGGCCACCCGGTGCGCCGCGATCGCGGCCAGCCCCAGGGCACCGCCCACCAGCCGGGTGTCCACCACCTCGACCGGCAACGGCGCACGGCGGGCGCGGTCCCGGGCGAGGGCGACCGTGCCCGAGAGCGCGGCCGAGCAGTGCAGCGACACCACGGCGTCGCACCCGTCGTCCCGGGCGTCGGCGTAGGCCTCCTCGAACCAGGCCGGTGCCGGCTGCGAGGTCGTCGGCAGCCGGCTCGCCACCGCTAGCCGCCGGTAGAAAGCGTCGGTGTCCAGCGTCACCCCGGCGATGTACGACTCGGCACCGAACGACACCGACAGCGGCACGACCCGGATGCCGAGCGACTCGGTCAGGTCATGGGGCAGGTCGCAGGTCGAGTCCGTCACGACCGCGACTCCCCCCACGACGACCTCCCTGACGCCAACGGCCCGGCGGCGGTGCCTCGCAAGGCAGGGCGACCGGCCCGGGTGCGCGATACCGGCGCCGCTCCCGGCAGCCGACCGACACGCGCGTTGCTCAGCCCTTCACGACGAAGTTCACCAGCTTGTCCGGCACGTGGACGACCTTGACGACATCGCCGTCGAGGTGGCCGGCCACGCGGTCGTCGGCACGTGCCGCGGCCTCCGCCGTCTGCTGGTCGGCGCCGGCCGGCACGCGCACCTTGCCGCGGAGCTTGCCGTTGACCTGCACCACGATCTCCACATGGTCGGTGACGAGCAGCGTGGTGTCGGCCTGTGGCCACGGCTGGTCGTGGACGGAGTCCGGGTGTCCCAGTCGGTGCCACAGCTCCTCGGTCAGGAACGGTGCGACCGGTGCCAGCAGGGTCAGCAGGGTCTCGAGGGCACTGCGCACCACGGGGCCGCCGCGACCCTCGCGCGTGGCGTCCAGCACCGCGTTGGTCAGCGTCATCAGCTTGGCGATGGCCGTGTTGTACTTGCGCGCGTCGAAGTCGGCGCTCGCGTCCACGACCGCGCGGGCCGTGGCATGCTCGAGCTCGGCCGCCGCATCGGCGTCGATCGCCGGATCTCCGGCGGCCTCGCGGTTGATCTGCTCGAGGGTCAGCCGCCAGATCCGCGCCAACCACTTGTTGATCCCCGTGGTCGACACGTCCGCCCAGTCGATGTCGTCCTCCGGGGCCGAGGCGAACAGCATCGTGGCGCGCAGGGTGTCGGCGCCGTAGGTCTCGTAGACCTCGCCCGGCACGACGAGGTTGCCCTTCGACTTGGACATCGACGCGCCGTCCATGATCACCTGCCCCTGGTTGAGCAGGCGCTGGAACGGCTCGTCGGCGTCGACGTGGCCGCGGTCGCGCATCGCCTTGACCACGAACCGGCTGTAGAGCAGGTGCAGGACCGCGTGCTCCACGCCGCCGGTGTACTGGTCGACCGGCAGCCAGCCGCCGGCCGCGTCGACGGGCCACGAACGCGTGTCGTCGTCCGGTGAGAGGTAGCGCAGGTAGTACCACGACGAGTCGACGAAGGTGTCCATGGTGTCGACGTCGCGGGTGGCGTCCCCACTGCCGCACTGTGGACAGCTGACGTCGTGCTTGAACGTCGGGTGCTGGTCGAGCGGCGAGCCCTGCACCTGGAAGTCGAGGTCCTCGGGCAGCTCCACCGGCAGCTGGTCGAGCGGCACCGGGACCTCGCCGCAGTCGGCGCAGTGGACGATCGGGATCGGCGCACCCCACGAGCGCTGGCGCGAGATCAGCCAGTCGCGCAGGCGGTAGTTGACCTTGGGGGTCCCCCATCCCTTGGACGCGCAGTCGGCGGTGATGCGCTGCTTGGCCTCCTCCCACGGCAGGCCGTCGTACGCACCGGAGTTGACCATCACACCCGGGCCGACGTAGGCCTCGGTCATGGTGTCGGCGTCCAACGGCTCGAGCAGGTCACCGTCCTCGGAGGTCGGATGGATGATGACGCGGATCTCGAGGTCGTGCTGGCGGGCGAACTCGAAGTCGCGCTGGTCGCCGACCGGCACCGCCATGATCGCGCCGGTGCCGTAGTCCATCAGGACGTAGTCGGCGGCGTAGGCCGGGATCGACTCGCCGGTGAAGGGGTTGAGCACGTCGAACGGAAGGCGGTAGCCGTCCTTGCCGGCCTGCCGCTCGACGTCGGACCGCCGGCTGACCGCCTCCAGGAACGCGTCGTAGTCCGGATCGTCGGCCATCCGCCGGGTCACGACCGGATGCTCGGGCGCGAACACGAAGTAGGTGGCGCCGAAGATGGTGTCCGGGCGGGTGGTGTAGACCACGATCTCGTCGTCGCCGTCGGCGGTGTGGAAGACGATCTCCGCGCCTTCCGACCGACCGATCCAGGCGCGTTGGGCGTTCTTGACCCGCTCGGGCCAGTCGATCGTGTCCAGATCGTCGAGCAGCTCGTCCGCGTAGTCGGTGATGCGGAAGAACCACTGGGTGCGGGGCACCCGCTGGACCACGGCGCCGGACCGCTCGCCACGACCGTCGACGACCTGTTCGTTGGCGAGGACGGTCTGGTCGACGGGATCCCAGTTGACCAGCGCCTCGCCGCGGTAGGCCAGTCCGGCGCGGTACAGCTTGAGGAACAGCCACTGCGTCCAGCGGTAGTACGCGGGATCGCAGGTGTAGAGCACGGTGTCCCAGTCGAACGAGTACCCGAGCCGCTGGATCGTCGAGCGCTGCTCGTCGATGTTGGCGTAGGTCCACGCCCTGGGGTCGGCCCCGCGGTTGCGCGCCGCGTTCTCAGCGGGAAGGCCGAAGGCGTCCCAACCGATCGGGTTGAGCACCCGGTGTCCGGTCATGCGCAGGTGGCGGACCAGGCAGTCGTGGATGGTGAAGATCTCCGCGTGCCCCATGTGCAGGTCGCCCGAGGGGTAGGGGAACATCGTCAGCGCGTAGTAGGGCGACTGCGCAGGGTCCGGCGGCGAGGTTCGCAGCTCGGCGGGGAGGCTGTAGGTGCGCTGCTCCGTCCACGCCCGGGCGATCGGCGGCTCGATCGCGTGCGGGTCGTAGCGCTGCGTCTCGGCGCCGTCGACCGGGGTCGACGGCGCGGGCTCGGTCGTCGCGGAGACCTCGGACATCAGTGGCGTCACACCCTCCGGGCGGTGGATTGCGGAGGGTAGCGCGCACGCTGTGCGGACCGGTCTGGGCCCGACCGGCATCGAGGTGGAACGTTTCGCGGGCCAGGGCGTCACGGGGTACGCTCCCGACCCGCGTCGGGGCCGATCGGGCCCGTTCGCCACCTGGGCCGGTAGCGCAGTCCGGCAGCGCACCTCCATGGCATGGAGGGGGTCGTGGGTTCAAATCCCATCCGGTCCACCCCCGAGTAACCCCTGCAAAGTGACTCTTTGCGGGGGTTTCTTGCGTTTCCGACATCTCGCGTTCAGGGCGCCCAGGCAAGTCCGGACACACCTCCTAACACGGTGTGCTGGCGCGAGGCCGGCTCGCGGCTGGGCCGACCGCTCGCCACCTCGACCCAGGCGCTGCGACGCACCCTCGCCCAGGAGTGGCCCCGGTTCATCGAGCGACGCACGGCCGAGGTCGCCCCGTCCACGATCGACAAGCACCAGTGGGCCTGACGGGTGTGGATCGAGCCGGTGCTCAACACCTGCATCGCGATCCACAAGACGGTGAGCCTGCTGCCCGACAACGCGCTGGGTAGCGACGGCCACCGCTGCCGGTGCTCTCGGAGCGCAGGGGCCGGTCCAACGTGCACTCGACGTGGCCGCGGCGGGATGAGCCGCCCGACCCGCCATATAGCCAACAACCAGGACGCCGTCCTCGCCCGCGTGGTCGAGATCGTCCACTTCCCCCATGAAGATTCCCGGAATCGAGAAGGGTCAGCGATCAGGTCCAACAGACCCTGGAGCCACACGAGCGAACAATCTGCTAGCAATGCTGATATGCTTAGCAATGCTGACAGTGAGGTGACGCGGTGCCTGCCATCACGATCCGCAACGTCGACCCTGAACTGAAGCGGCAGCTGCGTATCAGGGCTGCCGCCTCCGGCCATTCGATGGAGGAAGAGGCCCGCAACATCCTCCGTGCCGAGCTGGCCGCCCAGGACGACGAACCCGCCGACCTCTACCAGCAGATCCGGCGGCACATCGATCCACTCGGGGGGGTCGATCTCCCCCTGCCCGATCGCGAACCGATGCGGGAGCCACCGGCGTTCACCGGATGATCGTCTTGGACACCAACGTCGT
>SKSM01000250.1 GCA_007122985.1 Nitriliruptoraceae bacterium | reverse complement strand
GCCGGGCTGGTCGGCAAGGCACCGGAGTTCGTCCACCTCGACGAGGAGTCCACCACGCTGTGGCGCACGCCCGGCAAGGCGGAGGCGCCGTCGATGGGCATCGCCGGTGGGACGCTGCTGGCACCGCGCGCGGCGCTCGAGGAGATCGGCGGCTTTGCCCCGGTCGGCCGCGCGATCGACCACTACCTCAAGGTCGCCCTGCGCGAGCGCGGCGTCACGGTGTTTCGCACGCACGGCTTCGGGTTCGTGCTGCGCCGCCACGGCCTCGGCCACACCTGGACCGACACCGAGGACCGCTACCGCGCCCAGGCCGTGCGCACCTTCGCAGGGATCCCCGCGGTGGCGGGCCTGGCTGATGCGGCCCGGTTCGCGCCGCTCGCCGAGGTGGCCGGCGACGGCGGCTGAACCCACCGGCGGCAGTTCACGGTCAGCCGTCGGCAGCCGCCCGCGCGGCGACGGTCCCGCCGGTCAGCAGCGCGTAGTCGCCCCGGTGGGCGACGGCCAGCTCGCGCAGCTCGTCGCCGTCGCCGAGCCAGCCGGGCCGTCCGTCGAGCCGGACCAGCACCAGGTCGTCCGGGGGCAGCTCGTCGGCCGTGCCGCGAGTGACCAGCTCCGGGGGCAGGTCCCAGTAGTAGCTCTGCCACCTCGGCGCGGCGAAGCCGGCGGTCCGCCAGGCGGCGTCCTGGCCGTCGGCCGGGGGGACCTCGCGGACCAGTTCCCCGGCGGCTTCGGGCCCGATGAGGTAGCGCGAGGGCAGGTGGGTGCTCAGCCCGTGCCAGGCGCCGAGCCCGAGCAGCACCGCCACCGCCACGGCGGCGACCACGTGCTCGGGCAGCAGGGCGCCGCCGAGCCGTCGGGCTGGCCCGCCCGACCGGTGGACACCGTCGTCGTCGGCCGGGACGGCGTCGCCATCCGCCGGGTGGTCGTCCCGCCGCTCGGCCCACCGCTCGGCCGCGAGCGTGACCAGCCCGCCCAGCCCGAACCACACCGGCAGCAGCACCGGGAAGATCCAGTAGTCGTGGATGAACGAGCCGTTCGGCAGCCCGACGACGTAGCCGACCGTGACCACCACGCCGATGATCGTCAGCGGCCGGGTGGCGCGGTGGGCGAGCCCGCCGACCAGCCCCAGCGGCAGCACCACCCAGCGCCACCACCACGGCAGCAGCGACGTCGCCCACTCGCCGATGCGCGCGACGAACTGCGCGGCGGTGAAGTCACCGCCGCCGGTGCGCATCTGGATCTGCTCGCCGACCCGGCCCGCACCGGTGCTGCCGACGACGTAGCCCAGGCTGATCGCCGCGCCCACCACCATGGCCACGCCGACGGTCCAGGTGACCGCGTCCAGCCCGCGTCGGCGCAGCAGCCACAGCCCGAGCAGCGCCGCGGTGGCCATGCCGAGATAGCCCGCCACGATCGCCACCACACAGGCCAGCGCGGCGGCGGCCAGCTCACCGCGGCCGATGCGCCGCGGCTCGACCAGCCGCACCACCGCCAGCACCATCAGCAGCAGCAGGGTGACGCTGCCGTGCAGGCGGCCGTAGACCCAGAACAGTGGGGTCACCGCCACCGCCACCGTCGCGACCAGCGTGGCGGCCCAGCGAAGACCCAGCCGCCGCAGGATCGCCGCGCCGACCGGCAGGATCGCCACGCCGATCAGGGCCGCGAAGGTGCGGATCGCGGTGTCCAGTGCGCCCGGGGCGAGCCGACCGGCGAGGTAGTAGCCGAGGTTGAGCAGCGGCGGGTGGTGGGCGTAGCTGGTCTGGTCGCCGTCGCCGCCGACGTACGGTGACCAGTCGCTGAGCCACCCGCTGGCGGCCAGCCCGTCCGCGAGGGCGTTGCTGACGTTGAGCGCGTGCCGGGCGAGGATGCGGCCCTCGTGGTTGTCGCCGAGCGCAGCGGTGAGGCTCGGTGCCCAGGTCACCAGCACCCCGAGCGTGATCAACACGACCAGTGCCCAGCCGAGCCAGGCGGGAAGGTCCGACCGGGGCGCCCCGCTGCCGGACGTGCGGCCGTCGGCGGCAGGAGACGTCGTCGCCGCGTCGCTGGGCACCGCGCCTGCCTCCCTCGAATCGGAGCCGGAGGGTAACCGGGGTGCATCGACGGCCCGTGGCGGCGGCACGGGGACGACCTGCGGTGGCGTGGTCCCAGGGTGACCGGCCGCGGCGCCCGGGTGACGTCCCGACGGCCACCGGAAGTTCCCGTGGTTCGCAGATCGCGTGACCTGCGGCGTCAGCGCGCGCAGATCGACCGTTCGGCCCTCGACCGGCACCGCGAACCGGGCGGACACGTTGTCCCCGGTTAACGTCCGGCGGTCGGACGACTCCGGCCGGTCACGGCCGGGTCCGCGTCACCTCGACGCAGCCACCGCAGGGCACGCCAGCGCAGGCGTCACCGCACGCAGCGCGATCAGGAGACGAGAGACCGTGAGTGGACGGAGTCGGTGGACGAGCACCCTGGCGGGGGTGCTCGCGGTCGCGGCCGTGGTCGCGCTGCTGCCGGCGACGCCGGCCGAGGCGACCGACGTGCACGTGCGCGACCGCGAACGGCTGCTCGGCGGGGTGACCACCGAGCGGCTCGAGATCCGGCTCTCGGACGGGGCGTTGGCACGAGGCAACGTCATCACCGTTCCCGATGACGATCCGGACGCGGTCGTGCGCTCGCGCATCGCGCAGGGCACGGTCGCCGGCACCCAGGCCATGGGCCCGCTGTCCCGCAATCAGCTGAGCGCCGGCGGGATCGCCGGGGTCAACGGCGGCTACTTCCTCAACAGCTCGACCCAACAGGGGCCGTGGGGCGCCCCCAACGGCCTGCACGTCGACCGCGGCCGGCTGCTGGCGGGACAGGCGGTCAACAGCCTCGCCGGCGGCGGCCGGGCGACCGGCCGCGGCATGGTCGGCTGGCGTGACGACGGCGCCACGGTGATGGACCGCATCGTGATGACCCACGAGCTCGAGTTCATCGGTGGCACGCTGCCACCGGCGCAGATCAACGAGCTCAACCGCCAGCCGTGGCCCGAGGACCAGGCCCACCGGCGGCCGGACGGCGAGCTGCTGCTCTACAACGACCAGTTCGGCACCGCGGTCCAGGTCCCGGCCGGCAGCAGGATCGTCACGGTCGAAGGGTTCTCGCTGCGCTCCACCGGTATGACCGACGGTGTGGTCACCGCGGCCACCACCGTGTCGTCGGACACCGCCGTCACGGTGCCGACGGGGCGGCACCTGCTGGTCGCCCACGGCGAGCGTGCCCAGGACCTGCAGTTGGCGACCCAGGGCGGAACCCTCGGGGTGCGCACCACCATCGCGCCGGAGGCCACCGACCCGGGCCGTTGGGACGCCCTCGACTCCGGGGTCGCCGGTGGGCAGCTGATGGTCCGCGACGGCCAGCGGCGCCCGGCCAGCGAGTGGACCGACTTCGCCGCGTTCGACTGGGGACACGCCCACGGGCGCCATCCCCGGACCGCCATCGGCCGGACCGCCGACGGTCGGACGTTGCTGGTGACCGTCGACGGACGTCGGACCGGCTGGTCGGTCGGGCTGTCGGTCGGTGAGCTCGCCGACACCATGATCGCGTTGGGCGCACTCGACGCGGTCAATCTCGACGGCGGCGGTTCGACGACGATGACCATCGAGGGCTCGGTCCACAACCGGCCCAGCGTGACCGGCCGCGGCGTCGCCGACGGGATCTTCGTCTTCGTCCCCCGGCCGAACCCGGCGCGCAGCCTGGCCGAGGCCTGCCCGCCCGAGGTGCTGCAGACCACCTTCGTGGACGTCGCCGGGACCACCCACGCCGAGTCGATCGGCTGCCTGGCCGGCTGGGGGATCACCACCGGGGTCACCGAGACGACCTACGAACCGCAGTTCAACGTCACACGGGCGCAGATGGCCTCGTTCATCGCCCGCTGGATCGACGACGTCGCCGAGCGCGGCGACGGCGTGGCGCTGTCGGCCGACGCCGACCTGGTCTTCACCGACGTCAGCCCGGACAGCGCGCACGCCGACCCCATCGCGCGGCTGTCGCAGGCCGGGGTGATCACCGGGCGCACCGCCACGACCTACGAGCCGTTCGCGCCGGTGTCCCGCGCCCAGACCGCGGCGCTGATCGCCCGGGCGATCGGCTACGCGACCGGCCAGGCGCTGCCCAACGGCCGCGACACCTTCACCGACGACAACGGCTCGACCCACGAGGCGGACATCGACCGCCTGGCCGCGGTCGGGGTCGTGACGGGCACCGGCGGCTGGTCCTTCACCCCGTCCGCGCCGGTCACCCGCGGTGCCATGGCGTCGTTCATCATGCGGGCGTCCGCGCTGCTGGTCGAGGACGGGATCGCCGAGGTCCCGCCCGAGCCGATCATCGTCGCCAGCACCGACGAGCCGGACGACGGGTCGGACCTGCAGCTGGCCGAGGAGGAGGGCCCGACCGGCACCGACGAGCTCGACGCCGACCTCGGCAGCGACGGTGGCGACGGCGACGCGGACGACGGTGACGGCGACGGCGAGGCCAGCGACGACGGCAGCGACGGCGCGGATGACGGCGACGGCGGCGACGACGGCGATGGCGGCGACGGCTGAGCCGTACGCACGTGCCTCGATCCACACCCCCCGGTGGCCCGCGCGGTCGCGACACGACGCGCCGCTTGCGCACGCCGGGGCCGTACGGCCGCGCCCGTTACCCTGGGTGGCACCGTGCGCGGGGTG
>SKSM01000182.1 GCA_007122985.1 Nitriliruptoraceae bacterium | reverse complement strand
GTGGCTCGTCGATGAGCTGGCGACGCTCGACCTGCCGTCGCGGGGGATCGGCGAGGGGTTCGACGCGATCGTGTGCGCCGGCAACGTCATGACGTTCCTCGCACCGGGCACCCGCGGCGACATCCTGGAGCCTCGGTGAGCGACGACCGCGACGAGAACGAGTGGGTGAGGATCACCCGGGCTGATCCTGGCCATTCCGCCTGGTACATCGAGCGCTTCCGCTCGATGGCGGCCGCCGGCGACGACCTCGCGGGCGAGGCGCGGCTGATCGACGCGATGGTCCCGCGCGGGGCCCGCATCCTGGACGCCGGGTGCGGGCCGGGACGGGTCGGCGCCTTCCTCGCCGAGGCGGGCCACGAGGTCGTCGGCGTGGACATCGACCCGGAGCTGATCGCGGCGGCGGAGGAGGACCACCCCGGGCCGCAGTGGCTCGTCGACGACCTGGCGACCCTCGACCTGCCGTCACGAGGGCTCCGCGAGGGGTTCGACGCGATCGTGTGCGCCGGCAACGTCATGACGTTTCTCGCGCCGAGCACCCGCGGGCAGGTGCTGGCCCGGCTCCGGGCCCACCTGCGCGATGGTGGCCGCGCGGTCGTCGGCTTCGGCACCGACCGGGGCTACGACCTCGACGAGTTCCTGACCGACGTCGATGGCGCCGGGCTGGCCCCCGATCTGCTGCTGTCCACCTGGAGCCTGCATCCGCACAACGCCGACGCCGACTTCGTCGTCGCGCTCCTGCGCCCCGAAGCCGCCGGACCCGACGCGTCCGGCTGACCGACCGGCGACGCCGACCCATCGCCGCGGCCGTGGGGCGCGTCGTTCCGGCCGCCTCGGTCAGGCCCCACGCTCAGGCCGCGGCGCGGACCATCACCAGCGACATCCGCGACGGCTCGAGCGCCTCGAGCGAGTGCGGCTCCTTGGCGGCGAGGTAGACGCAGTCGCCGGGGGAGAGGTGGTGTGCCTCGCCGGCCACCTCGAAGCGCATGGCGCCGGTGAGCAACTGCACGACGACCGGCATGGCGGCCGTGTGCTCGGTCAGCTGTTCCCCGGTGTCGAAGGCGAAGACCACGACCCGGACGCGGTCGTTGTCCACCAGGCTGCGCGAGGTCGTCGCCGAGGTGGTGATCGGGAGATCGTCGGCGAGGCCGGTCACGACCAGGGACTGGTCGTCGGGGGTGCGTGCCATCAGCGGTGCTCCTCGTCTCGCCGGCCGACGATACCGCCCGTTCCAGGGTCGACGATCGTCCACGAAGGTCGGCGGGAACGGCCCGGGGTGCGGATCCCGTCTGTAGGGTCGTCGCACGGAGGCGCCTTCGTGCCCGCGGTGACCGGTCGTCGCCGGCGGGTCGCGACGGCGACGTCCCGGCCGGCGGGCGCGCCGGCACACCCGAGCCCACCCAGGAGTCGCCGATGGGTCTGCCCGGCATCGACCGCCCCCTGCGGACCCCGCAGGTGCTCGCCCTCGATCTCTCGCGCCCGGTCACCGACGCGCCCGCCGACACTCCCTTGGCGCGGCTTGCGGCGGCCCGGCGACCGGCCCTGCGGGAGGTTCTGGACGCGCTGGAGGTCGCGGCGCGGGATGCGCGTGTGCGTGCCGTGGTCGCCCGTGTCGACGCCCCCGCGGAGAGCTGGGCACACGCCCAGGAGCTGCGTGCCGCCGTCGAGACGTTCCGCGCCAGCGGCAAGCCCGCGGTCGCGCACGCCCAGTCCTTCAGCGAGGCAGGGGACGCGCTGCTGGCCTACCTCGTGGCGACGGGGTTCGACGAGATCCATCTGCAACCCACCGGCGAGGTCGGCGTGACCGGTGTCGCCATGGTGCAGCCGTTCGTCGCCGACCTGCTCGACAAGCTCGACGTGACCGCGGACTTCGACCATCGCCACGAGTACAAGACGGCGAAGAACCTGCTCACAGAGCGGGCGTTCACCGAGCCTCACCGCGAGTCCTACGACCGCCTCGTCGCCAGCCTGCACGACCAGCTCCTCGACGCGGTCGCCGGCGGTCGCGGTCTGCCGCGGGAGCGCGCATCCGCGCTGATCGACCGGGCGCCGCTGCTGGCGGACGACGCTCTGCACCACGGCCTGGTCGATCGTCTGGCCTACCGCGACCAGACCGTGGCGGCGGTCAGGCAGCGGGCGGGTGCGAACGCGAGGCTCGTGCCCCTGACGCAGTACCGCGGCGTGGTGCGGCGGCGACAGTGGCGGCCCGGTCGGCCCACGGTCGCGGTCGTTCACGGCCACGGGGCCATCCAGGTCGGGCGCAGCCGCCGCTCGCTCATCGGGCCGACGATGGGCTCCGACACCGTGGCGACCGGATTCCAGCAGGCGATCCGCGACAAGCGCGTTCGGGCGGTCGTCTTCCGGGTGGAGAGCCCGGGAGGCTCGGCGGTGGCCAGCGACGCGATCTGGCGG
The DNA here is from genome assembly GCA_007122985.1 of Nitriliruptoraceae bacterium. Lineage (GTDB taxonomy): Bacteria > Actinomycetota > Nitriliruptoria > Nitriliruptorales > Nitriliruptoraceae > SKTG01. Next base: position 2,288 of record SKSM01000182.1, on the reverse strand, counting down.
GCCGTCGAGCGGGCCCGCGGTGCGGGCAAGCCGGTCGTCGTCTCGATGGGTGGGGTCGCCGGCTCCGGTGGCTACTGGGTGTCGATGGGCGCGGACCGGATCATCGCGGCGGGCAGCACCTTCACGGGCTCGATCGGCGTGGTGTACGGCAAGTTCGTGATCCGGGGTCTGCGGGAGCGGATGGGCATCACCACCGACGAGGTGCACCGCGGTGTCAACGCCCTGATGCACTCGGGCGAGCAGCCGTTCACCGAGCAGCAGCGGGAGCAGGTGGGCGCGTTCCTCGACCGCGTCTACGACCAGTTCGTCGATAAGGTCGCCGACGGCCGGGGGCTAGAGCGTGCGTACGTCCACGACGTCGCGCGCGGCCGGGTGTGGACGGGGGCCGACGCCGCCGAGCGGCGGCTGGTCGACGAGCTCGGCGGCTACCGCGAGGCGTTCGCGGCCGCACGCCGGCTGGCGGGGATCGCCCCCGACGCCCGGCTGCGGGTGCGGTTGCTGCCGCGGACCTCGCTTAGCGAGCGGCTCGGTCTGCGCCACCCCGACGGTGAGGAGGCACGGGCCGTGCTCTCCGGGCTCTCGCGGCTGGCGCGGGCGGTCCGCGGTGGAGAAGCGGCTCAGGCACGGATGCCGGACTGGATCGAGCACGTCCGTTCCGACCGACAGCGGTGGTGATGGCACCGAGGCGTCGTAGAGCCCCGGACCCGCCGGCGGCCGCCTCTGGGCCGGTCGGCGGTGGCCGCGACTACGGTGCGACGATGGCCCGCCGAAAGAACGCTCGGGCCGACCGCGGAGCGGGAGAGAGATGGTGCAGCTGTCACCGCAGGGCCAGCGCGTGCTCGGATGTCTGGTGGAGAAGTCCCTGACGACCCCCGACCAGTACCCCTTGACGGACAACGCGCTGCGCACCGCGTGCAACCAGTCGACGGGGCGTGACCCGGTCGTGGAGTTCGATGATCAGGAGGTGCAGGCGGCGCTCGAGGACATCCGCCAGCACAGGCTGATCCGGACCGAGCACACCCGCGGCGCCCGGGCACTGAAGACCGCCCACCGGCTGGAGGACCAGCTCGAGCTGGACGTCGCACAGCAGGCGGTCCTCGCCCTGCTGCTCCTGCGGGGGCCCCAGACCCCGGGCGAGCTGCGTTCGCGGGCCTCCCGGATGCATGCGTTCGCAACCGTGGAGGAGGTCGAGACGGTCCTCGACGCCCTGCTGCGGCATCCGCGTGGTCCCCTCGCCGACCAGCTGCCCCGCGAGCCGGGCCGTCGCGAGGCCCGGTGGACTCATCTGCTGGGGGTCGTGGCGGAGGACGCCGACGGCTCATCGCCGGACGCGACCACGGGCCGGTACCGCACCTTCCACGACGCGGTGCTCGACCGGGACTGGGAGACCGCCGTCTCGCAGCTGGCCGAGGACGTGGTCTTCCGGTCGCCGGCGGTCCACCGCCCCTACGAGGGCCGGGAGGCGACCGCCACCGTCCTGCGCGCCGTCAGCCAGGTCTTCGAGGACTTCCGCTACGTCGACGTCCTCGACCAGGGGGATCGGGCCGGGCTGGTGTTCTCAGCGCGGGTCGGGGACCGCGAGCTGCAGGGCTGGGACTACCTGCAGTTCGACGACGACGGACGCATCCGCGAGTTCACGGTCATGATCCGCCCGTTGACAGGGCTCCTCGCCGTCGTGGAGGCGATGCAGGCGCGGCTCGACGACGCGTGACGCCACCACCGACGGACGAGGTCACGCCGGCGCTCGCTCGTCCCAGGTCGGAAGCGAGGGTCCTCGCCACCCGCCTGGCGTCGAACCCGATGCCGTTGAGCAGGCCGATCAGCGGGTTGCGCAGGCCGACGAAGTGCAGCCCGGGTGCGGTCGGGTGCCGGGCGCCCGCCGGCACGGTGGGGCGGCCGCGGGCGTCGAGCACCCCGAGGTGGCCCGCGATCTTCTCCAGCCCGGTGCGGTACCCGGTCGCGGCGATCACGACGTCGGCGCGGACCCGGGACCCGTCGGCGAGGATCACCCGGTCGCGGTCGAAGGCCTCGACGGCGGCGACCGGCTCCACCCGTCCCGCCCGCAGCTGCTCCACGAGCCCGACGTCGATGATGGGGATCTCGTCGGTCCTCCGGTACCGGGCGATGAGGCCCTCCGACGACGTCGGCAGCCCGTACGGGCCGAGGTCGCCGATGGTCGACCGCTGCAGCAGGGCGTTGACGGGGTCGCCCAGGCGCGGCGGAGTGAACTGGTTCGCGATGCCGAGCAGCGTGACCGGCACGCCCCCGATGGTGCGGGGCACGACGTG
>SKSM01000016.1 GCA_007122985.1 Nitriliruptoraceae bacterium | reverse complement strand
TCCCAATCGTCACCGTCGTCACCATCGTCCTGGCCGTGCCGGGCGTCGTCGCCGGTGGTCGGTTCGTGCGAGCGACGCGCGTGTGCACGCTCCTCACGGAACAGGGCCAGCACCAGCAGCACGAACCCGACGGTGATGGCGCTGTCGGCGACGTTGAAGCGCGGGAAGCTCCCCCACGCCACGAAGTCGACGACCCAGCCGTCGGCGAAGCCGCGGTCGGGACCGCCGGGCCGCAGCAGCCGGTCCACGATGTTGCCCAGCGCACCGGCCAGCAGCAGCCCGTAGGCGGACGCGGCCAGTAGCGAGGGGGTCCGTGGCAGCACCCGGAGCACCAGCACGGCCACGAGCACGGTGACGACCACGAACACCCACGACGGGGCGGGGACACCGAAGGCGCCGCCGGGGTTGTAGACCAGCTCCCAGCCGATGTGCTCGCCGAGCAGCGGCACGAACTGCCCGGCCCGGAGCGACCGTTCGGCCAGCTCCTTGGTGACCTGGTCCAGCACCAGGAACACCGCCGTGACCCCGAGCCCCAACGGCACCGCCAGCGGGTGCGGCTGCGGATCCCCTCCGGCCGGCACGGGAGCGGCCTGCACCGGGTCGCGGTCCACGTCGGTCAGCGACCGGTCTCGTCGCGCCGCTTGCAGTCCATGCACATCCGCGCGTAGGCGATGGCTTCGAGCCGTTCGAACTCGATCCGCTCGCCGCAGCGCTCGCAGACGCCGTAGGTGCCGTCGTCGAGCCGCCGCAGCGCGTCGTCGATCTCCGTGAGCAGGCGCCGCGCGTGGTTGCTGAGCGACTGGGCGGTCTCGCGCTCGAAGCTGGCCGAGCCGGCATCGGCCGGGTCGTCGTCGAAGCCACCTTCACGCCAGTTGTTGACGTCCGCTTCGGCATCGAGGTCGACGACTTTCTCGAGCAGTGAGGCACGCTCCTGCTCGAGCTCCTGCCGGATGCTGCGGAGCTTGGTCTTGGTGAGGGCTTTTCGCTTGGCCATAAGATCGCGGAAGGTAGCAGACGCGCCGTGGCGTGCAGGCAGCTCGCTCCCCGGCCACGGCGGCCGTACACTGCGCTCCGCGCGCCGTGGGCGCGCAACAACGTGACGACGAGGACGCGGCGCACGGTGCGCCCCGCCACGAGCGAGCCGGGACGGTGGGAGCCGGCGGTGGGGACCCGTGCCGACCATCACCTCCGATGCGGCCACGACGAAGCCGAGCGACTCGGTGGGTAGGCGTGGACGGCTCCCGCACGACACGCGGGCCGGCCGGGGCGACCCGGCGTTCGGAAGCACGAGCGGGCCACCGCCGAAGGTGGCCAACGAGGGTGGGACCGCGGTCTCCGGCACCGCCGGCGGATCGTCCCTCGGGACCCGGCCGAGCGCCGTCCCGTGGGACGGCCGACCGAGGAAGCCGACGCCATGCCCGACTCCTCCGCACCCGCCACCTCGACGTCCTGGCAGGTCGCGCCGTCACGTCCCGACCTGCCCGCCCTCGAGCGCGAGGTCCTCGCCTTCTGGCGCGAGCACGAGGTGTTCGCCGCGTCCGTCGAACAACGCGCACATGGGCCGGTGTGGACCTTCTACGAAGGACCGCCCACCGCCAACGGCCGGCCCGGCACCCACCACGTCGAGGCGCGGGTGTTCAAGGACATCTTCCCGCGCTACCGCACGATGAAGGGCTACTCGGTGCGCCGGAAGGGCGGCTGGGACTGCCACGGGCTGCCGGTCGAGCTCGAGGTCGAGAAGGAGCTCGGGCTCAACTCCAAGGCCGAGATCGAGGCCTACGGCATCGAAGCGTTCAACGCCCGGTGCCGTGAGTCGGTGCTGCGCTACGTCGACGCATGGGAGGGGCTGACCGACCGGATCGGGTTCTGGCTCGACACCGACGACGCCTACCGCACGATGGACGCGGCGTACGTCGACAGCCTGTGGTGGGCGCTCAAGCAGCTGTGGGAGCGCGATCTCATCTTCGAGGACCACCGCGTCACCCCCTACTGCGGCCGCTGCGGCACCGGCCTGTCGGACGCCGAGGTGGCACAGGGCTACGACCAGGTGGTCGATCCGAGCGTGTTCGTGCGCTTCCCGGTGCTGGAGGGCCCGCTGGCGGACGCCGGCGCGAGCCTGCTGGTCTGGACGACCACGCCGTGGACGCTGCTGTCCAACACCGCCTGCGCGGTCGGTGAGCACGTCACCTACCTGCTGGCACGCACCAGCGCCCACGGCGTCGACGACGAACTGCTGGTGCTGGCCGCCGACCTGGCCGACCGCGTGCTCGGCGAGGACGCCTACGTGGTCGAGCGCGAGGTCGCCCTGGACGAGCTGGTCGGCCACCACTACCGGGCGCCGTTCGACCTGGTGCCGGTCGCACAGGACCAGCGCTACGTCACCACCGCCGACTTCGTCACGACGGCCGACGGCACCGGTATCGTCCACCTCGCACCCGCGTTCGGGGCGGACGACATGGCCGTCGGCCGACGCGAGGGGCTGCCGGTCGTCAACCCGGTCGACGCGGAGGGCCGGTTCACCACCGGGCCGTGGCAGGACAGCTTCGTCAAGGACGCCGACGACGGCATCGTCGCCGACCTGCGCGAGCGTGGCCTGCTGCTCGCGGCCACGACCTACGAGCACACCTACCCGTTCTGCTGGCGCTGCGAGCGGCCGCTGATCTACTGGGCCAAGCCGTCCTGGTACATCCGCACCACGGCCAAGCGCGACGAGCTGCTCGCCAACAACCAGACCATCGACTGGCACCCCGAGCACATCCGCGACGGACGCTTCGGCAACTGGCTGGAGAACAACGTCGACTGGGCGCTGTCACGCGACCGCTACTGGGGCACCCCGCTGCCGTTCTGGCGCTGCACCGACTGCGACCACGTCGAGGTGGTGGGCTCGCGTGCGGAGCTGTCGGAGCTGACCGGCGGTGACCAGTCGCAGCTCGACCCGCACCGGCCGTACGTGGACGCGGTCACCTTCCCCTGCCCGGCGTGTGGCAGCCGGTCCGAGCGGGTCAGCCAGGTGGCCGACGCCTGGTTCGACTCCGGCGGCATGCCGTTCGCCCAGTGGGGCCACCCCCACACCGGGCAGGAGCAGTTCGCGCGCCACTACCCGGCCGACTTCATCTGCGAGGCGATCGACCAGACCCGCGGCTGGTTCTACTCGCTGCTGGCGGAGTCCACGCTGCTGTTCGGCGACAGCTCCTACCGCACGTGCGTGTGCCTGGGGCACATCGTGGACGCCGACGGGCGCAAGATGTCCAAGTCGTTGGGCAACGTGCTCGATCCGTGGGAGCTGATCGACCACCACGGCGCGGACGCGATCCGGTGGCTGATGTTCGCCGAGGGCAACCCGTGGGTCAACCGCCGGGTCGGCCACGGCCCGCTGGACGACGTGGTCCGCCGGTTCCTGCTCACCGTGTGGAACACCCACGTGTTCTTCACCACCTACGCCTCGATCGACGCGTTCGACCTCGATGCCCCCGCCCCGCCGGTGGCGACTCGTCCGGTCATCGACCGGTGGGTGCTGGCGGAGCTCGCGGCGCTGACCGACACCGTCGATGCTGCGCTCGACCGCTACGACGTCTCGACCGCGACCCGCGCGCTCGAGCGGTTCGTCGACGACCTGTCCAACTGGTACGTGCGCCGCACCCGCCGTCGGTTCTGGAAGTCGGTCGCGGAGGACCCGGCCGACAAGCAGGCCGCCTACCACACGCTGCACGCCTGCCTGACCACCCTGGCGCAGCTGCTCGCGCCGTTCACGCCGTTCCTGGCCGAGCGGCTGTGGCAGGACCTCAACGTCGCGCCGCGCGACTCGGACGCGCCGGTGACCGTGTCGGTCCATCTGGCGGACTTTCCCGAGGCCCCCGACGACTGGCGTGACGACCAGCTGCGTGCCGCGATGGCCACGACCCGCCGGGTCGTCGAGCTCGGCCGGCAGGCCCGCAACGACGCGGCCGTCAAGGTGCGCCAGCCGTTGGCACGCGCGCTGGTGAGCGTGCCGAGCGGCGAGCGGGCCGGGCTCGCGAACCTCGTCGACGACGTCGCCGACGAGCTCAACGTCAAGCGGATCGAGCTCTCGGACGGCACCGGCGAGCTCATCGAGCGCAGCGTCAAGCCGAACTTCCGCGCACTCGGCCCGGCCTTCCAGCAACGCGCGCCGCAGGTCGCCGGCGCGCTGCAGGCGATGGACGCCGACGACGCCGCCGCGCTGGCGCAGACGCTGACCACCAACGGACGTGCAACGGTGACGGTCGACGGCGCCGAGGTGGAGGTCACCGCCGACATGGTCGAGATCGTCGAACGGCCACGCACCGGTTGGGCGGTCGCCAGCGACGCGACCGTCTCCTTCGCGCTGGACACCTCGCTGACGCGCGAGCTGGAGGTGGAGGGCGCCGCGCGGGAGCTGGTGCGGGCGGTCAACGACCAGCGCAAGGCAGCGGGACTCGAGCTGTCCGATCGGATCGAGCTGGTCGTCTCGGTGCAGCCCGACGAGCTGGACGAGCAGCTGGCGGCCGGCGGGCACTACGACGCAGTCGCCCGCGAGGTGCTCGCCACGCAGGTGCACCGGGCCCCGGTCGCCGACGGCACGCCGGTGGACCTCGGCGAGCTCGGCCGCGCACTCGTGGCGATCCGCGCGTGAGGATGCACCTGCGCCGGCGGCTGGCGGCGGTCTGCGAGACCGTGGTCGCCGCCACGATCGTCGCCGGGCTCGTCGGGGTGCTGCGGCAAC
>SKSM01000131.1 GCA_007122985.1 Nitriliruptoraceae bacterium | reverse complement strand
TGCAGTCGCTGATGCAGTCGCCGGAGTCGTCGCTGGAGCTAGTCAGGGGGAGGGGCGCAGATGGCTGGTGGGTCGCACGCCGTCGCTGCCGCGTGTGCGGTTGGCGACGGGCGCGTGCTGGCTCGGCGGTCGCTCGCTGGTGGGTACGTGCGCCGGTCGGCTGGGGTGGATGGTGCCGGTCGACACCTCGCGGCCGAGGAGCCGGGGGCGTGGTCGGCTCCCGTGACGGGGTCTGGTGGGCCGGGGTCGTCGGATCGAGCGGGGTCGACGGGCCGAGTGGGGTCGTCGGGCCGGGTGGCGTCGTCGGGCGGAGTGGGGTCGTCGGGCCGGGTGGCGTCGTGGGGTCGGGTGGCGTCGTCGGGCGGAGTGGGGTCGTCGGGCCGGGTGGCGTCGTGGGGTCGGGTGGCGTCGTCGGGAACGGTCGTGGCGGCGAAGCAGCGCGGCGGTGGGCTGCCGACCGCCGCCGCAGAGGAGGCCGGGCCGTATGCGGGCGCCGGGGAGGCGGTCGCGGCGGCGTTGGGGGCGTTGGATGCGGGGCTCGCGGCGGTGGCGGGGGTGGAGCTCGATGCGTTGGATGATGCAGGGGTGCGCACGTGGCTGCGTGAGGTGCAGCGGCGGGTGGATCGTTTGACCTCGGTGCGGGCGCGGGCCTCGGGGGTGTTGGAGGCGCGGGCGGTGCGTGCGGCGCAGGCTGGTGGGGGGCGCGGGGCTGCGGGTCGGCAGGACACGCGCCAGTTCCTCCGAGACGAGCTCCACCTGCCGCCGGGCGAGGCCAAGCGCACCGCAGAGACCGGGCGGCAGCTCACGAGTGCGCCGGCGACGAGCGAGTCCTTTGCTGCCGGGCGGCTGAGCGAGGCCCATGCGGCGGTGATCACCCAGGCGCTGGAGGCGGTGTCCGGACCTGGTCGTGAGCAGCTCGAGACCCGGCTGGTGGCCGCGGCCGAGCAGATGGATCCGGTGGGGTTGGGACGGCTGGCGCGGCGGCTGGTGGCCGAGGCCGAGCCGGCGCAGGCGCGCGCGGAGGAGTTGCGCCGCCGTGAACGCCGGCGGATGAGCATGGCCCAGACCCCGCAGGGTGGGCTGCGGCTCTCGGGCGAGCTGTTCGGTCTGCAGGCCGAGAAGGTGTTGACCGCGTTTCGGGCGTTCCAGCGGCCGGATGATGCGCACGCGCCGCGGACGCCGGGGCAGCGGGGTGCGGATGCGCTCGAGGCGTGGGCGGATGCGGCGCTGGCTGCCGGGCAAGCGCCCGCCAGGCACGGGGTGCGCCCGCACGTGTCGGTGGTGGTCGAGTGGTCGCAGCTGGCTGAGCAGGCCGGAATCGCACAGCTTGGGCTGACCGGTCCGGTCACGATCGACGAGATCCGGCCGTTGCTGGCCGATGCGGGCTTCTCGCGGATCGTGGTGGACGGCGACTCGGTGCCGATCGAGGTCGGCCGGCAGGTGCGCAGCGTGCCGGCGGGGCTGTGGCGCGCGCTGGTGGTGCGCGACGGTGGCTGTGCCTGGCCAGGGTGTGATGCGCCGGCCGGATGGTGCCAGGTCGCCCACGGCAACCTCGCCTACCGCGATGGCGGCCGCCTCACCCTGGACAACGCTGCGCTGCTGTGCGCCCGGCATCACCGCCGCTTCGATGCTGGCGACTGGCGCATGAGCCTCGAGGCCGGCCAACCCGTCTTTCATCGGCCCGATGGCAGCCGCCCGCCCGGCGGAGGTGGCAGCGGGCGCGGCAGCGGCGGACCACCCGGTGGTCCATCCGTCGGTGGTGGGAGCGAGCGCCGCGGGGACGTAGCGCCAGTTGACCGGTCCGACCGCCGCGAGGACGTAGCGCCAGGTGACCGGTCCGACCGCCGCGGGGACGTAGCGCCAGGTGACCGGTCCGACCGTCGCGGGGAAGTAGCGCCAGGTGACCGGTCCGACCGTCGCGAGGAAGTAGCGCCAGGTGACCGGTCCGACCGTCGCGCCGGGGACAACCCTGGCCCAGTCTTGCCCGTCGACGACGCCCACGGCGGCGCCGACCCGCCCGGTGACCCGTTCGGTGATGTTGGGCCGCCCGACGGTCCGTTCGGTGAGGTTGATCCGCCCGGTGGTCCGTGCGGTGATGTTGGTCCGCCCGGTGGTCGGTGCGGTGATGTTGGGCCGCCCGGTGGTCGGTGCGGCGAGGTTGATCCACCCGGTGACCCTCCGGCCGCCGGACAGCCCAGCCTGCCCATGTGACCCGCGGCCCGGCCGCCACCAACCCGCCACGAATGCCCTCGCCGGCGGCGGTGACGGCCGTGGCTGCACGGGTGGGTCCAGCGCCGCGACGACGCCCTTGACGACCCCACATGCATCGGTACACGGTGACTGGGTGAGGTCGATTGCCACGTCGGGCCGGTTCGTGCGAAGCTCAGACGCCAGGTCACCGTGATGGCCTGGCACAGGGGATGGGCGCGTGAGCGAGGATCAGGACCAGGGAGCTGCGCGGCCCTATCAGGCGCTGTGCGGCGTGATCGTGCCGGTCCTGACGCTGCTCAGCGTCCTGGTGGGCGGATGGCTCTGGGACGGCTACAGCCACCGCACCCAGGTGATGAGCGATCTCGGGGGCGCGCAGGCCCCCTACCCGCTGGTCCAGAACGTCAGCTTCCTGATCGTCGGGCTGCTCATCGTGGTGTTCGCCGTGGGCTTGCGGCGTGGCCTCGACCACGGCCGCGGCGCGCGCCTCGGTCCCGCCTTGGTCGGTGTGTTCGGCCTCGCCTGGGCCGCGATGGCCGTGCTGCCGTGCACCGCGATCATGTGCGACGGCGAGGCAGCCATCGACGCGCTGCACCTGTTGGTCATCAACGTCGGGTTGCTCGCCTTCGCCTTCGCGACCCTGCTGCTCTGGCGCGGGATCCGTCGCAGGCCCGACTGGCGTGGCCTCTCCGGCTACACCGCCCTGACCGGCATCGCGACCCTGGTGCTGATGGTGGCCACCCTCATCGCCGGATCGGTCGACCCGGAGGCGCTGTACATCGGCGTCGTCCAGCGCGTGAAGGCGGCGGTCGTGCTCGTGTGGATCGGCGTGGTCGGCCTACGCCTGCTGTATGGGGCCAGGACGTCGACGCAAGCGCCCCGGCAATCGACGTAGCCGTCCAGCAACGGCATCGTGCTGATTCCCACGGTGTCGATGCGACCTGGCCCGGTTCGCGCGGTCGACGGAGTGGTCGTCTCGCGCGGTCGACGGAGTGGTCGTCTCGCGCGGTCGACGGAGTGGTCGTCTCGCGCGGTCGGGGGAGCGGTCGAGGTCGGCCGGCAGCTGGTTCCTCCCGAGCGGTCGCCCCGGGCGGTCGGGGAAGCGATCGACCAGCCACGCCGATCACTAGTTTACGTAATGTTACTTATGGGGTTCACGCAAGAGGGGCCAGGGGCGTGCCGAGCCGCAGCGCGCCGTGCGGAGACGATCGACCTGGCGTGCCGACGGCGCGGCCGGGATCTCAGGCCACCTACTCGAGGTGAACGTCCTGCGCTTGGGGCCGACACGACGCTCGACGGGCAGTGGGCAGCAGCTGGTCCCGCGGCGGGCAGCAGCTGGTCCCGCGGCGGGCAGCAGCCCGTCCCGCGGCGAGAGCCAGCCTGCCGTGGTGCATCCCGAAACATCCCGGCACACCCCGGCGCATCGTCACCTCCTAGCGGACCAGCTGCAGGATCTCGTACTTCTCCGACGCAGCCAGGAAGCGCTTCTTGCGCCGCCCGGTGTGCGCGGACACGCCCGGCCCGTCGACACCACGCGTCTGCTTGGACATGGTCATCATCCCTCGTACGGGTCGAGGCCCGGCCCGGACGTTGTCTGATCCTTCGCCAGATCTGTGTCACACAGTCAGACACAAGCCATGCCCGCTGAGCGTCGCGTCTGCGCCTGTGTCGCACAGGTCTCCAGCGCCCTGGTCGCCTCGTCGGGTCGTCTGGCCGGGTCTGTCGGGCCGTCTCGCATAGCCGTCTCGTCGGTCCGTCGGGTCGTCTGGCCGGGTCTGTCGGATCGTCTCGCCGGGCCGTGTCGCCGGGTCGCCTCGTCGGGTCGTCTGGCCGGGTCTGTCGGGCCGTCTTGCATAGCCGTCTCGTCGGTCCGTCGGGTCGTCACGCCAGGGCTGTGGGGCCGACTCATCGGATCGTGTCGCTCCCGGTTCGTGTCGCCGCACCGCGGGATGAGCCATCCTCCAGGCACCTCTTCCGCTCCCCAGCATCGTTATATAACGCTGTTGATCCGGTGATTCTCTGAGGGTCGACTGCGGCGGCTGGCGGAATCCGGCGTGCTCGGATCGGGTTGCCCCCACCAGTTCCTTCGATTCCGTCGATCACCGTGACGACCCCCACACCGACCTGGAAGGTCACCGTGCCCGTCGCGACTGGACGCGTGAGGTTGGTCGAACGCCGACGGCCGCGCGGATGGCACCGCGCGCGCCTGCTCCTCCCCCTGTCGGTCGTGGCGCTGGTCCTGGCCGCGTGCGCGAGCGGTGAGCAGACCGGAACGATCGACGCACCTGCGGCGTCGTCGCCCCTCGGCGAGGAGGTCGAGACGCAGCTGCAGTTGCTGCTCGACGATCCCGCCGACGCGGACGCGGTCGACTTCGGGGCGCTCGCCCGAGCAGGTGACCCGCGTAGTGCATGGCCACTGGTCGATCTGCTGCGCTTCCAGCGCGCCGACGAGGCAAGCGCCGGTGAGATCGTCGATGCGCTCGCCGCGCTCACCGGACACGAGCTCGAGGTGGATGACGTCGCCTGGGTGGCGTACACCGACGTGCTGCTCGCCGCCGATGTGCCAGCACCCCCCGGCTACGTCGAGCTCAAGCAGGCGATCTACCTCGAGCGGGACGAGACGTGGGCGCCGTTCTTCGACCCCGACGCGGATCTCGACTGGCGCGAGGTGGCGTGGGGTGGCGTCTTCCGGGACGAGATGCAGGCGCTGGTCGATCCGCCGGTGGTCGAGGCCGAGCAGGCCGACCACCTCGACGCGGACGACACGGTCTTCGGCGTCATCGTCAGCGGGGAGGCACGCGCCTACCCGCGCCGCTTCCTCGAGGTGCACGAGATGGCCAACGACACCCTTGGGGACCGTCGCGTCGCCTTCTCCTACTGCACGTTGTGCGGAGCGCCGATCCCCTACTTCGTCGACGACGTCGAGGTGGTGGACGAGCCACTCGAGCTGCGCACCTCCGGCCTGCTCCAGCGGTCCAACAAGCTCATGTACGACGAAGAGACCGAGTCGCTGTTCGACCAGTTCAACGGCAACGCGGTCTCCGGTCCCCTGCACGCGGCCGAGGTCGAGCTCGAGGCACTGCGCGTCACGGTCGCGCGGTGGGAGGACTGGCGCGAGCAGCAGCCGGAGACCACCGTCCTGGCGGTTCCGGGCCGGCGCAGCCCCGACCGCGAGATCCTCAACTACCCGGGCGACCTGCGCCAGCGCCGCGACGCCGACGGGCCGGTGTTTCCGGTCGGCGAGCGTGACGAGCGCACCGAGGAGCAGCGGGTCGTCCTGGGCGTCGAGACACCTCGGGGGGCGGCGGTGGCGTTCCCGGTCGAGGAGGCCACCACCGCGCTCGAGGCCGGCACGGAGGTCGAAGAGGCGGGCGTCAGGCTCGAACTCGAGGACGGCGGACTGGTCGCTCGCCCGAGCGACGGCGGCCCCAAGCTCGCCGCACACGAGGCGTTCTGGTTCGCATGGAGCCAGTTCCGTCCCGACACCCGGCTGTGGGAGCCCGCCTGAGCCCGCAGGGCGCAGTACGGCGAGCCGCCGTCACGTCGGTCGCGGTGTGCGGATGATCACGATCGGGCACCGCGCGTGGGTCGCGCAGTGGTGACTGACCGATCCCAGCAGCATCTCCGGCACACGACCACGGCCGTGTGAGCCGACCACGAGCATGTCCGCGCCCTCGGATCGCTCCACGAGGACGTGCTCAGGGTGCCGGTCCTCGACCAGCAACGACTCCAACTCGACGTCGCGGGGCTGATCGAGGTTGTCGACCATCCGGGCCACCTCGTCGTGGGCATCTGCCTTCTGTGTGCTCTGCTCTACCGGCGCACGGACGTGGGAGCGCTCCTCGTGCCGTGCGCTCCCAGGCTGCTGGCTGCCGTAGAGCCGGTAGGACGGTGTGTTCTGGAAGACGTAGACGGTCTCGATCTGTGCACCGCGCAGGCGCGCCTCCTCCACTGCCCATTCGAGGGCCGCCATCGACTCTCGCGAGCCGTCGACGCCGACCACGATCCTGCCCATGCTCCCACCTCCGGGCCGCCGCTCCATCAGTTGGCTCGTCAAGCGTCGGTCGCGCACGGCCGACTGACCAGAGCCGATCGGCCCACCGGCGGATCACGTTCGGTTGGCCGCCAGCCGGCTCGGGATCGTCCGGGCCCCGAGCCAGCCGGCTCGGGATCGTCCGGGCCCCGACGTGGGTCGCCTTCGGCCAGCCCCGACGTGGGTCGCCTTCGGCCGGGCCCGACGCGGATCGCCTTTGCCCGGCTGCAAAGGGGCGCGAGTCCAGGCGCGCCCCCGAGGACTCCGAACCGTGGCCCGGTGTTCACCTTGCGTTCGACCGGCCGAGCATGGACCGAAAGGTCGGATCCGTAGCGTCATCACTGTCAGGCACACCCCCTCCCACTCCCGATCCACCCACCCCCGATGAGACCAGGAGCGATGACGCAGATGACAGCTCCCATCCGAGCCATGCTCAGCATGCTGGTGCTGGCCCTGATCGCCACCGCCTGCGCTGCCAACGGCGACGCGGGCGACCCGACGGCCGCCCAGGAAGACGACCAGCAGCCCGCCGCCGCCGAGACCGACGTCGACGACGACGCCGATCGCGCACCCGCCGCAGCTGCAAGCCTCGACGGTGCCGGCGCGACCTTCCCCACGCCGCTGTTCCAGGACTGGATCTTCGAGTACGAGGCAGAGGTCAACCCTGAGGCGTCGATCAACTACCAGTCGATCGGCTCCGGCGGCGGCATCGAGCAGTTCCTCTCCCAGACGGTCGACTTCGGCTCGTCGGAGCGCTACCTCGACGACGAGACGCTCACCGAGGCGCAGGCAGCGCGTGGCTGTTCGGCCATCCAGTTCCCGGTGGTCTTCGGCGCGGTGACGATCGCCTTCCACGACCAGGAGTTCGACGACCTCATCCTGGACGCGGAGACCATCGCCGCCATCTTCCAGCGCGAGATCACCACCTTCGACGACCCGGCGATCGCGGCGCTCAACCCCGACCGTGACCTGCCGGACGCCGACATCATCCCCGTGCACCGCTCCGACGGGTCGGGCACCACCTCGGTGTTCACCGTCTACCTCGACCACACCGCCGACAACTGGGAACTCGGAGAGGGCACCGAGGTGCAGTGGCCATCCGGAACCCTCGGCGGCCAGGGCAACGAGGGCGTCACCGCGCAGATCCAGCAGAACCCCGGGGGCCTCGGCTACGTCAATCAGGCCTACGCCCTCGAGAACCAGCTACCGACCGCACGGGTGGTCAACGACGACGGCAACGCCATCAAGGCCGAGCTCGAGAACACCACCGAAGCCGCCGAGGAGGCCGAGATCCCCGGCTCCTTCCAGTTCGACATCCTCGACATCGGCGGCGAGGGCTTCCCGATCGCCGGCACCAACTGGATCTTCGCCTGGGAGTGCGGCTACGACGACGACACCGCAGCGCTGCTGCGTGACTTCTGGTCGTGGGCGGTCTCCGAGGAGGGCGACTCGCTCGCCTTGGACCTCGGATACGCCCCGCTCGGCTCGGCACTCAAGGACGACGTCCTGGCGGCTGTCGAGCGCATCAACATCCAGCAGTGAGCCGACGGCGGCCGGGCAAGCCAGTGCGCCCATCCCCGGCCGCCGGTCGGCCGGACGACCGATGTCATCGAGCTTCCATCTCACAGGAGGATGAGGCGGTGACGAGCGCCCCCCCAGGACGTGCCTCGGCACTGCAGGCAACCGGCGCCGGTCGCTACGCCGATCCACTGTTCAAGTGGGCAGCGATCACGGCCGGGGTGAGCGTCCTTGCCGTGCTCGGGCTGATGATCGGCTCGACGACCGCGGACGCCTGGCCCGTCTTCCAGTATCAGGGCTTCGTCGACTTCTTCGTCAACGACGAGTGGCGAGCCGGCTTCTCCCGCACCGACTTCACCGGCGAGTACGGCGCATTCTCGTTCATCTTCGGCACGCTGGTCGTCGCGTTGATCGCGATCGTGCTGGCGCTACCGCTCGCCCTGGCGGTGTCGCTCTACATCACGCGGCTGGCACCTCGCCGGATGAAGGGGCCGCTGGCCTACACGGTCGAGCTGCTCGCCGCGGTGCCCAGCGTCGTCTACGGACTGTGGGGCCTGCTGTACTTCGTACCGACCTTCCTGCGACCGGTGATGGAGCTGCTCTCGGCGGCACTTGCACCGGTCCCCCTGCTCGGCACCTTCTTCGCGGGGCCGGTCTACTCCACCAACTACCTCGCCGCCGGCACGGTCCTGGCGATCATGATCCTGCCGATCATCACCGCCATCTCACGTGAGGTCATCGCGCAGGTCCCCCCCGAGCAGGTTCAGGCTGCTTACGGGTTGGGAGCGACCGATTGGGAGGTCATGCGCAAGATCATCCTGCGTCGGTCGTTTCCGGGTGTGGTCGGGGCGACGATGCTCGGCCTCGGGCGGGCGCTCGGCGAGACCATCGCGGTGGCCATGCTCATCGGCGGGTCACAGCGGTGGGGGCTGTCGCTGTTCTTCGGCGGCGACGCCATGGCGGCCCACATCGCCAACACCTTCCAGGACGCCGCGCCCGAGACCGTGCAGGCACTGATCGCGATCGGCGTCGGGTTGTTCATCATCACCGTCATCGTCAACGTCCTCGCCCGGCTGCTGGTATGGCGGATCGGGCGCGTCGCAGGAGATGCCGCGCTGTGAGCTCCCTTCCCGTGACCACACTGGCACCGCCCCGCCCCGCGAGCGAGGTCTCGTCCTCACTCAGGGCTGCCGACCCGCACAGTCGTCGGCGCCGTCGGCGCTCGCGCGTGATGCGCACCGTCCTGCTTGCCGGGATGATCGCGGCCATGATCCCGCTGGCACTGATCCTGATCGAGGTCGGCCGTCGCGGCGCGAACGCCTTCGGATGGTCGTTTCTCACCCAGACCGAGCCGCCCTTCCGACGCGAGGGCGGCGGCTATCTCCAGGGCCTGGTCGGCACCTTCTACATGGTCACATTCGCCACCGCCATGTCAGTGCCCCTCGGGATCATGGCGGCGGTCTACCTCGTGGAGTACGGCCGCGGTTGGCTGGCTCGGGTGATCCGCTTCTTCACCGACGTGATGACCGGCGTGCCGAGCGTGTTCGTCGGGCTGTTCGTCTACGCCCTGCTCATCCGGGACATCGGCTTCGGTACGTTCGTCGGGGCATTGGCACTGAGCGTGATCATGCTGCCGATCGTGGTCCGGTCCAGTGAGGAGATGCTGAAGCTGGTTCCCGAGGACCAACGGGCCGCCAGTGCCGCGCTCGGTGCCCGACGGTGGCAGACGATCGTCAAGGTCGTGCTGCCGACCGCGCGTCCGGGCCTGGTCACCGGTGCCATGCTCGCGGTCGCCCGGGCCGCGGGCGAGACGGCGCCGCTGCTGCTGACCGCGCTCGGCGCGCTGTCGGTGGTGACCGCCGTGCAGGGAACGCCACAGAGCGCGCTGACCCTGCTGATCTACGACGGTGCGACCCAGCCGTTCGCTCCCGGACAGCAACGTGCCTGGGCAGGTGCCTTGTTGTTGCTCGGCATCGTGTTCGTCTTCACCGCCGTCGCGCGCTTCGTCTCATCGCGCAGCACCGTTCGTCCTGACTGATCGTCGTCGCCAGAAGCGAGGCCGGCCGTGTTCACCATCGAGCCCACGAGCGACCGAACCAGGAGCCACTCCGTGTACAGCACAACGACCGGGACCCACCCGGGCATCGAGCTGCGCCACTCCCCCGTCGGCGGTGAGACGCCACGGTCCGAGGTCCCCGAGCAGATCCAGTCTGCGGTCTTCGAGATCGAGCAGTTCGGTGTCAGCTACGCCGGGACCCCGGCGATCGCGGACATCAGTCTGCGCATCCCGGCGGGCGAGATCACGGCGTTGATCGGCCCGTCGGGCTGCGGCAAGTCGACACTGCTTCGGTCGCTCAACCGCATGAACGACCTCATCGCCGTCGCCACCCATACCGGGACCATCCGCTACCGCGGCCTCGACCTCCACGCAGCGGACGTGGATCCCGCCGAGGTACGCCGTCGCATCGGCATGGTGTTCCAGAAGCCCAACCCGTTCGCCCAGTCGATCTACGACAACGTCGCCTTCGGCCCCCGGCTGCACGGTCGCTCCAAGGGCCTCGACGACGTCGTCGAGCGTGCCCTGCGTCGTGCAGCGCTGTGGGACGAGGTCAAGGACAAGCTCCGCGAGCCCGGCCACGCGATCTCCGGCGGACAGCAGCAGCGACTGTGCATCGCACGAGCCATCGCGATGGAGCCCGATGTCATCCTCATGGACGAACCGTGCTCGGCCCTCGATCCGATCGCGACCCTGAAGATCGAGGACCTGATGCGCCAACTGCGTGAGGACTACTCGATCGTCATCGTGACCCACAACATGCAGCAGGCGGCACGGGTCTCCGACCGCACGGCGTTCCTCACGGTGGACATGGAGGCCGCCGACGGACAGCGCTGTGGGCGCCTGGTCGAGTTCGAACGCACCGAGAAGCTGTTCACCCAGGCATCGGATGAGCGAACCGAGGCCTACATCACCGGTCGGTTCGGTTGAGCATCCGGCTCCAGACCTACCGCAGCCGTGTCCGCAACCGCGGCACCACCCACGAGGAGAGGTCGCATGCGCGAGGGATTCCACCAGGACATCGGATCGATCATCGCGACGCTCGCGTCGACCGGTGCGGACTGTGAGCAGATGCTCGACGACGCGGTCCAGGCCCTGGTGGCCGGTGACCGACGGCGCGTCGAGGAGGTCGCCGCCCGCGACCTCGAGGTCGATCGGACCTATCAGCAGGTCCAGCAGTCGGCGCTGAGACTGCTCGCCCTGCAGGCGCCGGTGGCACGTGATCTACGGGTGCTCACCGCGGCCCTCAACGTCAACATCCACATCGAGCGGATGGGTGACTACGCGGTGCACGTCGCCCGTGCGGTCAGATACACCCATTCGAGGACCGATCCGGGCCTCCTGCGTGCGGTTGAAGACATGAGCGCTGCTGCCGTGCAGGTCTCACGCAGGGCCCTGCGTTCCTTCGCCGAGCGCGATCCGGAGCTCGCCCGCCAGGTCCCGTCCCTCGACGACCGGGTCGACGACCACAACGTCGAGATCCTCGGGCTGCTGCTGTCTCCCGCTCGGGCCGGTCGAACCGATCGAGCCGACCTCGAGTGGGCGACCCGGATGGCAATGGTCGCCCGAGCGGTGGAGCGCTTCGCCGATCACGCGGTCGACATCAGCGAACAGACCGTCTTCGCTGTGACGGGAGACAACGTCGAGTTCTCGAGCAGCCAATCGCGTGCCGTCTGATGGAGAGCCGACGCTGCGTGTCACTCGCCCTCGGTGCGCTCGGACGACAACTCGACGATCTCGCCGGTGACCGCGTAGATGGTGGCCTCGCCGATGTCGACGGCATGGTCGGCGAAGCGTTCGAGCGCCCGCGCCACCAGGATCATGTGCGTCGCCCACGGCAGGCGGGTCTCGTCTGCGGCGGCCAGCCGCACCAGACGGCCGAAGACTCCCAGGTTGAGGCGGTCGACCCCGTCGTCCATCGCCGCGAGTCGGCGGGCCACCTCGTCGTCCCGTCGAGCGAAGGCGCGCACCGCCGAGCGAGCCACGTCGCAGGCCAGCAGCCCCATCTCCTCGAGTTGTGCAGTCAGTTCCGGGTCGCGTGGGTCGCTCGCCGTGCGCAGCCCGGCGCGTGCGACGTTGACGGCGTAGTCACCCATGCGCTCGAGGTGGATGTTGACCTGCAGCAGCGCCGCGAGCGTCCGATGCGAGGAGTCGTCGGAGACCGGCAGGGACATCGCCGCGACGACACGCTGTTGCACCTGCGCGTAGGTGGCGTCGACCCGGTCGTCCGCGGTGATGACGGACTCGCCGAGAACGTCGTCACCGTCGACGAGGCACCGCAGCGCGCTGCCGAGCAGGTCGACCACGGAGTCGCCGCTGCGCACCAGCTGTTCGACCAGTGCGTCATGCTCTACAGCGAAGGCGTCCATCCGCGTACTCCCCTCGAGACGAAGCCATGGTAGGTACAGCACCGGCTAGGCTGGTCGCGTGATCTCCATCCTGCTCGTCGAGGACGAGGCCGCCATCGGCGAAGGGCTGACGACCTCGCTCGAAGCCGAGGGTTTCCGGCTCCACTGGGTCCGCGACGGGGACGAGGCGCTCGAGGCCTGGCACCGCCATGACCCCGATCTGATCCTGCTCGACCTGATGCTCCCGGGCCTCAGCGGCACCGAGATCTGTCGACGGGTCCGAGCCGAGAGCGACGTGCCGATCGTGATGCTCACGGCCAAGGACACCGAGGTGGATCGGATCGTCGGCCTCGAGCTCGGCGCGGACGACTACGTCACCAAGCCCTTCTCCACCCGAGAGCTGATCGCCCGCATCCGGGCGGTGCTGCGACGCGGACGGGCGACAGCCCCTGCGGCTGCGGAGGTGACGGGATCCGCCGTCGAGGCGGGCGGAGTGGTCGTCGACCGTGCCCGCCACGAGGTCCGCATCGACGGGGTTGCCGTGGAGCTGCCCCCCAAGGAGTTCAACCTGCTCGAGCTGCTCGTGGCGAACGCCGGGCTGGTCGTCACACGCGAACGCATCATCGAGCGGATCTGGGGTCTGGACTACGTCGGTGACACCAAGACGCTGGACGTGCACATCGGGCGGCTGCGTGCACGTGTCGAGCACGACCCCCACGACCCGAAGCGCATCCGCACCGTTCGCGGTGTCGGCTACCGGTTCGTCGATACCTCATGAACGTCACCGCGACGCCGCCGCTGCGGCAGCTGCTCGAGGCACTGTCCGATCCGGCGCTGCTCTTCGATCGCGACCACCGGCTCACTGCAGCCAACGCCCCCAGCCGGGCACTGTTCGACGTCGGGGACGAGGCGTACACACCCAGCCAGGTCCTTGGCAGCGCCCACCTGACGGATCTCGTGCAGGAGGTCGCCGACACCGGGCGTCCGGTCCGCATGGGGATCACCATCGAGGGTCGCGAGCTCGAGACCACGGCGGCTCCCGTCGCCGATGGCGTCGTGCTCGTGTTCCGCGATCAGACCGCCCGCTCACGCGTGGATGCGATCCGACGTGACTTCGTTGCGAACGCCTCGCACGAGATGAAGACGCCCGTGTCCGGCATCCAGACGCTCGCCGACGCGCTGACGGTCACCCTCGAGCGCGGTGACACCACCCGCAGCCACGAGCTGGCCGAGCGACTCGCCGAGGAGGCATCACGGCTCGGGCGGCTCATCACCGAGCTGCTGTCGCTGCGCCGGCTCGAGGAGGACGGTGAGCGCGTCCACACGCCGGTGGATCTGGCCGCCGTCGTCGCCGAGGAGATCGACCGCATCCGGGTGCGCGCGCAGGCGCACCACATCGATGTGGACTGCGAGCTGCCAGGGACGGCGGTCGTGGCCGGGTCCGAGGCCGATCTTCGCCTGATCGTCAGCAACCTGCTCGACAACGCCGTCGGCTACAACCGTGACGGCGGCAGCATCCGGGTCGAGCTGCGTGCTGTGCGCGGCAGCTGGCGGCTGGCGGTGACCGACAGCGGCATCGGCATCCCCCGACAGGACCTCGACCGGATCTTCGAGCGCTTCTACCGCGTCGACATCGCCCGCTCACGGGCCACCGGTGGCACGGGGCTGGGCCTGTCCATCGTCCGCCACGCGGTGGAACGACACGGCGGCACCGTCGCGGTCCGCAGCATCCTGGGTGAAGGCTCGACGTTCACCGTCGAGCTACCCGTGCAACCACCGAGCCCCGCGGCCCGACCGGGCTGACCGCGCCGATCCTGCCAGCGCCCAGCTGCTTGCGATCCAATGCCGACGAGCCGGACCACGTCCGTGCCCCGCAAACAGGAGCCTGCGATGAACCCGACACCCACCGTGCTGTTCGTCTGCGTCCACAACGCCGGCCGTTCGCAGATGGCGGCCGGGTGGCTCGCCGCCCTCGCCGGTGACCGTGTGCGGGTCCGTTCCGGTGGCTCAGAACCCGCCGAAGAGATCAACCCCACCGCGGTCGAGGCGATGGACGAGGTCGGCATCGACATCGCCGGCAACCAGCCGACTCCGTGGACGCGCGACGCGCTCGAGGAGGCCGACGTGGTGGTGACCATGGGCTGCGGCGACGCCTGCCCGGTGCTGCCCGGCAAGCGCTACGAGGACTGGGAGCTGCCTGATCCGGCCGGCCAGCCGCTCGAGCAGGTGCGACCAGTGCGCGACGAGATCGGTGTCCGCGTCCGCCGGCTGCTCGACGAGCTCGGCGTTGCCCACCACGACGGCTGAGTCCGGGCGACGGGCGCCGTACGGGTGCCGCTCCCCCGCGCCGTCCGGCCGCCCGGGGCCTCGAGTATGCGGTAGGTGGAACGGTGGCGCGGTGTCCGCATGGGCTCGGCGGACGCCTGGGTGCCGTCGTGGGGTGTGTGTGCGGGCAGCTAAGAATTACTGACGCACCATTCGTGCGATGGTTAGGGTCTGTGCGTGGACGGCCAGGCCAGCAACGCCGGCCGGGTCCGTCACTGAGAACGAGATGGTGACACACACAGTGGGGCACGTCGGGAGGGAGACGCGACGCGTATACCGGCGGCCCCGACACACCAGCGAACGTGTGAGGGGGAAAGACCTATGACGCTTCGACGAGTTGGGGTATCAACCCTCATCGCGGGGCTTGTCCTCGGGCTCTACGCCGTTCCCGCAGTCGGGGACGACCACGATGGCAACCCCGTGGACATCACTCTGCTCCACGACACCCACTTCCATGGCAACGTCGGTGACGACGAGCCGCGCAGCGCAGCGTGCGTCGACGATCCCGACAGCGCCGGGTTCACCGACGTCGCCGCCGGCAACGTCCACCTGAGCAACATCGACTGCGCCGCCAGCCTCGGGATCCTCCAGGGGATCGGCGACGACCTGTTCAACCCGGCCGGGAACGTCACCCGGGCGCAGGCCGCGACCCTCGTCGCCAAGTCGCTCGAGGAGTCGGGCGTATCGCTGCCCGACGCGCCCGATCCGTTCCCGTTCGATGACGCGGCCGCCAGTGTCCACGCGTCGTCGATCGGCAGTCTGGCCGAACTCGGCGTGATCCGCGGCCGTACTGACGGCAGCTTCGGTCCGAGCGACTCGGTCACCCGCGGACAGCTGGCCACGATGCTCGTCCAGGCGGCCGAGATCGGCTTCCACACCGAGGTGTCGGCCACCGACGGCCCGCACTTCGAAGACACCTCCGGCAGTGTGCACGAGGCCAACATCGACGCCGCGTTCGAGCTCGGCCTGGTCTCGGGCAAGACGGCCACGATGTACGACCCCTCTGGCAGCGCGACGCGTGCCCAGGCAGCGACGCTGGTGGTTCACCTCGCTGACGAGGTCCTGCCCACCGGTCCGTCCACCGTCAACGTCGCGCGCTACATGCAGCTCGTCAACGATCTCAAGACCGAGAACCCCAATTCGCTGTTCATCGGCAACGGTGACGACCTCGCACCGTCGGTGCTCTCCAGCGTCTTCGGTGGCGAGCACATGATCGAGATCCTCAATGCCTCCCCGATCGACGTCAACACGCTCGGCAACCACGAGTTCGACTTCGGTCCTGAGAACCTGCGTGAGCGCATCGAGGACAGCGACTTCCCCTGGGTGAGCGCGAACGTCCGCGACGTCACCACCGGTGAGCCGTTCGCCGCCGACCTCGACGTCGAGCGCTTCATCATCGAGGAGATCGAGGGGGTCAGCGTCGGCATCACCGGGCTCGGACCCGAGCGCATGGCCGAGGTGACCACGCTCGGCGACGACACCGAGCAGATCTCGGCGATCACGGCCATGGAGGAGGTCGTGCCCGAGATGGAGGCCGCTGGCGCCGATGTCATCGTGGTCGCCTCGCACCTGTGCGGACCGGACGCGCGGGAGCTCGCTGCGCAGGTCGACGGGATCGATGCGATCGTCGGCGACCACTGCGCAGAGGTGCTCGACGAGCCCGAGGAGATCAACGGCACCCTCGTGTCCTTCGTCGGTGATGAGTTCGACCTGCTCGGTCAGCTCACGTTGACGGTCGATGACGGCGAGGTGGTCGACCACGACTTCACCCTGCACGACATCACCCACGTCCACCAGGGCGACGCGACGGTCCAGGCGATCGTCGACGACTGGGAGGTCCGGCTCGACGAGGCGCTCGACGAGGAGATCGGCACCCGGCTCAATGCCTGGGACGTCCGCTCGCCAGACCCGATCCGCAGGGAGGAGTCCGGCTTCGCCAACTACATCGTCGACACTATGCGCGACGAGGCCGGCGCGGACGTGGCGTTGACCAACGGCGGCGGCATCCGCAGTGACCAGGTCTACGAGCCCGGTCCGATCATCCGCCGCGACGTCATCGCGATCCTGCCCTTCGCCAACAACGTGGTGAAGGTCGAGCTCGACGGCGCTTCGATCCTCGAAGCGCTCGAGAACGGCGTTAGCAGGGTCGAGGACGGCGACGGGCGCTTCCCCCACGTCAGCGGGATGGCCTATGTCTGGGATCCCGATGCTGATCCGGGCGAGCGCATCGTCTCGGTGACCATCGGCGGTGAGCCACTGGACGAGGACGCCGACTACACCCTCGCCACCAACGACTTCCTGTTGGACATCGGTGGCGACGGCTACGACATGCTGGACCGCGGCGAGACGCTGATCTCGTCCGACGAGGGCCGGCTGATGTCCGATGTCGTCAGCGAGCGGATCGTGAACGAGGTGAACGTCGAGGTCGAGACCGACGGGCGCATCAGCACCGTCGACTGACCGACGCATCCGCTCCGTACGCGGTCGGGGCGGCCGAGTTCCCCCGGGAGCCGGCCGCCCCGCTGCCGTGTGTCGCCTGGTCCACGGCCGCGTGGATCTACGGATCTCGGTGCGGGCCACTGCCCCGTCAGGCGTTTGCCTTGCGCCCAAACGTGAACTTCTGGCCGTGGCTCGATAGGTTGTCCGATTGTGACTCGAGCCCCCGACAGAGACGAGAAGCCACCCGTGGTCCAGTCGGTAGACCGGGCCGTCAGCGCCATGGAGATCCTCGCGCGCGAGGACTGGTCCGGCGTCAGCGAGATGGCCGACGAGCTCGACATCCACAAGTCCACGGCCTTCCGGCTGCTGTCGACCCTCGAACAGCGGGGGCTGGTCGAGCAGGACGCGGACACCCAGAAGTACCGGCTGGGCCTCGGTGTGCTGCGCCTGGCTGGCTCGGTGCGCTCGTCGTTCGATCTGGTGCGTGCAGCCAGGCCGGTGTGCGACCGCCTGTCGGTCGAGACCGACGAGACCGTCAACGTGGCCATCCTCGAGGAGAACATGGTGGTCAACATCCACCAGGTCAACCACTCCACCAGCCGCGTCGGGGTCGACTGGCTCGGAAGCCACACCGACCTGCACTGCACCTCCAGCGGGAAGGTGTTCATGGCTCATCTGCCCGAACACGTCGCCGACGAGCTCCTCCCCGACCGCCTCGAGCGTTACACCGACAGCACCATCACCGATCGCGACGTCCTCGCCGAGCAGCTCGAGCTCGTGCGGCGTGACGGCTACTCGATGACGTTCGAGGAGCTCGAGGAGGGGCTCAACGCGGTCAGTGCGCCCGTGTGGGGCGTCGACGGCCAGCTGGTCGCCAGTGTGTCGGTCTCCGGGCCGTCCTACCGGGTCCACGGTGCTGCCCAGAAGCGCGCGGCGCACCTGACCCGGGACGCCGCCGCGGAGATCTCACGCCGGCTCGGCCACGTAGGGTCGCCGCAGTCCGGTGACCGGCCTCACCGCAGCACCTCATAGGATGGTCCCGGCGGGCGGGACCACCGTCCCGGCCCCGGGTCAGCGGGCGTTGAAGTACCGCGCCTCGGGGTGATGGACCACCAGCGCATCGGTCGCCTGCTCGGGCACCAGCTGGAACTCCTCGCTCAGCTCCAGTCCGATGCGTGAGGCATCGAGCAGATCGATCAGGGACTTGCGCTGTTCGAGGTCCGGGCACGCCGGGTAGCCGAAGCTGTAGCGCGCACCGCGGTAGCCGAGGCGGAACAGCTCCTCGACGTCGTCGGCGTCGTCGTGGTGGATGTCGAGCTCCACACGGATCCGCTGGTGCCAGTACTCGGCGAGTGCCTCGGCCATCTCCACCCCCACACCGTGCAGGAAGAGATAGTCGGTGTAGGCGTCCTGCTCGAACAGCTGCGCGGTGCGCTGGCTGACGTGTGGCCCGACCGTGACCGCCTGGAGGGCCACCACGTCACGTTCACCCGACTCGAGGGGACGGAAGAAGTCGGCGAGGCACAGCTGCTTGCCGCGGCGCTGCCGCGGGAAGGTGTAGCGGGCCGCCACCTCGTCCGTGTCGGGCCCTGCCCAGATGATCAGGTCGTCGCCGTCGGCATTGGCCGGCCAGTAGCCGTAGACCACCTCGGGACGCAGCAGCTGTTCGGTGCGGCACTGCTGCATGGTGGTTCGCAGCGCCGCCTCGGCCTCGTCGAAGCTGTCGGGCTGGAAGCCCCACTGGTTGCGGTACAACGCAATCGGGTTGATGTAGCCCGCGATCTCGTCCAGCGGCAGGCCGCGGACGATGCGTGCGCCCCAGAAGGGCGGCTGCGGCACGTCCGCGTCGGTGCTCACCTCGGAGCGCGCGACGACGGGGGCCTCGGCCTGCTCCTCGCTGCTCCTGCGCCGACGGGTGGGCGGCTCCACGGGCTGCGTCCCCCAGTCGGACGGGAGACCGTCCCCCTGCTCCTTGAGCTCGGCCAGCGTGTCCGCGCGCTGGAGGCCCTCGAAGGCGTCCTTGCAGTAGAACAAGGGGCCGTCGTAGACCTGCCGCAGGTCGTTCTCGACGTAGTTGCGGTTCAACGCGGCGCCACCGAGGAACACCGGGTAGTCGGACAGCCCCCGCCGCTGGAGCTCCTCGAGGTCGTCCTTCATCACCACGGTCGACTTGACCAGCAGCCCGGAGAGCCCGAGCGCATCGGCACCGAACTCCTCCGCCTCGCTGATGATCGTGTCGATCGGCTGCTTGATGCCGATGTTGTGGACGTCGTAGCCGTTGTTGCTGAGGATGATGTCGACGAGGTTCTTGCCGATGTCGTGGACGTCGCCCTTGACCGTGGCGAGCAGGATCTTGGCCTTGCCCCCGTCGTCGGCGGCGTCCATGTGCGGCTCGAGGTGCGCGACCGCCGCCTTCATGCACTCCGCCGACTGCAGCACGAAGGGCAGCTGCATCTTGCCTTCCCCGAACAGGTCGCCGACGACCTTCATGCCGGCCAGCAGGTGGGTGTTGATGATGTCGAGCGGCGCGAGACCGTCTGCCATCGCCTGATCGAGGTCGGCGTCGAGCCCGTCGCGGTTGCCGTCGATGATGCGCTGCTCGAGACGTTCGGTGGTCGACAGCGCCGCAAGCTGCTCGGCCGTGTCGCCGGTATGGGCGTCGGCACCCTCGAAGCGCTCCATGAGCGCGTGCAGGGGGTCGTAGTCGTCGGTGCGCTTGTCCTCGATCAGGTCACGGCAGATGCGCTGGACGTCGTCATCGATGCGGTGCAGCGGCAGGATCCGGCCGGCGTGCAGGATGGCGGCGTCCAGTCCGCGATCGACGGCCATGGCGACCATCACCGAGTTCAGGGCCTGGCGCGCCGCGGGTGAGAGACCGAACGAGATGTTGGAGACACCGAGCACGGTGTGGCAGCCGGGGATCTCGGCCTTGACCCGCTCGATCGCGGTGAGGGTCTCCATTGCGTCGCCGCGCAGGTCCTCCTGTCCCGAGCCCAGCGGGAAGGTCAACGTGTCGAAGATCAGGTCGCTCGTGCGCAGTCCGTGGTCCTCGACCGCGATGTCGGCGATCCGCTTGCAGACGTCGACCTTCCAGTCCGCGGTCCGGGCCTGGCCGGTCTCGTCGATGGCCAGGCCGATCACTGCGGCACCGTGCTGCCTGGCCAGGCCGAGCAGTGAATCGGCCTTGTCCCGGCCGTCCTCGAGGTTCACCGAGTTGATCACGGCACGACCGCCGAGCCGGGTGAGGCCCGCCTCGATCACCTCGGGCTCGGTCGAGTCGATGACCAGCGGCAGGGTCGACTGCGTGGCGAGCCGGTTGATGATCGGCACCGCGTCATCCACACCGTCCCGGCCGACGTAGTCGACGCACAGGTCGAGGGCGTGTGCTCCTTCGCGCACCTGCTCCTGTGCCAGCTGGGTGGCAGCCTCCAGGTCCTCGTCCAGCAGGATCTCGCGGAATCGCTTGGAGCCGTTGGCGTTGAGCCGCTCGCCGATGATCAGGAAGGAGGTGTCCTGCTCGATCGGCGTCGGGGCGTAGAGCGAGGCGAGGCTCGCCGGCAGCAACGGCTCACGGGCCGCGGGGCGCTGGTCGCCGACGGCGTCGACGACCGCGGCGAGGTGCTCAGGCGTGGTGCCGCAGCAGCCGCCCACGATCGACACCCCGAGCTCGGTGACGAACTCTTGGTGTGCCGAGGCCAGTTGCTCCGGTGTCAGTGGGTAGGACGACTCCCCGTCGACCATCTGCGGGATCCCCGCGTTCGGGATGACGCTGATCGGCTTGGGCGAGTGCTCTGACAGATGGCGCACATGCTCGCGCATGTCGTCCGGCCCGGTCGCGCAGTTGATGCCGAGCACGTCGATCGGCAGCGGCTCGAGAGCCGCGAGGGCCGCGCCGATCTCACTGCCGAGCAGCATGGTGTTGATGCCCTGTTCGATGGTCACCGACACCATGATCGGGACCCGCCTTCCCTCTGCCTCGAGCGCCTGATGGCAGGCCCAGATCCCCGCCTTGGCCTGCAGCAGGTCGAAGCAGGTCTCCACGATCAGCGCGTCCGCTCCCCCGGCCAGCAGACCGCGTGCCTGACGGGTGTAGCCGGCGAGCATCGTCGGGTAGTCGATCCAGTCCCCGGCGTCCGGTGACTTGCTCAACGCCAGGGTCGGCGACCTGGTGCCGGGTCCGATCGAGCCCAGCACCCAACGGTCGCCTGCGGCTTCGTCGCACGCCTCGCGCGCGATACGGGCTGCCGCGACGTTGAGCTCTTCGGTGTCGTCGCCGAGCCCGTACTCGTCGAGCACCCATGGACTGGCCCCGAAGGTGTTGGTCTCCAGCGCCGTGCAGCCGACCTCGAGGAAGCTCGCGTGAGCCGCGGCCACCACGTCGGGTCGGGTACGCACCAGCACCTCGTTGCAGCCGTCGAGCCCCCCGAAGTCCTCTGGCGTGAGCTCGAAGCCCTGCAGCGAGGTGCCCATGCCACCGTCGACCACGATGACCTGCTCGCCGGCGAGCAGCGGATGGCTGTGTCCTGACTGCTGTTGGTCAGTACCGATTGCTGCGACCTCCTGAGGTGCGGGCAAAGGTGAAACGGCGTTCGGGTATGCGTAGAGCTGGCGAGGTAGACGTCACGAAGCGGCTGCGCGCGGGCACCCAGCCCTCGCGCGCAGCCGTCGAATGGGGGCTAGACCCCGACGACGTCGCGCAGATCCTCGGCACGGTCCGTCCGCTCCCAGGTGAAGCCCGGCTCGTCGCGACCGAAGTGGCCGTAGGTCGCGGTCTGCTTGAAGATGGGCTTGCGTAGGTCGAGGTCCGCCACGATCGCCCCGGGGCGCAGGTCGAAGACCTCGTTGACCCCCTTGTGCAGCAGCTGCGGGTCGACCTGCTCGGTGCCGAAGGTGTCGATCGCGACCGACACCGGAGACGCCACGCCGATCGCGTAGGCCAGCTGGATCTCCGCCTTGCGCGCCAGTCCTGCGGCGACGATGTTCTTGGCGACCCACCGTGCCGCGTAGGCCGCTGAGCGGTCGACCTTGGTCGAGTCCTTGCCGCTGAAGGCGCCGCCGCCGTGCCGGGCCATGCCGCCGTAGGTGTCGACGATCACCTTGCGGCCGGTCAGCCCGGCGTCGGCCAGCGGTCCACCGACCTCGAACCGCCCGGTCGGGTTGACCAGCACCCGCAACTCGTCGGCGGCGAGATCGTCGGGGATCAGCGGGCGCACCACGTGCTCTTCGATCTCGGCGCGCAGCTGGTCGAGGTCGACCGCCGCATCATGGTGGCTGGAGACCACCACGGTGCGCACCTCGCGGGGCTCACCGTCGGCGTAGGCGACCGTGACCTGGGTCTTGCCGTCCGGGTAGAGGTAGGGCAGGGTGCCGTCGTGCCGGACCTTGGCGAGCCGCTCCGACATGCGGTGGGCCAGGTGGATCGGCACGGGCATCAGCTGCGGGGTCTCGTCGCAGGCGTAGCCGAACATCATGCCCTGGTCGCCCGCACCGATCCGGTCCAGGGGGTCGTCGCCCCCGTCCTCCCGGGCCTCATAGGCGGTGTCGACGCCCATGGCGATGTCGGGGGACTGCTCGTCGAGCGAGATGCTGATCGCGCAGGTCGCGCCATCGAAGGACGTCGCATCCCCGTTGTAGCCCATGTCGAGCAACGTCTGTCTGACCAGCTTGGGGATGTTGGGCGATGCCTTGGTGGTCAGCTCCCCGGCGATCGAGATGTGGCCGGTGTTGACGAAGGTCTCGCAGGCCACCCGGCTGGCGGCGTCCTCGGTGAGCACGGCGTCGAGCACCGCGTCGGAGACCTGGTCTGCGATCTTGTCCGGATGTCCTTCTGTGACGGACTCGGAGGTGAACAATGTCTCGAAAGGCATAACACATCCCTGAGGGCGGTGAGCGTCAAGTAGGCAGCGACTGAAGCACAAGTCAGCCGATCCAGCAAGTCGATCACGCACAAATATGAGCGATCTAAGGGTCTTCCTTGGACGCAAATTGCTCAGCACCCCTACGCGTTCCCTATCAAGCAACCGTTGCAGCGATTGCGTTGCGTCAAGTGCAGTAGTTCGCGCATAGCGCAACGCCAGTGACGGTTGCGTAGCTGGCAACGGTTGATTTCCTGCTGCTGTGTTTGACAGGAATGCCGTCCTGACCAGCGCATTCGTGCCCGTCCTGAGCGCTGAATCAGAAGCAGCCGGCAGTCGATCAGGCAGATTGACTTGCAAGGAATAGACCGCCGTGGTTTGTTTCTTCCCCAGCGCCACCGGCGTCGTGAAGCGGGACATCGACTGCTCGGATGTGTGCACATTCCGGACGATTCTGCATGACGTTCGGAAGCCACGACCGACAACTACGGCTGCAACCAGATGGAGCATGCATGACAACCGACACCGTCAGCTCGGATCTCTACCGCGAGGAGTACCAGCCCTCCTTCGTCGAGAAGTGGGACGAACTGATCAACTGGGAGCGCCGCGCCGCCGGCGAGGACGGGTTCTACGAGCAGCTGCTGCGTGATGCCGGCTGCGAGCGCGTCCTCGACGCGGCAGCAGGGACGGGCTACCACAGCGTGCAGCTTCGCAAGGCCGGTCTCGACGTGCTGGCCGCCGACGGTGCTCCCGAGATGGTCGCAAAGACGGCCGAGAACGCCGGTGACCTCGGCCTCGATCTCCCCGTGCAGCACGCCGACTGGCGGACGTTGAGCGACGATGTCGACGGCACCTTCGACGCGATCCTGTGCTTGGGAAATGCCTTCACCCATCTGTTCAGTGAGGACGAGCGGATCAACGTCCTCGAGGAGTTCCGCAAGGTGCTCGATCCGGACGGGCTTGTCGTCATCGATCAGCGCAACTACGACGCGATCCTCGACCAGGGATTCAGCACGAAGCACGAGTACTACTACTGCGGCGAGAACGTGGATGCCCGGCCCGAAGCGATCACCGATGAGTACGTGCGCTTCTGCTACAGGTTCCCGGACGGTGCCGTCCATCACTTGACGCTCTTTCCATTGCGCCAGGACCATCTCGCCGGACTCATGAAGGACGTTGGATTCGACAACATTCGTCAATTCGGCGACTTCAAGGCTCCGTACGATCTGCATGAGCCGGACTTCGTCATCCAGGTTGGGCAGGCATAGGACCTGCTCTTTCCAGAGTTTTTGTACGTGCAATGAACGTACGGTCCACACATTCACTGCCCGGAGGGCATTGTCATCAGTACTGACACCAGCACGATCATCGCAAACGTGGTCCAAGAGACCCAGCGCTACTACGACGGTCCGGCGGACGAGATCTACCGTCGGCTGTGGCGCGACAACGTGCACATGGGGTCGTGGACCGATCCAGACGACACCATCGACACCGCAATGGTCCGGACCAACCGTGTCATGGCCGAGCGTGCCCGCGTCCGTCACGGCAGCGAGCTGCTCGACCTCGGCAGCGGCTACGGCGCCAGTGCGCGGTTCCTCGCCAAGGAGTACGGCTGCTGGGTCGTGGGGGTGAACATCAGCCCCCGGGAGAACGAGCTCGCGATCGAACGCAACCGCGAGGCAGGGCTCGACGACCGGATCGACATCCGGTACGGCGACTTCCACGAGCTCCCGTTCGACACGGCGCAGTTCGACGTGGTCTGGACCCAGGAGTCGCTGCTGCACGCGGCAGACAAGCCCCAGGTGCTCGACGAGTGCCTGCGGGTGGTCCGGCCCGGCGGTCGGTTCGTGCTCTCCGATCTGCTGGTGCGCGGCTCGCTGACCCAGGAGGAGCGTGAGCGCATCTACCAGCGGGTGCGCAGCCCCGGGATGTGGGATCTCGACGAGTACGTCGACGCGATCAAGGACGCGGGCTTCAAGGTCGTCGACACCGCCGACTGGCCGGAGAACGTTGCACCGACCTACCAGAGCGTCCTCGACCAGCTGGTCGAACAGCGTGACGCGCTCGCCGATTCGGTGCCCTCCGAGCAGATCGAGTCGACGATCACCGCGCTGCAGCTGTGGGTCGACTCCGCACGGGCCGGCAAGATCAGCCACGGATTCGTCGTCGCCGAACGCCCGGCCTGACGACGACCGGGCCTCGGGTCGCCGCTGCACCGCAACGCCCCCATCCCCCGGCGGCGCCCCGGGGTCGCGCCTGCCCTGCGACCCACGCCTGCAGACGACCATGAAGAGGAATCGAACATGACCACGACCGACCACCCGACGCCGGACACCGCCACCGCGGCCGCCGGTGACCACCGCGTCGCCGACCTCGGCCTGGCGGACTGGGGCCGCGCCGAGATCGAGATCGCCGAGACCGAGATGCCCGGACTGATGGCCCTGCGCGAGCGCTATGCCTCCGCGCAGCCGCTGGCCGGTGCACGCATCGCCGGCTGTCTGCACATGACGATCCAGACGGCGGTGCTCATCGAGACCCTCCAGGCGCTCGGCGCCGAGGTGCGCTGGTCGTCGTGCAACATCTTCTCGACCCAGGATCAGGCCGCTGCAGCCGTCGCAGCCAACAGCACGCCGGTGTTCGCCTGGAAGGGCGAGAGTGAGTCCGAGTACGAGTGGTGCATCGAGCAGACGCTCGACTTCGGTGACGGGCGCGGGCCCAACCTCCTCCTCGACGACGGCGGCGACCTCACCGCGATCGTCCACGACCGCTACCCGCAACTGCTCGACGACATCCACGGGGTGTCCGAGGAGACCACCACCGGTGTGATGGCGCTCCACCAGCGCGAGCGTGCGGACACCCTCGGCACGCCGGCGATCAACGTCAACGACTCGGTCACCAAGTCGAAGTTCGACAACCTCTACGGGTGTCGCGAATCACTGGTGGACGGCATCAAGCGGGCCACCGATTCGATGATCGCCGGCAAGATCGCGCTCGTGGCGGGCTACGGCGACGTCGGCAAGGGCTCCGCGCAGGCGCTCGCCGGGCTCGGTGCCCAGGTCTGGGTCGCCGAGGTGGATCCGATCTGCGCGCTCCAGGCGCTCATGGAGGGCTTCAAGGTCGTGACCCTCGACGAGGCGGCGCCGGTGGCCGACATCTTCGTGACCGCGACCGGCTGCGACGACGTCATCACGCTCGAGCACGTGCTCGAGATGAAGGACCACGCGATCGTCTGCAACATCGGCCATTTCGACACCGAGATCCAGACCGAGCGGCTGCGTGCCTACGAGTGGGAGACGATCAAGCCACAGGTCGACCGGGTGCACCTGCCCAACGGCCGTCGGATCGTGCTGCTGGCCGAGGGCCGCCTGGTGAACCTCGGCTGCGCGACCGGGCACCCCTCGTTCGTGATGAGCATGTCGTTCAGCAACCAGGTGCTGGCCCAGATCGAGCTGATGGGCAATCACGAGGCCTACGAGCGCAAGGTCTACGTGCTCCCGAAGCGACTGGACGAGGAGGTCGCCCGACTGCACCTCGACAAGCTCGGCGCATCGCTGAGTGAGCTCACACCCGAGCAGGCCAAGTACCTCGACATCCCGTCGACCGGCCCGTTCAAGCGTGAGGACTACCGCTACTAGCCGCTGCGGCTGGGCCGTTGCGAGGCCCGGCCGGCCGACCCCGACACCGCTTCGAAGGGAGCAGGCACCGTGCGCGTCGCCGTATCCGGCTCGATCGCCAACGACTACCTGATGAGGTTTCCCGGCAGCATCCGTGATCAGCTCGTGACCGACCAGCTGGACCGGGTGTCGCTGAGCTTCCTCGTCGACGCACTCGAGATCCGACGAGGGGGTGTCGCCGCGAACATCTGCTTCGGGATGGGCAAGCTCGGCCTCGGCCCACACCTGATCGGCTCGGTCGGTCAGGACTTCTTCCTCGAGTACGAGCCGCACCTCGCGGCCGCGGGAGTGGACACCTCCACGGTGCGGGTGTCGGACAACCACCGCACCGCGATGTTCCTGTGCACCAACGACGAGGACGAGAACCAGATCGCCTCGTTCTGCCCCGGCGCGATGGGCGAGAGCCATGAGATCGACCTCACCGACCTGCCCGGCGACCCACCGGACCCGGAGCTGGTCATCGTCTGCCCCAACGACCCGGCCGCGATGCTGCGGCACACCCGCCAGGCCCTGGAGGCCGGCTGGGCGTTGGCGGCCGACCCGAGCCAACAGCTGCCCCGCCTGTCCGGCGAGGAAGCCCGTGAGCTCGTCGACGGCGCCACCTACCTGCTGTCGAACGAGTACGAGGCCGCGCTGGTCGCCTCCAAGACCGGCTGGGCCTCCGAGGAGGTCCTCCGGCACGTGGGGCTGCGCATCACCACCTACAGCGACAAGGGCTGTGTGATCGAAGCGGCCGGTGAGCCGGCCATCGAGGTCCCGGCGGTGCCGACCCGCGACGACGTGGAGCTGGAGCCCACCGGCATCGGCGACGCATTCCGGGCCGGGTTCTTCGCCGCCTGCGCGCAGGACTACCAGCTCGAGCGCTGCGCTCAGCTCGGCTCCGCCGTGGCGACCTGCGCGCTGGAGACCATCGGGCCGCAGGAGTACGACCTCGACCCGGACCAGATGCTGCCACGCATCGCACAGACCTACGGCGACGACGCCGCCGCCGACCTCGAGCCGATGCTCACCGCCGACTCCACGGCCACGACGACGTCCACCCCCGCACGACAGGAGCAGCCCTCACATGGCCAAGATCGCGGACCTGCTGGCAACGGACCGGACCCTCTCGTTCGAGTTCTTTCCGCCCAAGAGTGAGAAGGGCCACCAGCGGCTGCGCCAGACGATCGACGAGCTCGAGCCGCTCGATCCGTCCTTCGTCTCGGTGACCTACGGTGCGGCCGGATCCACCCGCGATCGCACCCGCGAGGTGGTCCAGGAGCTCGAGCAGCGCCCCTCGCTCACCGCCATGCCGCACCTGACCTGCATCGCGCACAGCCGCGGGGAGCTGGTCGAGATCCTCGCGGACTACGCCACGCTCGGGCACGACAACCTGCTGGCGCTCCACGGCGACCCGCCCGGTGACGACCCGGACATCGCACCCGGAGACCTCCGTCGTGCGGCAGAGCTCGTCGAGCTCGCACGGGAGGTCGGCGACTTCTGCGTCGGCGTGGCAGCGCATCCCGAGGGCCACCCCCAGGCACCGGACCTGGCGACCGACCGGGAGCACCAGGCGGCCAAGCTCCGGGTCGCCGACTTCGGCATCACCCAGTTCTTCTTCCGTGCCGAAGACTACCTCGGCTTCGTCGACGAGATGCAGCGCCGCGGGGTCGACACCCCGATCATCCCTGGTGTGATCCCGATCACCGATTCGCAGCAGGTACAGCGCTTCGCCGCGATGTCGGGCGCGGCGATGCCATCCGAGCTCGTCGCCCGGCTCGACGCCGTCGAGGACGACCCGGACGAGGTCCGCCGCATCGGTGTGGAGGTCGTCTCCGAGCTCTCCGAGCGACTCCTGGACGAGGGCGCGCCGGGTCTGCACGTCTACACCCTCAACCGCGCCGAGGCGCCCCGGGCCGTGCACGACAACCTGAACCTGGTCCCGGCCTGACCTGTCCGGCTGCCCGGCTGCCCGGCTGTCCGGCCGCGCCCGGGAGGTGCACCACCGCCCCGGGCGCGGCTGCATCACGTGGGCTGCGTTGCCGGCGAATCGCCCTTGGAGGCAGACATGCGTGTGCTCGTCGCCGATCCGCTGTCCTCGGCGGGTGTCGATGAACTCGCCGAGGACTTCGAGGTCGCGGTGCGGCCAGGGATGTCCCGCAGCGAACTGATCGAGACGATCCGCGACGTCGACGCCGTGGTCGTGCGCTCGTCAACGACCCTGGACGCAGGCGTGCTCGCCGCCGGCGACCGCCTCAAGGTCGTCGCGCGTGCTGGCATCGGGCTCGACAACATCGACGTCGACGCTGCGACGGCCGACGGCATCATCGTGTGCAACGCGCCCCGGGCGAACGTGGTCAGCGCGGCCGAGCACACCGTCGCCCTGCTGCTGGCACTGGCGCGTGACATCCCGAGCGCCCACACCCGGCTGACCGACGGCCGGTGGGAGCGCGATGGGCATCAGGGCGTCGAACTGCACGACAAGACCCTGGGTGTGCTCGGGCTCGGACGGGTCGGCCAACTGGTCACCCAGCGGCTGGCCGCCTTCGGGATGCGGCCGCACGC
Organism: Nitriliruptoraceae bacterium; assembly: GCA_007122985.1. Classification (GTDB taxonomy): domain Bacteria; phylum Actinomycetota; class Nitriliruptoria; order Nitriliruptorales; family Nitriliruptoraceae; genus SKTG01. Next base: position 11,399 of record SKSM01000131.1, on the reverse strand, counting down.
CTACGACCCGTACCTGCCACCGGGCCGTGCAGCGAAGCTCGGCGTTCGCCTGGTGGACAGCGTCGAGGCGTTGTGCCGGATCGCCGACGTGCTGACCGTCCATCTACCGAGGACGCCGGACACCGTCGGGCTGATCGGCGCACGACAGCTCGAGCAGATGAAATCGACTGCGCTGCTGGTCAACACCGCACGTGGCGGCATCGTCGACGAGGACGCCCTGCACGCCGCGCTCGTCGAGGGGACGATCGCCGGCGCGGCCCTGGACGTGTTCGACGACGAGCCCGCAACGCACTCCCCGCTGCTCGAGCTCGACAACACCGTGGTCACGCCGCACCTCGGCGCGTCGACCGTCGAGGCGCAGGACAAGGCCGGCCTGGCAGCCGCCGAGGTGGTGCGCACGGCACTGCGCGGCGACCTCGTGCCCACCGCGGTCAATCTGCCGATGAACGCCGCGGTTCCCGAACGTGTCGCCGCCTACCTGCCACTGGCCGAGCGCCTGGGCCGGCTGTGCACGGCGCTGAGCGGTGAGCCGGTGACCCAGGCGCACGTCGAGTACCGCGGGACCCTGGCCACCGAGAACACCGACGCGCTCAACCTCGCCGTGCTCCGGGGGATGGTGGCAGACACCTGCGAGGCGCCGGTCAACCTGGTCAACGCACCGTGGATCGCCGACGACCGCGGGCTGGAGCTCACGGCCACAGAGCACGCGGACGCCGGAGACCACGTCTGCCTGGTGCGCGTCACGGCTGGCTCGCTCACGGTCGCGGGAACGCTGATGGGCGCCGCCGGCCGACAACGCCTGGTGGAGCTGTGGGGTGCAGGGCTCGACATCGAGCTCAGCGAGCACCTGCTGTGCCTGCGCTACACAGATCGTCCGGGGGTGGCGGGTCTGGTCGGAGGCGAACTCGGCGACGCCGACATCAACGTCTCCAGCATGCAAGTGACCCGCGACGAGCAGGGCGACGAGGCGCTGATGGTGCTGGGCGTGGAATCGCCCGTCGCCGACGACGTGCTGGCCGCACTGGCCATCAGGGTCGGGGCGACCCGGGCCGACTACGTCCGGCTCGGCGCCACCGACGGTGAACCCGCCCCCGTCGGTTCTTGAGCGACCGAGCGTTACCGCAGACACGCTGGCCTGACCGTGGGTTCGGACTCAAGGGCGGTCACCGCGCTGCCGATGCTCTGGCGAGCGGGCGGCGTCCCGCCGTGCGTAGCCTGCGCGCGCGATGCAGTCTGACGGGGTATCCGGATGAGCGGTTGGTCGCCTCCACGATGGACCGACGCGGGCGTCGGAGACCGGCTGGCGTTGGCCGCCATGCGGGCGTCGCTCGCCTCGTCACCGGTCGGCGCCGTCGTGCTGGTGGCCGTCGGCCTGGCCGCATCGTGGCTGCTGACCTACCTCCTCGGCGGGGCCCAGCAGGTGGTGCCCCACTGGTACTACGTGCCGATCCTGTTCGCGGCGGTGCGGTTCGGGCCCGTGGCCGCGGTCGTGGTGGCGCTGCTCTCCGGCGTGCTCGCAGGGCCACTGACCGATCTGGACGTCGCAGCCGGGACCGCACAGGCGTCGCACCGCTGGCTGACCCGCACCGGCTTCTTCGTGGTCATCGGTGCCGGGATGGCCGCGCTGGTGCGGCCGTCGCTGCCGTCGATCATCGAGGAGCTCCGGCGCCGCCGTGAGGGCACCCGGCTGCGACGCACGCTGGAGCACGGCGAGCTGTTCGTGCGCTGCCAGCCGGTGATCGAGGTCGCCACCGGTCGACTCCACGCCGTCGAGCTGCTGCTGCGCTGGCAGCACCCCGATCGTGGCGAGCTCGGTCCCGCCGAGTTCCTCCCCGCTGCGGAGCGCAGCGAGGTGATCCACGAGCTCGGCAGCTTCGTCTTCGGTGAGGCCTGCCGCCTCGCGGTGCACTGGCAGCGGTCGTCCGACGGCGGCGACCAGCCACCCTTGCGGGTCGCGCTGAACATGTCGGCACGCGAGCTCGAGTCACCGGACCTGATCTCCCGGTGTCGCGACCACATTGCGGGCAGCGGGGTCGATCCGAGCCTGCTGTGCGTCGAGGTGACCGAGTCTGCCCTGGTCGAGGACCTCGACGTCTCCGTCGCGCGGCTCGCCGGCCTCAAGACCCTGGGTGTGCAGCTCGCGGTGGACGACTTCGGTACCGGCTACTCGTCGCTGTCGGCGGTGCACCGCTACCCCATCGACGTGCTCAAGATCGACCGGTCGTTCCTGGCTGCACTCGCCCGGGATCCCGGCACCGAGGCGCTGCTCGGCGGCCTGGTGCTGTTCGCCCGTTCGCTGGACCTGACGACGATCGCGGAGGGCGTCGAGACCGACCGGCAGGCCGCACTGATCGGCGAGCTCGGCTACGAGTACGCGCAGGGCTACCTCTACTCGCGACCCCTGCACACCGAACAGATCGACGCGCTGCTCGCAGCGCCACGCGTCGACGAGCACGCTCCCCGACCCGTGATGCCGCCGTCCGAACGCGAGCTCGACTGACCGGCAGATGCGCCGCGCCCGGAGTCTCAGGGTGTCTCGGCAGAGGTGACGGTCATCTCGCCGCTCAGAGCGACGCGGTAGTCGCAGCCGGGGCCGGTGAAGCAGCCGAGTCGCCAGGTACCGACGGTCTGCTCGGGTGCGGTGAACTCGAGCGTGACAGTCTGGTTCGGCCCGATGCTCAGCGTCGTGCAGGGCACCGCCTCGCTCGGCGCGATCAGTGCGCCCTGTGGCACGGTCGTCGCGTCCAGGTGCTGGAACATGCACTCCTCGAAGCGAACCGGTCGACCGCCCTCCTCGACCACACCTCGGCCCAGGGTCACCCCGTGGTTGTGGTCGTCGGTGTTGACGAACACCAGGCTGACCGGTTCCTCGGCGGGGATGCGAAACGACGCGGGCTCGAACCGGTAGTTCTCGATGACGAGCTCGAGCACGCCGTCCCGGCCGGGTTCGTCGACCGCGTCCGGTGTGAGCAGGTGCACCAGCGTCGCGATCACCACGGCGAGCAGCAGCACCCCGGTCAGCACACGTGCCTGGACGGTCATCGGCGCACCTCCATGCCTGTGCCCGCATGCCTGTGCCCAGCTCCACCCTCACAGGTACGCCCGTGCCGGCTCGCCGGCCAGAGGCGGACGTCCCTGGCGGACGCCACTGGGACCCGCCCGTCGGACCGATGTGCACCTGCCCGCAGACAGGGCCCCTAGCCCAGCTCGAGCACCCCGTCCGCAGCGACCTGCAGGTCAGCATCTCCCAGCCGGCTGCGGCCAGCGAGCGTCCCACGCAGCCAGTCGGCGTCCCCCGGCGTCGCCCGCTCCAGCCGCAGCCGGCGCGCCCGGAACGCGAGGATCCGCAGCGAGGCCAGCCGTCCGGTCGACGGGTCCAGCCCCGCCAGGTAGAGCAGGCGCAGGTCGCTGCGGTACTCCTCGTGGCCCCTGATCCCCTCGTAGTCGTTGATCAGGTCCCCGCAGCCGTAGAGGATCAGCCGGCCGCGGTAGATCTCGATCGGCCGGGGATGGTGCGAGGAGTGCCCGTGCACGAGGTCGACCCCGCCGTCGATCAGCTGCCGCGCGAAGCGCTGCTGACCCCGGTCGACCCCATACCCCCAGTTGGACCCCCAGTGGAGCGAGACCACGACCACGTCGTCGTCGCGCCTGTGGGCCGCGACCCGATCGGCGACCGCTTCGGCGTGCTCGGCCGTCGGCTGGTCGTAGCAGTCGACGCCGGGGCGCTGTGGGGTGGCCGCCCAGCTGCCCGGGATGCCGCTGCTGGCCATGCCGAGCGAGAACACCAGCACCCGGCCTCCGGCCCTCAGCGGGACGCTCGCCGGTTGCCGGGCCGTGCCAAGGTCGCGCCCCGCTCCGGCGGTCGCGAGCCCCGATGCGGCGAGCACCTCGAGGGTCTCCTCGAGCCCCGCCACCCCGAAGTCGAGGACGTGGTTGTTGGCGAGCGTGCACACGTCGGGTCGCGCCACTGCCAGGCTCGGCAGATTTGCGGGGTGCATGCGGTAGTGGACTGCCTTGCCGGGGGCGAACGCAGCGTGCCGCGTCACGCTGGTCTCCAGGTTGAGCACCCTGGCGTCGGGCTGCGCCGTGTCCAGCGCCTCCAGTGCCTCGCCCCACGGCCAGGTGTGCTCGACGGGCGAGGGGATGCTGCCGTTGGCTTGCTCGGCCAGCCGCACGTAGTCGCGGGCGTCGTCGATGAACTCCTCGCGCAGCGTGGGGTCGCCGGGGTGGGGCAGGATCTGGTCGACGCCGCGGCCGAGCATGACGTCGCCGGCGAGCATCAGCCGGACCGGTGCCGTCCCACCGTCCTGTGCGGCGCTGCTGGTCACGGCTCGCCCACCTCGGACGCCGGGCCTGCTCGTTCGGCGACGGTGCCACAGCCCCGGTCGTCCTGCCAGCCCGCCGGTCGCACGGTGCGTGGCCGCGGGCCAGCCCAGCCGGGCCCAAGGCCCCTGGCAGCGCCGACGTACGGACCGCACCATCGCAGCAACGACGTCCGTGCAGCACGCGCAGAGGCCGTCGATGCCGTTCACCGACCGACGTGACGCGGGCATCCGCCTGGCCCGGGCGGTCGCCGCGTTGGAGCTGCACCGGCCCGTGGTGCTGGCGCTGCCACGCGGCGGGGTGCCGGTGGGCTTCGAGGTCGCACGGACCATCGGTGCACCACTGGACGTGCTGATCGTGCGCAAGCTGGGTTGTCCCGGGCAGCCGGAGCTCGGCCTGGGCGCGATCGGCGAGGACGGCGTCGAGCTGCGCAACCCCGACCTGGTCCGCCAGGCGCGGGTCTCGGACGAGCAGCTGGCCGAGATCGCGCGCCGCGAGCGCCGCGAGCTCGACCGCCGGCTCCGGCACTACCGGCGGGGACGGGCCGGTGTGGCGCTCGCCGGCGCGAGCGTCGTGCTGGTCGACGACGGCCTCGCCACCGGCTTCACGGCCAGAGCCGGCATCGAGGTGGTGCGCCGGCGCGGTGCCGCGCGTGTCGTCCTGGCGGTTCCCGTGGCACCGGCGGAGACGGTGGCCGACCTGCGCGGCGTCGCCGACGAGGTCGTCTGCCTGGAGACGCCGCCCGGGTTCGTGGCGATCGGCGCCTGCTACCGCGATTTCGCCCAGACATCGGACGCCGAGGTGGTCGCGCTGCTCGACGCGGGCCTGGCGTTGCGCTGAGCGGACGCACGCGCCCGACGACCCGATCCGCCCCGCATCGCGCCTCAGCGCACCGGCATGCGCCGACGCAGCAGCGCGACGCCGAGCGCGGCCACCGCCATCAGCGAGGACCCGACGGCCCAGGTCGGGGCGAACCCGGAACGCTCGGCGATGACGCCGATCAGCGCAGGCCCGAGCGATCCCCCGGCGCCAAGTCCGGCCAGCACGGCCCCTGCGGCCCGGGCCGGTCGCGTCGGCTCGAGCCTGACCGCGGCCAGGAACACCAGTCCGGTCCAGCCCCAGCCCGCCCCGAGCGCCGCGACCCCGGCGACCACCAGCAGGACCACGGCCAGCGCCGACGGCGCGGCGCCGGACGATCCGGCTGCCAGCCCCGGTGTGGATGCGGACAGCAGTGCGAGCAGCGCGACACCGACCGCCCCGATCGCCGTCAGCCAGGTGATGCTGACGAGCTCGGTCGCCCGGCGTCGGTCGACCATCACGCCGAACCCGAGCCGTGCCACCACGCTCGCCAGCGAACCGACCGACAGCAGCACCCCGGCGGCGCCGGCGCTGAGTCCGACGATCTGCGCGGTCGGCACCAGGAAGGCGGCCACCGCCGCGGCCACGCCCCCGGCCAGCGCCGCCGCGACGGCCAGGCCGGCCAGCAGTGCGGCAGTGCGTCGCGGTTGGTCGCCGGCCTCCCCCCCGGCTGCGTTCCCGGCTTCCACCCCGGCCTCCACCCCGGGGATCGCGGACGTCGAGGTGCCGTCCTCGGACGCAGCCGGGGACGCGCCACGCGCAGCGTCGCTGCCGGGATCGGGGGCTGGATCCGGACGCGGTGACCTCGTCCCGGCGACACCAGGCAGCCCGACCGCTGCGTCGCCCGGCGTGGCGTCGCGCGCCGGACCGATCCCCGCTCCCCCGATGACCTCGTCCAGCCGCGCCGGCACCAGCAACGCGGTCACGACGGCGATGCCGGCGCCCAGGTAGAACGCCGGTCGCCAGCCGAACTGCGCCCCCAACAACGGCAGCACCAGTCCGGCCAGCAGCGAGGCGACCGGGACGCTGGCCTCCTTGATGCCGAAGGCGGCGCCGTGGTTGCGGTAGGGCACGGTGGCGGTCAGTGCCCGTGCGGTCCCCGGATCGACGAACGCCACGGCGACCCCACCGAGCGCGAGCGCCGCCGTCAGGTGCCAACGGTCGTCGGCGCCGACGGCGACCGCGACCGCGGCGACGGTGGCGATCAGCATGCCCAGCCGCAGGCCGGCGGTGGCACCGATCCGGTCGGTGAGCCGTCCTCCCGGCACCGAGCTGATCGCCGCCGCGAGGAAGAACCCGGCGACCGCGGTGCCGATCGCGCCCGGCCCGACGTCCAGGTCGGCGGCGATACGGCCCTGCAGTGCTCCGGTGAGGAACACCGGCAGCGTGGCGGCCGACAGCGCCGCCAGCGACATCACGATCGCCCGTGCCGGCGTGACGACCGGCGGCTGCGCCCCGCTCACGTGATGCGGCGGTACTTGGCCACCGCCGTGGGGATGATGACGGCCAGCAGCGTGGTGCACCACAGCACCGACATCGCCGCCGGGCGCAGCACCTCGCCGCCGATCGACAGGGCACGGGCGGCGTCGGCTGCATGGGTCAGCGGGCTGTTGGCGGCGAACGCCGCCAGCCAGGTCGGCATCGTCTCCAACGGGACGAAGATCGAGCTTGCGAACACGAGGGGGAAGATCAGGACGAACCCGGCCGTCTGGGCGGCCTCGGCGCCGGGGACCAGCAGCGCCAGCAGACAGAACAGCCAGCTCATGAAGAACGAGAACAGCGCGACGATCAGCACCGCGCCGATCGCGGCGAGCACCCCCTGGGTGAATCGAAAGCCGATGAGGTAGCCCACCGCGACCATCAGCCCGATCACGGCCACCGACCGCATCAGGTCGGCGAAGGTCCGACCGGCCAGCACCGCCGCACGGGACATCGGCAGCGAGCGGAAGCGGTCGACGACGCCGCGTTCGAGGTCCTCGGCGAGCCCGACCGCGGTCTGGGTCGAGCGGAACGCCGCCGAGTGCACGAACAGCCCCGGCAGCAGGAAGTCGATGTAGGAGATGCCTTGCGGCAGCGCGACCCTGGCGACCCCGCCGAACACCGACGAGAACAGCACCACGAACATGATCGGCTGGATCGTGGAGAACACCAGCAGCCGCGGCTGGCGCACGAAGTGCCGCAGGTTGCGCTTGGTCACCGTCCAGGTGTCGCGCAGCTGCCAGTAGGCGCGTCCCGCCAGCGAGGACGCCACCCGCGGCTGCAGCTCGGCGTCGGTCGCCGGCGCGCGGGCCGTCAGGGCACGGCGGGTCGTCTCGCTCACGCCATCGCCTCCTGGTCGTCACCCGGATCGTGGTCGGGGTCGCTGCCGGGGTCCTGGTGGTCAGAGGTCGACGGCACCGGCGGCGCACCGGTGAGCTCGAGGAAGACATCGTCGAGGGTGGGCCGGCGCAGCCCCAGGTCGTGGACCTCGATGCGCAGACCGCGCAGGGTGTCGGCGACCAGGCCGACGGCGCCGAGCGGCGAGCCGTTGGTCACCGGCACACGCAGGCGGCGCGGATCGGCCAGCGGCTCGGCGTCCGTGACCGCCGCGAGCGCTCTGGGGCGCTGCGCCGGATCGAGCAGCACCACGTCGACCACCTGCCCGCCGATCGCGTCCTTGAGGTCGTCGCCGCTGCCGTCGGCGATGATCGAGCCGTGGTCGATGACCGCGATCCGGTCGGCGAGTTGGTCGGCCTCCTCGAGGTACTGGGTGGTCAGCAGCAGGGTGGTGCCCTCGTCGACCAGCTCGCGGGTGACCTCCCAGATGGCGTTGCGCGAACGCGGGTCGAGCCCGGTCGTCGGCTCGTCGAGGAACAGCAGCTGCGGGCGGACCAGCAGGCTCGACGCCAGATCGAGCCGGCGTCGCATCCCACCGGAGTAGGTCCGGGCCGGACGGTCGGCCGCGTCGGCCAGCTCGAAGCGTTCCAGCAGCTCGTCCGCGCGCCGGCGGGCGATCCGTCCCGGCAGGTGGAACAGCTCGCCGAACATCCGCAGGTTCTCGCGTCCGGTGAGCAGCTCGTCGACCGCGGCGTACTGGCCGGTCACCCCGATCGAGCGGCGCACTGCGTCGGCCTGGTGCACCACGTCGAGCCCGAACACCTCGGCGCGCCCGCCGTCGGGGGGCAGCAGCGTGGTCAGCACCCGCACCAACGTGGTCTTGCCCGCCCCGTTCGGGCCGAGCAGCCCCACCACCTCGCCGTGCTCGACCTCGAGGTCGACGCCGGCGAGCGCGACGGTCTCGCCGAAGCGCTTGCGGACCTGCGAAACGGAGATGGCGGACACCAAGGACCTCGTGGGACGGTCGTGGACGGGGGCTGCGCACCGGGGTGCGGCCTGGGTGGTGCGGCGGCGGGCACGGCGCCGTGATGTTCCAACGGGTGGGGTTCGGGCCAGCGGCGCTCGAGCTAGCGGTACTCGAGCATGAGCACGGCCGTGGTGCCGTCCTCGAGCGCTTCGTAGCGGTGGCGGTCGTCGCCCGGGAAGGTCGCCAGGTCGCCGACGTCGAGCTCGACCGGCCGGTCGACGGGGCCGGCCCGGAGCCGACCGGCGGTGACCAGCACGTGTTCGACGGTGCCGGCGGTGTGGCCGTCCGAATCCCCGACCGGACCCGGTTGCAGCCGCAGATGGTAGAGCTCGGCCCGGCTGGCGTGCCCGGTCGTCGCCAGCAGGTGAGCGCGCATCGTGCTGGCCTCGCTGGCCACCTGCGGTCCGTGGCCGTGGCGGACCACCCGCACCGTCGGCCCGGGCGCGTCCAGCAGCGCCCCGAACGGGACCCCGAGCGCCCGGGCGAGCGACCACAGGGTCTCGATGCCCGGGTTCGCGTCGCCGGCCTCGATGGCATGCAGGGTCGACTTGCCGATCCCGGCGGCCGTGGCGACGTCCGCGAGGCTGCGGCCGGATCGGGACCGCAGCTCACGGACCGAGGCGGCCACCCGTGCGCGCAGCTGTGCGGCGTCGTGCGTCTCCGCGTCGGTGATCGCCTCGGGCACGGAGCAACTCCAATCGGGCTGGCTCGACGACGCGGTGGCGACCGGTTCGCTCGGCGATACAGCCTACCGTACGAAGCGTCCAGTTCACCGAACACCCCGGGGTGGAGTCGCGTCCGACCGGCCGGGCCCCTGCCCCGCTCAGCGACACCGGCGCACGGGCGCGGCAGCCGGGTGCAAACAGCTCACAGCTCGTCGCGGGCCCAGGCGGTGGCGAGCGCGTCGGCGTACTCGTTCCAGCGGTGGCCGGCGTGGGCCTGGATCCACACGACCTCGAGCTCGGGCCGGGCCTGCAGCCGCTCGTACAACGGCCGCACCAGATCGAGGTTCTCCACCGGCCCGCGCTTGCGGCGCCAGCCGTTGGCGGCCCACCCGGCGGCCCACTCGTTGACCGTGCGCACCGCCAGGTTGGAGTCGGTGTGGATCCGCGCGGGGGTGCCCTGCGGCACCAGGTCGGTGCCCGCGAGCAGCGCCGTGAGCTCCATGCGGTTGTTGGTGGTCTCCGGCTCGAAGCCGTGGGCCTGGTCGTGGATCTCCCCGGCCACGACGTAGACGGCGCCCCAGCCGCCGGGACCGGGGTTGGGGATCGCCGAGCCGTCGGTGAACACCCCGGTGTCCGGTCCGCCGGTGTAGCGCTCGAGCACCTGTGCCAGGGTCTGCGCGCCCTCGCCACCACCTCGACGTCCCTTGGACGCGCCACCGGAGGCCCGCTGGTGGCAGCGACGGCACCGCTTGGGCGTCCAGCCCGGGTAGCGCTCGCGCAGGCTCGCTGGCGGCTCGAAGCGCTCACCGCAGTCCGCGCAGCGCAGCGGTTCAGCCACGGACGACCCCGCACCCGCCAGTGCCGCGGCCCGACCGGGCCGGCAACGGCACGCGTGTGACGCGCCGAACAGGGACCACCAGTGTCAGGGCAGCCGCCGCTCGGTCGGCGTCAGCTGGCTGCCGAAGAGCTCCTTGGAGTACCGCCCCGGCTGGCCGCGGTCGATCAGGAACTCGGCCGGGTCGGACTCGAGGTCGAACCCGACGACCATCTCGCACACGTCGCAGCGGAACTTGCCGAAACCGGAGGCACCGTCGACCAGGTGCTGCTCTCCGTCGCAACGCGTGCACGAGCGCCGCGGCGTGACCTCGGCGATGGCGGTGGATCCACTGGTCTGGTTCATGGGCTCATCGTACCGCGATCGTAGGGTGCGCCGCGCGATGTTCCCCAGATCACCGTGCAGAACGCGGCCCGGCCGGTCCCACCGCGCGGTGGACGACCATACCCCGTCCTGCCCTCTCCTCTCCTCCCCTGCCCGGCGCCCGCCGGCGTCACGCCCCGCTCCGAGCGTCGGTGACCACCGCGATGGTGTCGTGGTCGCGGCGGATGAGCTCGATGCGCCGCCCCTGCGGACCGCGCGGCGGCCTGCCGAGCTCGCGCCACCACCGGGTCGGGTCGGCCTCGACACCGTGCAGCACCACCTCCACCGGCGTGTCCTCATGCTGCGCGAGCCAGCGGCGCACCGACGCCGCCCGTGCCGGCAGCGTCGCCTCGATGCGGCGCGCGCGGTACCACGCGGACGCCGGAGGTCGTCGATCGGTGCTCAACAGCGCGCGGTGCAACGCCAGCCGCCAGGCATCGATCTCGCGGCCGAGGTCGTCGTGCAGCCGCGCCCGCACCGCCGCTGGTGCCACCTCGATCAGGTACCTGCTCGGCGCGCGGACGGGCAACCGCTCACCACGGGAGCTGCGTGTGCGGTGGTCGCCGGCGGGCAGCAGCGTGGCGCTGGCCTCCACCCCCGGTTCGCGCAGGCCGCCGAACCACACCGTGGCCTCCAGCAGCTGGTCGTCGCGTTGGACGTACTCCACCTCGATGCCGCGGCCGCCGAAGGCGGCGGCGTCGCGATCGACACCGGGAGCGAGCACCAGGGCCAGCCCGCCGCGGTCACCGTGTCGCTGCACCAGCGGCCCCACCGGTGGTAGATGGGCGTCGAGGTGGTGGACGCGTCGCCCGTCCCGCCGCCGGGCCGGGTCCGCCAACGCGCTGCCATCAGGCGGCACCCGGACCTCCAGCGCGTCACCGACGACCACGCGCGCCCGGACACCACTGACCTCAAGGTTGTGGGCCAGCAGCACCGCCCGCGCCGGATCGGCCTCGACCGCGGTGAGCTGCGCACCGGCACGCGCCAACGCCAGCGCGTCCCCGCCGAGGCC
>SKSM01000169.1 GCA_007122985.1 Nitriliruptoraceae bacterium | reverse complement strand
CTCCGCGTCGCGCTTGAGCTTCATCAGGATGCGCGCGGAGATCTCCTGGGCGGTGTACTGCTTCCCGCCGATGTCGGTCTTCCAGTCGCTGCCCATGTGGCGCTTGACGGAGCGGACGGTGCGCTCTGCGTTGGTCACCGCCTGGCGCTTGGCCACCTCGCCGACGAGCACCTCGTCGGACTTGGACCACGCCACGACCGACGGCGTCGTGCGCGCACCCTCCGCGTTGGCGATGACGGTGGCCTCGCCACCCTCCATGACGGAGACGACCGAGTTGGTCGTCCCGAGGTCGATTCCGACGGCTTTGGCCATGTCCTCACGTCTCCGGTGCTCGGTTGCAAGCGTTCTCAAACGTCCGGGCACGGTGCGCGGATGTGCGCGGCCGGCCCGATTGGTCTGTGATCAAGATACGCGTCGTGGCAGGCTGCGCAAGGGCTGTGCGGCCAAGCGGCGCAGAAAACCTGAGTCGCATAGGCTCAGATTTGAGGACAGGCCGTGGTCAGGCGGTCAGGGACGGCGCATCGCGGGACCCTGGGGGCGTGGCGAGTCCGGGCCGGGTCCCGGCCGAGACCCGGCGGGACACCTCGTCCGGATCAACCGGACAACCCGCCCCGACCACACCCCACGCCACGCCCCACAACCTCGTCGGGACACCTCGTCCGGATCAATCGGACAACCCGCCCCAACCACACCCCCACGCCACACCCCACGACCTCGTCGGGACACCTCGTCCGGATCAACCGGACAACCCGCCCCGACCACACCCCACCGTCGGCTCTGCGGTTCGGTCCGGGCCGCCCGGAGGGTCAGTGGTGCTCGTCGTTGCCGAGGGTCGGCTCGAGCTGCCGGTCCCATCCGCGCTCGATCGGGGCACCGCCGCCGCTCAGCCGCTCGCGCTTCGGGTGGAAGCCGGCGAGCAGCAGCAACGGCAGCAGCACGAGCACCGCCAACACCACGATCTGCCACGCCGCCATACCCGGACCTCCACCTGCTCGGCTGCGTGCAAGGATAGTTGGAGCTCGCTGTGATCCGATCAGCGCTGCCACCACCGGCCCGGCGGGCCCCGCGGACCCCGCCGCCTCCTGGTCGGGACACCTCGTCCGGATCAACCGGACAACCCGCCCCGAGCCCCGATCAGGCCCCATCAGCCTCGGGGCCAGCCCCACCGACCGGACCCCGGCCGATCTCGACCCCTGCGGCGCGTTCGACGGCGCGCACCAGCTCGACGTGGTCGGCGTCGCCGCCGAGCTCCTCGGCGGCGCCAGCGGTCAGCCGCTCGACCAGGTGGAGCAGCGGTCCGTCGACCGGCCCGTCGTCCAGCACGCCGGCGGCCAGCCCCACGTCCTTGGCCAGCAGTCCCAGCGCGAAGGTGCGCGGGAAGGCACGGGTGACGACGCGTTCAGGGATCAACCGCTCGGAGGCGAACGACCGCCCCGACGAGCCGTTGATCACCTCCAGTGCCGTCGCCGCCTCCACGCCGGCGGCCTCCAGGGCGACCAGCCCTTCCGCCGCCGCCCACAGGCTGGTCGCCAGCAACCCGTTGTTGACGGCCTTGACCGCCATCCCGGCGCCCACCGGCCCGACGTGGACGACCCTGGCGGCGACCACGTCCAGCACGGGACGGACCTGCTCCAGCACGACCTCGTCGCCGCCGACCATCACGGTCAGCCGTGCCTGCTCCGCCCCGTCGGTGCCGCCGGAGAGTGGGGCATCGAGGTAGTCGACGTCCCGGCTGGCCAGCTCGGCCGCCACGTCGCGGCTGCCGCGCGGGTCGCCGGAGGTGTGGTCGAGCCACACCGTGCCCGGGGACAGTGCCGGTCCGAGCGTCCGCGCAAGCGCCGCCACCTCGACGTCGGTCGGCAGACAGGTGCACACCACGTCCGCGTCGGCCAGCTCCGCCGGGTCGGAGACGAGGATGCTGCCGTGCTCGCGGGCGTGGCGCTCGGCACGGCTCAGGGTCCGGTTCCACACCCGGGTCTCGAACACCCCGGCGAGGTGGCCGGCCATCGGGCCGCCCATGGCTCCCAGTCCGGCGAACGCGACGCGCATCTGAGGTCCTTCCTCCATCGTGTCGGTCGGAACGTGGTGGCGACGTGGTCGGGACGTGATCGGGACGTGGTCGGGGCGTGGTCGGGAGGTCAGCGGGAGGTGGCCGGGAGGTGGTCCGCGAGCGGCCGGTGCGGGGCTTCAGCCCTCGTTGGCCCGCACCCAGGTCAGTTCGTCGCCCACCTCGACACCGTTGGCATCGAACCAGCCGGCCGGGACCTCGACGGCCGCGACGTAGGGGATCCCCGGGTCGTAGGTCGGGCACGGGTCGGAGGTGCACGGAGCCATCGTCAGCACGGCCTCGATCTGCTGGTCGGTCCCGACGAAGGCGATGTCCAGCGGAATGAGGGTGTCGCGCATCCAGAAGCCACCCTCGCGCTCCCCACCGTCCCAGGTGAACAGCATGCCGGTGTCCTCGGGCAGCTGACGCACACCCATCAGGCCCCGCCGACGGGAATCGGCGTCGTCGGCGACGCGGACCACCAACTCAGCGGTCTCCCCGTCGCCACCGGTGACGGTCACCAGCGCGGCGTCGAGTTCGTCGATGTCGTCGGAGACCGACGGCAACTCGACGCTCACCATCTCGCCCGCGCCGAGCGATGCCCCGAAGTCGGCGCACGCCTGGAGCGCGAGTGCCACGACAGCAGCGGTCACGACGCCGGCACGTGCCGGCGTCGGAGCGAACAGGGCGGCAGGTCGCGTACGCACCCTGCCGACGCTAGCGCTCCGGTGTGGTCGCGCGCCGGACAACCACGCCCGATGGCGTCGGCGCGTCCGTGTCCGACGTCGCGGCCGTCAGCCCCCGACGGGGCGGCAGCCGGTGCTCGCGTCGATCAGGACACGGTCGACCGCGCGGTCCACCGCGACCGTGATGCGCATCCCCGCCCGCCGTGCGAACACGCCCTCCTCGAGGCCCTCGTCGGTCAACTCGTAGCCGGCCTCGATCAGCACGGCGCTGGCGCGGGCCGGCACGTCCATGTCCTCCGGCAGCCGCGTCCGCAGCGAGGCCGAGCTGATCGCACCGTCGGCGGCGGTTGGCAGGTCGCAGGTCTGCGGGGTCGAGAACGGCTCGCGGTCGACGACGTCGAGCTCCAGGGTGGTCACCAGCTCGTCGAGCAGCTGCTCGATCTCGGCCCGGCCCTGCTCGAACCGGACCGTCGCCTCGCCCGTGCGACCGCAGGCAGCCACCAGCAGGGCCACCGTGAGCACGCCGACGAGCAGCACCGACGTCCGAGCGACGGGGTGCGACACCGACGGACCTTTCGACTCGGGCGCACAGCCGGTCGGTCGTGCACGACGGCGCGTCCTCGACTGCACTGTATGCCAGTGATCGTCCCGTCCGATCGGTGCCGCGTCCGCCGGCACGGCACGTTGGGCGGGGCGGTGGGCCGGACCTACACTCCACGAGCGCTCGAGGCGTCCACGACGGGCACGCCTGGGTCGGCGACGATGGGAGCTCGAGGTGGCACCGGAGACCCTGCTGACGCTGTTCCGCATCGTGGCCGGGACGGTCGTGATCGCGTTCTTCCTCGCCTGGGCGATCCGGCGGGCGACCTTCCTCGTCCAGCTCAACACCCAGGCGGCGCGGTCGAATCCGGCCCGGAACATCAAGCGGGCGTTCAAGGCCAACCTCCGCCATGCACTGGTCAACATTTTCGGCAACAAGAAGCTGCTGAAGTGGTCGCTGCCGGGAATCGCCCACTTCTGGGTGATGTGGGCGTTCTTCGTGCTGCAGACCACGCTGCTGGAGGCCGCCGGTGAGCTGTACGTCGGCCCGGAGTTCCAGCTGCCACTGCTCAACTCCATCGAGCTGTTCGGCGTCACCGCCTACGACGTGCTCGGGTTCTTCCAGGACTCGCTGGGCATGCTGAGCATCATCGGCATCGCGATCTTCGCTGGGCTCCGGCTCAGCCAGGACCCGCGATCGAAGGGACGCCCGTCGCGGTTCACCGGCTCCAACCTCAACCAGGGCTGGTGGGTGCTCGCCGGCGAGACCCTGGTGATCTGGACGCTGTGGACCGCGCACGGCGTGCGCTTCGCCGAGGGGCACGCACCGACCGAGGCCGCGTTCATCTCCAACCTGTTCGGCGAGGTGTTCGTCGGCATGGACTCGCTGACCCTGGAGTGGATCGGCGCGGTCAACCTGGTCGCCCACATGGCGATCGTCGGCGGATTCCTGGTGTTCACGTTGCACAGCAAGCACCTGCACATCGTCACCATCCCGTTCCAGGAGCTCTCGCGCGACCCGGAGCGCACCACCGCGCTCGGCAAGCTCGAGACCGAGAAGATCGACATGGAGACGATGGACGAGGACACCGTCCTCGGCGTCGGGCAGATGGAGCACTTCACCTTCGACCGCTACCTCGACTTCATGACCTGCACCGAGTGTGGCCGCTGCCAGTCGCAGTGCCCGGCGTGGAACACCGGCAAGCCGCTCAGCCCGAAGATGCTGATCCAGGACCTGCGCGACCACATGTACGCCAAGGGTCCGTTCATGCTCGGAAGGATCGACGAGGCCGAGGCCGGCGACGTCATCAACATCCCGCTGGTCGGCGACGGCCCTGGCGAGGCGGCCGTCATCGACTACGACGTGCTGTGGTCGTGCACCAGCTGCGGAGCGTGTGTCGAGGAGTGCCCGGTCGACATCCAGCACGTCGACACGATCATGGACATGCGCCGCTACAAGGCCATGAT
>SKSM01000260.1 GCA_007122985.1 Nitriliruptoraceae bacterium | reverse complement strand
GCGACATGGTGCGAGGCACCGCCGGCCGTCATGCCGGAGGTCGCGCACCCAGACCGGTCACCAGCACCACCAGCGCCAGGGCCCACACATAGACCGAGAACACCCGGAACCGTGCGGACTCGAGCAGCCGCAGGACCGCCCACAACGCCGCGGTCCCGACCGCAGCCGCCGCAACGAAGCCGACGGCCATCGCACTCCAGCTGATGTCGGCGGGCACGTCGTCGAACCACACCTGCAGCGCCTGCACCCCGGTGGCGGCGATGATCGTCGGGATGGCCACGTAGAACGAGTAGCGCGCCGCCAGTGTGCGCCGCATACCGAGCAGCAGTGCCGCGAAGATCGTCGTGCCGCTGCGCGAGATGCCCGGTGCGAGCGCAACCGCCTGCGCCGCGCCGATGACCAGCGCCACGGTCAGCGTCACCTGTGCCGGTCCACGCCATGCGAAGCGCAGCCGCCGCCCGGAGCGTTCCGGGGTCATGGCATCGGTCCACCACAGCAGCGCACCGGTCACCAGCAGCGCGACGGCGACCAGCGTCGGCGAGGCGAACACCCTGCCGAGCAGGTCCTGGAAGGCCAGACCGAGCACGCCGGTGGTGGCGACCGACACCAGCATCAGCAGGATCAGTCGAGTCGAGGTGGCCTCGGCGAGCCCGAGCCCCAGACCCGGACCGCCACGTCGCAGCACCCCGCCCTGCGCCTCACCGCGCACGCCGTGCCACAGCTCCTTGAGCCCGTCGCCCATCACGATCACGACCGAGACCAGCGTGCCGACGTGGACGACCAGATCGAACAGGATCATCTCGGGGCTGTCGGGAGCGGGCAGGTCCACCCCGCGCTCGCGCAGCAGGGTCTGGGTCAGCACCAGGTGGCTGGTCGACGAGACCGGCACGAACATGAACACGCCCTGCACGACCCCGAGCACGAGGGCGACGAGCAGGGTCACGGCATGCTCCGATGCTGTGGACGGGCGGCTCCGGTCGGCGGACAAGCCTGCCAGGTCACGGTCGGGCCGCCGAGGATGCGGCCACCGCTGACCGGCGGGGTCCTGGCCCGTCCGCCACCTCGCCGCAGGTCAGATGCCGAGCACCCAGACCGCGATCGAGAAGTAGATCAGCAACCCGGTCGCATCGACGAGCGTGGCGATGACCGGGGTGGAGAAGACGGCCGGGTCGATCCCCAGCCGTTTCGCGATCGGTGGCAGCATGCCCCCCGCGAACGTCGCCCAGGTACAGATGAAGAACAGGGTCGAGCTGATCACGATCGCGAACTGCAGATCGAAGAACAGCCAGACGGGCAGGAATCCGATCACGCCGAGCATCAGGCCGAGCACCGCGCCGACCACCAGCTCGCGTCGCAGAATCCGCGGGACGTCGGCGAGCCGCACCTCGCCGACCGCCAACGCGCGGATCACCACGGTCGCGGCCTGTGCTCCGGAGTTCCCACCGGTGCCGATGAGCAGCGGGATGAACAACGCGAGGGCGCTGGCCGTCTCTATGCGGTCCTCGTACCGGCCGATGACCGTGACGCTGGCGACGGCGGCGACCCCGAGCAGCACGAGCCAGACCGCCCGCTTGCGCGCGAGCTGAATGACGCCCGCCTCGAGGTAGGGGACGCCCAGCGGCTCGACACCGCCGGCCCGTGAGATGTCCTCGGTCTCCTCCTGCTCGATGATCTCCATCGCGTCGTCGACCGTGACCACACCGACGAGCCGGTCCTCGTGGTCGACGACGGGCAGGGCGACCAGGTCCGCCTCCTGGATCAGGCGAGCAGCGATCTCCTGGTCGTCGTCGACCTGGATCGAGTAGGTGTCGTGGCTGGTCAGCTCGTCGACGACCGTGCCGGGGCTCGCGGTGACCAGGTCCGGCAGGTTGACCACGCCGACCAACCGCCGCTGATCGTCGGTGACCGGCAGCACGAGCACCTCGCGCGGGCGCAGCCCCGCACGCCTGACCTTGGTGAGCGCGTCGGCGGCGGACATGGTGCTGCGCACGCTGACGTAGCGCGGGCTCATCATGCGCCCGGCGGACTCCTCCGGATACCCGAGCAGCGCGTTGGTGTTGCGACGTGCCCAGTTCGGCAGGCCGGCCAGCAGCCGTCGTGCGACCTTCGCCGGCACCTCGTCGAGCAGCCGCGCACGGTCATCGGCGTCGATGCCGGCGAACAGCTCGTCCATGTCGACGTCGGCGAGCGCGTCGAGCAGCTCGCTCTGGTGCACGGGGTCGAATGCCTCGAACACCGCGAGCGCCCGGTCCTTCGGCAGCAGCCGGAACGGAATCGGACGCTGGTGCGGTTCGAGACGCGCGAGCTCGTCGGCGATGTCGAGGGCGCCCTGCTCCTCGAGCCACTCGTGGAGGCGTTCGACGTCCTTGTTCTCGACGAGCTCGGCCAGGGTCTCGGTCGTCATGGTCATGACGGGCTCCTTCGCGGCTGGCGCCGGACGGCGGTGTCCAGCGGTCCCCATCGTCAGCGCCCGTCAGCCAGGTCGAGACCCTCCCGGGTGACGGCGGAGGGCACCGGACGGGACGCTGTGGTGCTCGCATGCCGCGGTCACGGCGACATCATCTGCTCGATCCCCGGGTCGTCGCCCGGGCGATCGACTGCCTGGGTCGTCGCCCACGCCATCACCTCCTCTCACACTCGTAGTCACGGTGGGACGCACCGTGGTGACGCACGAAGAAGACCTCCCCGCGTGGGGAGGCCTGAAGGTTCACGAGGTCGAGCAGCGAACTGCTCACGTTCCCAACGTGGAGCTTCAGCACTGCACGCCTACACGGTAGCGCTCGCCAGCAGCGGCACCGTGGACCCGCGTTAGGTGGGGCCTTGGTCCGACCCGACCTGTTGACCCGTCGGCGTCTCTCGACGTTGCCGGGCAACGGGTGCTTACGCGTGCAGGAGCCTCGCCTAACGGGACGCCTGCGTCGGTTGTCGGCCGGCAGTATGACCAGCCACGTCGAGGTGGTCAACCTGACCCCGACACATCACGCTGCTGGGCGCACGACACCGCGCCACCACGCTGCCGGGCGCACGACAACGACAACGACACCGCAGCACCACACTGCTGGGCGCACGACCCCAGCCCGACCTGCAGGACAGCACCGAAGGCACGTCCCTTGTCGCCCACCACCGAGACTGCCACGGCCGGCACCACGCCGGCTTGGCCGGGGCCGCGCTGCTGCGACTCAGCCGGGCGCGTCGTCGAAGCCGAGCTGCGCCCCCGGCACCGTCGGTGGTCGTGGCGGTTGTGGTGGTGCCGGGCCGCTCGCGGGACGACCGGCCCCGACGGGTGGGCCGGCGCCCGATGGCACCGCCTCAGCCGAGGCTCCGCCACCGGGTGCGACCCGGCGGTAGCTCACCTGCGCGCCGTCGATGACCATGGCCCACCCGCCGGCGTCGAACCGCCGGTGGTGGCGGCTGCACAGCAGCGCCGCGTTGTCGAGCTGCAGCCGCCCCTCGAGCCGGTAGGGGATGTCGCCGTGGGCGGCCTCGCACCAGCCGGCGGGTGCGTCGCAGCCCTCCCACGTGCAGCCCCCGTCGCGGGCCAACAGGGCACGCCACAGTCCGGCGGGCACGGTCCGCACCTGCTTGGAGACCTCGATCGGAACACCGTCGCCGTCCAGTACGACTCGTCCGATCACGGCATCGCTGAGCAACGGCCGCAGCTCCTCGACGCTGATCGGGCCGGTGTATGCGAGCTCGGCCACACCCGACTCGGCGACCAGGCTCTGCCACGGCAGCAGCACCTGCACGTGTGGTCGCTGGCCGTGCTGGCTGGCGGCCTCGCCCGAGCGCAGCGCCACGTCGCACAGTGCCTCGAAGGCATCCGCACCGCGGTGCTCGGGGCTGCGTCGCTGCCCGGGGGCGTCATGGCTGTGGAAGGCGTGGAACGCCGTCATGGCCTTCTCCGCCTGCAGGCCGTAGAGCTGACCCGAGATGCGCACCCCACCATCGTCGGTGGTGGCCATCGACAGTCGACGCCGGGCATGACGGCGCTGTTCGGAGCGGCGAGCGTCCTCCGGATCGAGCTCGGCGAGGCGACGCCGCGCCAGCCGACCGAGCGCGACCGGATCCAGCCGCTGCGCGGCGTCGGTCAGCTCCGCCTCGAGGCGGTGGCGCACGTCCGGCGGCAGTCCGCGGCCGATGTCGGCGATCACCGACAGATGGGCTTCGCTGAGCCGACCGTCACGGAATCCGTCACCGACGGGGCCCGGGGCGTTCGCCTTCCGACCGGCCTTGACCGTCCGCTTGGCTTCCCCCGGCGGCAGGTTGAGCTGATCGCGCAGCAGCTGCTGGGTCTCACGCTCGACCTGCCCCTCACGGCCGCGGCCCGCGGCGGCGCGGGCCTGGTCCTCCCACCTCGACGTCACCGTGGCGCGGACCGCGGTGAGACGGCCGAGTTCACGCTGGATGCGGCCGAGCAGCGCCTCGAGCTGACCGGCGGCCAGGCCCTCGAACGAGGCCCCGCCGAGCCGGTCCAGGACCGCGGTCAGCTCGTCGAGTACCGCATCGACCTCCGGCGCCGCCCGATCGGTCGTCCGGCCACCAGCGCCGTCGACCACATCCGCGCCATCGGGCCGGTAGGCGCCCGAGCGCTCCGCAGCCAGGTGCGGTCGACGCGTGCGCCCGGGCGCCGGCCACACCGACGAGCCGGGCGCCGAGCACCCAGACACCGAGCACCCAGACACCGAGCACCCAGACGCCGACGAGCCTGCTCCCAGGGCACTGCCCGATGGCACCGGCCGCAATGACCGCCCCGCAGGG
>SKSM01000302.1 GCA_007122985.1 Nitriliruptoraceae bacterium | reverse complement strand
CCGATGTCAGTGTCGTTCACAACGGGATCGACTGCGAGAGGTTCGCTCCATCGAAAAGGGAACCCCGTGACGGTCTACAGATCCTATTCGTCGGGCGTCTGAAACCCGGTAAAGGCGTCAGCGATCTGCTAACCGCGTTCAAGCACGTTATGACGGAGTTTTCCGATGTCACCCTGAAAATCGTCGGTGATGGTCCTCTTCGTGACGAACTGGTCGAACGAACGAGAGGAGATGGGATCGACTCGAACGTCGAGTTCGTCGGAAACGTTCCGAACGACCGGATGCCTGATATCTATGCCGAGAGTGACGTCTTCACGCTTCCGAGCTTGAACGAAGGGTTGCCACGGACGGTGCTGGAAGCGATGGCTTGTGAAGTCCCGGTAATCGTCTCGGATCTGGAGCAGTTGATTCCTATAGTCAAAGATGCTGGTGTGATGGTTCCACGTGAATCGCCAGAAGATCTCGCGTCTACACTGATCACGCTCTTATCGGACCGCGACCGCCGGGAACGGATGGGGGCGGTTGGACGACGACGAGTTCTAGAAGACTATTCGTGGCAGCAAACAGTTCAGAAGACGTTACAAGGGTATGCAGAGTTACAGCAATAGTTACTGGTATCTGTTTCTCACAAAATGTTCGAAGTTGTCAACGTAGTTCTCGACGGTGAACTGGTCAATAACTGTTTCACGCGCTCTAACTCCCATTTCGTTACGTAACTCCGGGCTTGACGCGAGTGAGATGATCCGTTGTGATAAACTCTCTTGATCTCCGATGTCCACTAAGTAACCGTTTTCACCGTCCGTAATTATTTCTTCAGCTCCACCGACCCTAGTGGCGATGCTAGGTGTTCCAGTAGCAGCTGCTTCCAGTACAGCTCTCGGCAACCCTTCACTGGTAGACGGTAGAACCACGAAATCGCTTTCATGCAGCAATTCTGGAATGTCTTCCCTGTATCCGAGGAGTTCGATTCTATCCTTTATCGAAGATTGTTCTATGAGGTCGTGAAGCGACTTGTAGTAGTCCTCGTGACCCGAGGCTACCGAACCTGCAAATCGGAGTTCGAACTCCGGAAGCCGGTCGCTTACTGCTTCAACCGCTTTGACGAGACCGTGTTGATTTTTCCGTGGTTGAATCGTGCCTATATGAAGGATATTTAACGGGCTATCGTCAGAACCCCTTGGATCGGCGTTTGCGAACTCTTCGATATCGATGCCTGTGTTTATTACGTGGAACTTATCACCCAGCTCTTCTACGCTCTCTGCACCAAATCTGCTGGATACACCGGTTGAGATCAGGATGACGCGATCCGCTATATGCGTACCTAATCGATTCAACTGAGGATACAGGCCGGAGTCACTCCTCACGAACCAAATCACCGGTTTCCTAGCTATCACTGCAGGTGGGCCGTACAACCACAAGCTCGTGAGATTATTACAATACACGATGTCGATTCCGGAGGTGGTCAAATACGAAAGAACATCTTTGTAATAGACAGTCAGTTCTAGCCCCCGTTTAGCTCGGGTCAACGGGTTAGCAGAACGAATATTGTCTTGCAGGGTATGGACATCGGAACCGAGTTTCAGAATTTTGAAGTTGCTGTTACCGCGCTTCAAACTGTCTGAAAACTTTCCCTGGTCAGGAGTGATGACAGTGACCTCTTCGAAGTTGGATCGAGATATCAGTGGTTCCATCGATTGTTGAGCCCCACTATAGCTATCGTAGTGGGCCTCGCAGAACGCGATGTGCATCTCTGAATCGGTTAGGTAGAATGATTTAAATAGATTACCTCATGACGTTCTCTAATGGCTACGCCCTCTACAAATCTGTATCATTATTCTTGGCCTTATATTTTAGAGCGAGAAAATCAGGAAAATTGTGTTTACGTTGGTGGTTATAGGAACGAATACCGAGAGATCCTAGAACCGGTATTCAATTCAGTCTCTATCCGAGAGAGATACAGTGATATCGATCGAGAGCGGGAGCCTCAGGACCTCCTCATCCTCGATAATCCACCAGTCCTCGACAAGGAAGTAATAACCAACTCAATCCGACATCTGAATCACAGCGGATATCTCGCACTTCGAGTAGACGGAACTAACCGGCTGAGTCTCCTTTCTCGGAGCTTTGGACTCCACAGAGGCCAACATAACACACCCGTACGGGATGTATTCCAACTTCTCAGAGATAATCACCCAGACCTCATCGCAAGGTATGCGGTTGTCAGCTCATTTCAGAGAGAGACGGCGTTCACTGTAGACTTAGACTCGGAATGCGCAATCAGATGGTTACTCGATCTGGGAGACGAACCCGGCGCCAATCGGCTGATCGACTATACCACTCGTATCGGCGAGTACATGCACGAAGCTGGGTTGTTCAAGTATTTCTTACCGAGTTTCGTTTTTGTCTATGGTCCCACGACCAGTACTCGTCCGACGTTCGACGTTCAGAAGTCGACGGTCAACCGTTCGACGTTGCTCCAATTCGATTCAGGGTCGATAGAAGCAATTAGAAAGATTCCAGCGGATGTGAACCGGGAGTTCGTAGAAAGGGAGGTCGAGGTGATGAATGCGATCCGCTCACCGTTGAACGGTGAACTCAAACAGACGATTCCTGAAACAGAGTGGGTGCGGATGAACGGAAGAGACGTGATCGAGGAGCGGGCAGTCTCGGGCTACACCATTTCCAACCACTACAAGCGGAATCCGGATTCGTTCTCTAAATCGGTAGAGATTCCCCTCACTTGGTTAACCGACGTTCTAGCAAAACAGGTCGACCAACGGAAGTCCATCGACAGTGAAAAGTACGAGGCGATGTTGACGTTCGGGGGAAAAACGTACAGAGTGGTTTCGAATTTCTCTGGACCGATCGATTATCCCGTTTCACCCTGTCATGGGGACTTCTTCGGTCCAAACATCCTCACGGATGGCGCCACGGTGACCGGAGTCATCGACTGGGAGTGGGGTTCCGTCGAAGGGAGTCCGGTAGTGGATGCCCTCTTCTACCTCCTCCAACTCGGCGATACGTTGTTCGACGACCTCTCGGACGGAATCCAGAAGACGCTCATCGACGAAACGAGATATTCAGCCACTGTCTGGAGTGCTCTTCACGACCTTTGTCTGGCAATCGGCTGCCGACTCAGGGACCTCATCTACCTCCTCCCCTATCCCTACCTCCGGCGGGCTCGAATACAGAAGCAGCGATACGGTCAGTACGAGAAGGTATGGC
Organism: Nitriliruptoraceae bacterium; assembly: GCA_007122985.1. Lineage (GTDB taxonomy): Bacteria > Actinomycetota > Nitriliruptoria > Nitriliruptorales > Nitriliruptoraceae > SKTG01. The sequence goes on along the minus strand of SKSM01000302.1, from coordinate 1,564 downwards.
TCCAGAAGGCGGACCACGCAGCCAGAATGGGGAGAACGATATTGGATTTCAATCGGTCTCCATATGACTTGTAGATATATACCGAAGGGAGTATTTATTACCTCTACAGAGGGATACCCGTAGGAGAAACCGTGAGAAAATTAACGTTCTTCGTCGGCGCCCAGGTCAAACCGAACGTCATCCTCGACGTTACCAACATGGGTTGGATGCTCGAAGACGAGTTCGATCTGGACCTCGTTGCGAAGGAGTGTTCGGACGTCGACGAGTACTTCGACAGCTTCACGAAACACACCTACAAAGGCGACTCGAAGACCGCAGAGGTTCGGGCGTTCTACGAGTATTTGAAAACCAACGACACCGATGTTGCCGTTCAGGTGACCAAGCCGACCCAGTACGGATGGATCGTCGGCCTTCTCGCGAAGCGATTCGGCTGCAAATTCGTCTACCGGTACGACACCGACGCCTTCTACAGTTACGTTCCGCGACAGGGAACCGAGAAGATCAAATATTTCGCGTTTCACAACGTGCTCGGTCGATGGCCGCCGAAATTCGCCGACGGATGTATCGTTCTTGGCCCGACCGGGAAAGGGCGGCTCACCGACCGTGGAGTCGATGAAGACAGGATCGGTGTTCTCCCCCCCTCGATCGATCCGGATCGATTAGCTTCGTTCACTCCGCCTTCCGATCTGAACCTTGACCACATCGAACAGGAGAACGTCGTACTCTTCATCGGACGACTGAACCGAATGAAGGGCTTCGATTTCCTCATGGAAGCGATCCCCGACATCCTTGAACGGCGAGACGACCTTCATTTTCTGATACTCGGGAGTGGCGACCAGCCCGAATTGAGCGAGGAACTCGAGGCCCACGTGACGTTTACCGGTTTCGTCCAGCCGTCTGATGTGAGTGGGTATCTCGACGCCGGGGACGTCTTGGTCCTGCCTTCGCTACGCGAGGGGCTACCTCGAGTCATCCTCGAGGCACTGAGTTCAGACCTCACGGTAGTTGCACGGAACGTCGGTGAAGTCACATCCGCAACCCAAAACACCTTTTCTACTAGATCTGAATTCATAGAAATGGTTTGTTCGTTCGAACGATTGCCAAAGAACTCCGCTAAGAAGTATTATAGAGAACGCCGTTCAGATGACCATTTGGAGTTTTTTAATAAGGTGTAGAATTTTGAATAATTTCACTGTATATATTCTTCCAAATACTATTAACTTTCGTATACATATTACCGATCAAGTGTATAACAAGAATATACACAAATTATCCGATAGCGCAGTTAATAACCTAATTTCAATAATTACAACAAATTGTCACAATAAATGGAGATTGTTTGTACTAGGTTCATAATAATTATGATTTAGGTGAATATGCAGTTCGTGAGGTAACTTTGGATGATTATCAAGGTAATCCGGTTACCGGTTATGAAATTATTTCATATCAAGGTCCTAATCTTGATGATAGTTATGAACTTCCAAGTGAATTAACGGTTAATGGTAATACTTTACCAGTAATTTCTATTGGTCAAAGAGCTTATCGGCATTTTGTAAAAGTTGGT
>SKSM01000326.1 GCA_007122985.1 Nitriliruptoraceae bacterium | reverse complement strand
GGAGCTGCGCTGGAGTTTCTGGCGGCCATTCGGCGGCCATCAAAAGGAGAAACCCCCGAATTCGGGGGTTTTCCCAGTAGCGGGGGCAGGATTTGAACCTGCGACCTCCGGGTTATGAGCCCGGCGAGCTGACCGAACTGCTCCACCCCGCGCCGTGAAGGGGAACGGTACCCATGAGTCCCGTGTGACGCGAACTCAGCTCCGATCACCCGTGCGGTGCCCGGACGGTGGTGGGGCCGGCGCCGCAGGCGCCGGCCCCACCACCGTCCACCGTCAGCGGAGATCAGTCATCGGCAGCGGTGCCGTCGCCGGAATCGAGGTCGTCGAGCAGATCGGCGTCGGATGCCTCACCGTTACCGTTGAGCAGCTCGTCCAGCGAGATCCCCTGCGCCGCGGCGGCATCCTCGAGCAAGCCCTGCGCCTCTCGGACGTTGCGCTGGTAGCCGGCGAGGTCGCCGTTGGACAGCGAGTCGTCCGCGCGGGCGAACGCCTGCAGCGCATCGCGCAGCAGCTGCTCGGAGACCTGGACGGGATCGTCGGTGTCCTCGTCGGCGTCCGGGTCGGTCTCCGGATCGGCCTCTTCGACGTCGTCGTCCTCGAGCGGGTCGATGTCCAGTGGGTCGTCGACCGCCTCCGCGGCAATCAGCGAGTCCGGGACGTCGGTGCCGATGATCTGGCTGACCGCACCGGCCAGCGTGCGGTCGAATGCCGTGCGTTCACCCATCACGACCGCGACCCGGGCCAGCTCGGGGATCTGCGCCTGGGGGTTCTGGAGGAACAGCGGCTGGACGTAGAGGATCGAGTCGGCGATCGGCAGCACCTGCAGGTTGCCGAAGATCACCTGCGAGCCCTCACGGGAGCGCAGCGTGATGTAGGCGGAGATGTCGTCGTCCTGCTGGATGCGGGCCTGGGCCTGGAACGGCCCGAGCACCTGCTGGTCGGTCGGGAACCTGACGGCGAACAGCTCGTTGAGGTTCTCGCCGTCGGAACGTCCGGCGAGCCAGGCGACCATGTTCGGCCGCTGCCGTGCCAGGTAGGGCTGGATCAGGACGAACTCCTCGGCCTCCTCGCCCGGCAGGCGCATGAGCAGGTAGTACGGCTCGAGCCGGCGCTGCGGCGCCTGGGTCAGCTCCGACGCGCCGTCGGCCTGGTTGGCCGCGAACGCGGGGTCACCGGGCACGTCCCACTCGTCAGCGCGGTTGTAGAACTCCGCTGCGTCCCGGATGTGGTAGGCCTGATAGAGGTCCGACTGCAGGCGGAAGAGGTCCTGCGGATAGCGGAAGTTGTTGGTGATGTCGCCAGCTTCCTCGGCCGGGGTGATCAGGCCGGGGAAGATCTCCTCCCAGGCGTCGAGGATCGGATCGTCGTCCTCGACGCGGTAGAGGGTCACGTCGCCGTCGAACGCGTCGACGACCGCCTTCACCGAGTTGCGCACGTAGTTGACGGGGATGTCGCCGGAGTCGGTCGTCAGCAGCGCGCGCTCGGAGTACGGGTACTGGTTGGAGGTGGTGTAGGCGTCCACGACCCACTTGACCCGACCGTTCTCCACCACCGGGTACGGCGAGTCGTCGAGCTCGAGGAACGGCGCGACCTCGCGGACCCGCTCGCTGACCTGGCGGTTGTAGATGATCGCCGAGTCGTCGCGCAGCAGGTTGGTCAGCACCAGGTTGTAGTCGTTGAAGCGCAGCGCGAACGCCAGCCGCCGGAAGATGTTGTTGATCGCCACCCCGGCCTGACCGTCGTACTCGGTGAGCACCTGCCCCTGCCCGTCGGGCTCTTCGAAGTCGAGCTCGCTCGCCTCGGTGCGAACCAGGTTGTAGACCGGCTCGGCGAACTCACCGAAGTAGACGCCCGGCTGGGCGGTCGGCGCCACCTCCTCCTGGCCGTCCGGCGGGATGTTGGCGGAGATGAACACCGGCTGGCCCTCGACGTTGGCGGTGTTGACCTGCGAGGCGACCACGCCGTAGCCGTGGGTGAAGGTGATGTGGCGGTTCTGCCAGGTGTCGGAGGTCTCTGGAAGCTCGGAGAGCTCACGGGTCGAGAGCATCACCTGGCGCAGCTCGCCGTCGATCTCGTAGCGGTCGATCGCGACGTCGTTGAACTCGTAGTACGGCCGCAGCGACTGGAGCTCCTGATAGGTGGTCTCGAGCACCTCCGGGTCCCACAGCCGGACGTTGAGCAGCGTGAGCTCGTTCTCCTCCACGTCCGTTCTGTCGAGGTCGTTCTCGATCGGCAGCGGCTGTACCTCGACGTCCGCCAACCCGTAGGCGTCACGCGTCGCCTCGATGTTGCGGGCGATGAACTCCTGCTCGCGGGCGAGCTCCTGGGGATCGACCCGCAGCCGCTGAATCGCCGCCGGGTAGGCAGCCTGCAGGATCAACGAGGCGACCACGAGCAGCGCGATGGCCGCGCCCGGTAGCAGGAAGCCGGATCGCCGGATGGACCACAGCACCAGGGCGATGGCGATGACCGACACGCCCATCAGCAGGTAGAGGGCCGGTAGTTCGGCGTTGACATCGGTGTAGGACGCGCCGGTGACGGTGCCGCGCGGCGAGAAGTTCAGCTCGTAGCGGTCCAGCCAGTAGCCCCAGGCCCACACCGCCAGGATCGCAGACAGCAGGATCGCCAGGTGGGCCTTGACCGACGGCAGGATCTTCTCGCCCTCGGCCTCCGGGCGGATGCCACCCAACATGTAGTGCGCGCCGGCGGTGAGCAGCGTCGTCAACACCAGCGAGGTGGTCGCCCAGGTCTGCAGCAGCTGCAGGAACGGCAGCTGGAACAGGTAGAAGCCGATGTCGACCCCGAACTGCGGGTCGGTCGCCCCGACCTCTCCGCCGTTGAGGAACAGCAGCCACGGCTCCCACGAGGCGCTGAGCGCGAGCCCGGTCGTCGCGCCGAACACCACCGCGATGACCGCGATCAGCCAGGGCAGGTAGGGGTCGGCCATCTCGCGGTAGCGCTGGATCTGCGCCTGCTGCGGCGAGCTCGGCACATAGAACGGTCGCAGCTTGCGCGCGATGAGCAGGTTCACCGCGATCAGGACGGCCAGCACCAGTCCGAAGCCCACGCCGAGCATGACCCGGTTGGTCAGCACGGTGGTGAACACCTGACGGAAGCCCCGCTCGTCGAACCACCAGAAGTCGGTGACGAGCACCGCGATGCGGTTGGCGCTGAACAGCACGACGAGTACGCCCAGCACGATGACGGTGCCGAGCCGACGGCGGACGAGGTCCCCCACGACGATCCTTCGATCCGGCCCAGAGGGGCCATCTACGGTTGCGACTCTCAGCCGCCTCGGCCGTCTCGGTCAGCCGGACGGCAACTCCCTTGCATGCCCGCGAGGCTACCTACGACACCGGTCGGACGCCCACCCCGCCGCGGACACCGCGCAGGGTTCGGACGGTCGCGGCCCCAGGGTGCACGGACGGGAGGTGGGCGGGCGGCCCACCGGCCGGCGTCGCGGCGGTGGACGGTGCGCTCAGGAGGCGGCCCGCAGCTCCGCATCTGCCGGTCGGCGGTCGTCACCGAGGGCCTCGAGCGCCGCGATCGCGTCGTCGAGGGTGTCGATCGGGACCACGAGCACCTCGTCGGTGATCGGCGCCTGCCTGGCGTCGTCGAGGTTGTCGCGCGGGACCAGGAACACGTCGGCCGGCGGGCCCTCGTCCCCGGCGGTGACGGCTGCGAGCTTCTGTCGCACGCCCCCGACCGCGCCGACGCTCCCGCTGCGGTCGAGCGTGCCGGTACCTGCCACGACCCGCCCGTCGATCAGATCGCCCTCCTCGAGCAGCTCGATGATCGACAGGGCGAACATCATCCCCGCCGACGGGCCACCGATGACCCCGGCGTCGATGTCGATGTCGACCGGCAGGTCGAGCTCGGTGGTCAGGAACACCCCGATGAACCCCGTGCCGGGCTCGTCCGGGGACTCGCCGAGGGTGACCTCGACCTGCCGCGACCCCTCGTCGTCACGCACCTCGAGCACGAGCTCCTCGCCCGGCCGCCGGGCCTGGACCAGCTCGACCACGTCGAGGCTCTCCTCGACCTGCTCGCCGTCGACCGCCACGATGACGTCGCCGACCTCGAGCTCGTCGGTGACGGCGTCGTCGGTGACGCCAGCCACCAGCGCGCCCTCGGGATCCAGCTCGTAGCCCACCTGCTCGAGCGCTGCGATCATGGCCACCAGCTGGCTGTCAGCCATCGCGGCCGCATTGAGCTCGGCGACCTCGTCGGGGTCCGACCCCTCGGGGTAGATCCGTTCGCGCGGGACCACTTCGACGATCGAGGAGGTCCGGCCCGACAACCACGTCCCGAAGGTCAGGTCGTCCTGGACGGCGACGGTCGTCAGCCGCAGCTCACCGGACGTCGGAGGAAAGGCGTCGGCCCCGGTGATGGTGACCAGTTCGAGCGTGTCCTCGCTCGGACCCGGGCTGAGCGCCACCTCGCACGTCGGCTGGACCGCGACGACCTCACACGGCACGTCCCCACGTGCGAACAGCACCGCACCGACCGCGACCACCAGGACCGCGGCGACCGACAGCAGCCGCCCCACCGAGTACCTCCGCCGCACGGGAGATCCGCCCGCGCAGCCACGGCGAGGCTATCCGCGGCGGGACGGGTCCACGACCGGACGGGCGCACGGGGTGGCGCACCACGGCGGCTGCGGCCACCGCGCGAACCCGGCTAGCCGCGATTGAACAGTGCCCGCTTGGGTTCGGCTTCCGGCTGCTCGTCGGACTCCGGGGCGTGCGCGTGCTCGCTCGGCCGCGCCGGCGCGACGACGGTTGCCCCGGACGGCGG
>SKSM01000308.1 GCA_007122985.1 Nitriliruptoraceae bacterium | reverse complement strand
CCCTCGGGCACGACCTTGCGGAACCGGTCGCGCGCGTAGGTGATGCAGCGCTCGTCGTAGGAGATCGCGAACTTGTCCTCGTAGGAGCGCGACTCCCAGTCGTGGTAGACCGCCTGCTTCGCCTTGACGTCCAGCCGGCGGGGGTCCGGTACCGCCGGATCGGCGGGCGGAGCGGGTTCGGCGGTCACGTGGGGCTCCTAGCGGCCGGAGAACTCGGCCTTGCCGGGGCCGTGCTCGATGAAGCTCGCGATGCCGGTGCGCGCGTCCTCGGTGGCGAAGCACTCCGCGAACAGGCTGCGTTCGAGCCGCAGGGCCTGATCCAGGGGCAGCTCCGTGCCGTCCTCGATCGCGCGCTTGGCCAACCGCAGCGCGTACGGGCCGGCGGCATAGGCGGCCGCCGACTCCATGGCACGGTCGTAGAGCTCGTCGGCAGGCGCCACGTGGTCGACCAGGCCGATGCGCTCGGCCTCGACCATGTCGACCATCCGCCCGGAGAAGACCAGTTCCTTGGCCCGCGACAGCCCGATCAGCCGCGGCAGCCGCTGGGTGCCACCCGCCCCGGGGATCAGCCCGAGCAGGATCTCCGGCTGGCCGAGCTTGGCGTTGTCGGCCGCGAAGCGGAAGTCGCACGCCAGGGCCAGCTCGCAGCCGCCGCCGAGGGCGTAGCCGTTGATCGCGGCGATGGTCGGCATCGGCGCACGCGCCAGGGTGTCGAGCGCGCGGTGGAGCACCTGGCCGGATTCGTTGACGTCCTGGTAGCTCCAGTCGGGGAACTCCTTGATGTCGGCACCTGCGGCGAACACCTTCGGGCCGCCGTGGACCACGATGGCGGCGACCGCGTCGTGGTCGACGGCCTCGTGGGTCGCGGCCTCGATCTCGCGCCACACCTGGTGCGACAGCGCGTTCATCGGCGGTCGGTCGAGCCGGATCGTGCCGACGCGGCGCTGCTCGTCGACCTCGAGCTGGACGTACTGCCCCACCGTGGCTCCTCATCTCCGGGGGGAGCGAGCGTAGCGCCGTGCCACCGGGGGCTCGCCGAGTGGTTGACTGGTCCAGTCTCTAGACCATAGGCTGGCCGCGACGACGGTGGTGACGCCGATGACCGACCGCGCAGACGCCCGGGACCGCCCGACGCCGGCACCCTCCGGCGCTGCGGGTGGGTCGGCCCCGGCGCTGCGACCCGTCGCGAGGACCCCGCTGCACGCGGTCATCGCCGAGCGGCTGCTGTCGCACATCGTCCAGTCGGAGCTCGAGCCAGGCGACCGGCTGCCGGGCGAACGCGACCTCGCGGCGCGTCTCGGTGTCTCGCGCACCACCGTGCGTCAGGCAATCGTGCAGCTGCGCGTGGAGGGACTGGTCGACGTCCGCCACGGCGGCGGCACGTTCCTGCGTCCGTTGGATCCGCAGGCCGAGGCCGTCGCCGCCGTCCTCGACCGCCGCCGACGGCTGCCGGAGGTGCTCGAGGCGCGCCGTGCGCTCGAGGTCCCCATCGCCGGCCTCGCCGCGGCACGTCGCACCGAGCCGGATCTCGCTGCGATCGATGCGGGTCTGGAGCGCATGCGCCACGAGGTGGCCGCCGGTGAGCCGGGACTCGACGGCGACGCCGCCTTCCACGCGGCGGTCACCGCGGCCGCCCACAACCCGACCCTGGCCGAGCTGATGGACCATCTCGCGGATGCGATCACCGAGACCCGCAGCGAGTCGCTCGCACAGCCGGGGCGTCCGCCCCGCTCGCTCCACGACCACGAGGCGATCGCGAGGGCGATCCGGGCCGGCGACGCCGACACGGCCCGGGCGGCGATGCAGGCGCATCTGGGCCACGTCGGCGATCTCAAGCTCTTCGACTGGCAGCCGCCCGTCGAGCTCGACCCCGACGACGGGCCCGACGACGGGAAGGACCAGCCATGACCGCCCGCAGCTCACGGGCCGCGACGCTGGCGCCCTCCGGCCACACCACGACGCCGCGCGCGCTCGCTGCCGACCAGCTCCACGCCCTGCCGACAGCGGCGGCGCCGACCGCCGTCGACCCGCTGGACTTCCCGGGCTACCGCGATCGTCTGGCAGCCGCAGCCGACACCCACACCGACGAGTCGGTCACCACCGGCACCGTGCAGCTCGGTGGCGGGCAGGTCGTGGTCGCGCTCGGACGGTTCGACTTCCTGGGCGGCTCGATGGGGGCGGCCCACGGTGAGCGCGTCGTCCACGCCATGGCCCACGCCCGCGAACACCAGCTGCCGTTCCTCGCCGTGATCAGCTCCGGCGGCGCACGCATGCAGGAGGGCATGGTGGCCCTGCACCAGATGAGCCGGGCGGCGGCGGGCGTCCGCGCCCTGCGCCATGCGGGCCTGCCGGTGCTCGCACACTTCCGGCACCCGACCACCGGCGGCGTGTACGCCTCCTACGGCGCGCTCGCCGACGTCATCGTCGCCGACGCCGGGGCCACGGTCGGCTTCGCGGGACCACGGGTGGTCGCCGCGGCCACCGGCCGGCCACCCGGCGACGACAGCCACACCGCGCAGGCCGCCCTCGCCGGCGGTCTGGTCGACGAGGTCGTGGCCGATGACGCGGTAGCGGTGCTCGACGCCTGGATCGGGCTCGTCCATCCCCGCCACCGCGACGGCCCCCTGCCCGACCTCGCACTTCCGCCCGAGCCCGTCGAGGAGCTCGCGGCGTGGGAGGCGACCACCCGTGCCCGTGACACCGCCCGACCGACCGCGCGCCAGCTCCTCGCGCAGGCCTTCGACGAGCACCGTGAGCTGCGCGGTGACCGGGCCGGCGAGGACGACCCCGTCGCCATTGCGGCGGTCGCGCGGCTCGGCGGGCGACGGATGATGGTGCTCGGCACCGACCGTGCCGCCCGCGCCGACGACCCCGACCGCCACCCCGGCCAGGCCACGGCCGCCGGCTACCGCAAGCTGGTCCGCGGTGCGCAGCTCGCAGCCCGGTGGGAGCTGCCGCTGGTCACCCTGATCGACACCGTGGGCGCCGACCCCTCTCCCGCCTCGGAGCGGTCCGGGCTCGCCGGGGCGATCGCGGAGACCTTCGTGGCCACCCTCGGCGTCGACGCTCCCACGATCGGCCTGGTGGTCGGCGAGGGCGGGTCCGGCGGCGCGCTCGCACTCGGCTGCACCGACCGGCTGCTGATCCAGGACGACGCGGTGTTCGAGGTGATCGCTCCCGAAGGGGCTGCGGCGATCCTCCACCACGACGAGGGCCGCGCGGCGGACGTCGCGCCGCTGCTGCGGCCGACCGCGCACGAGCTGCGCTCGCTGGCCCTCGCCGACCGGGTGCTGCCCGGACCGACGACCACCTCACCCGAGACGGCCGTCACCGCCATCCGCGCGGCCGTTGCATCGACGCTTGCAGCGTTGGACGCGACGCCGCACCGCCTGGCGGAGCGCCGTGACCGGTACGGGCCCGCGACCTCCTAGCCTCCGGCGCGGATCAGACGGGCGGGCGACGGCGCGGGAGGAAGCAGCGTGGGCTGGCCATTGTGGGCGGTGCTGGTCGCCACGCTGCCGATCGTGGTGCTGGCCGTGCTGGTGCTCCGGTCGCGACCGCTGACGCCGATCGCCTGGATCAGCGCCCTGGTCGCCCTGGGGCTCGGCGTGACCGTCTTCGGGTTGGAGCCCCTCGGCGCGGGTGTGGCCGTGCTGCGGGGGCTGTGGACCGGCGCCTGGATCCTGCTGATCGTGCTGCCGGCACTGCTGCTCTACGAGGTGCTGGACCGCTCCGGGGCGCTCAACCACCTGGCCGACGCGGCGGCCGCGCTCGCCCCGACCGAAGGCCGGCGGCTGCTGCTGCTGGCGTGGGTGCTGCCCTCGTTCCTGCAGGGAGCGGCCGGGTTCGGCGCCCCGATCGCGATGGCGGCACCGATGCTGGTCCGGCGTGGGATGGCACCGGTCGGCGCGGTGGCCGCCTGCCTGATCGGCTACCAGTGGTCGGTGACGTTCGGCTCGATGGGGTCGAGCTACTTCATGGCCGAGGCGACCGCCCGGCTGACCGAGGCCGAAGCCGGCTCGTTCGCGCTGCGCACCAGCCTCGTCCTGGCCGTGACGGCGCTGCTGTCGGGCTGGCTGGTACTCGGCCGCGGACGACGTGCGGCCGGGGACCGCTGGCGAATGATCGCGATCGGCGCGGTCATGGGCGCCACCCTGATCACGGTCGTCGCCGTCCAGCCCGCGCTCGGCTCGACCGCCGCCGGCCTGGTCGGCCTACTGGCCTGCATCTGGCTGCTGCCCGACCGTGGGACGGTCAGGCCCGGCGGCCGCGACCTGGGGGTGGCCGCGCTGCCCTACCTCGTGCTGACGGCAACCGCGGCGGTGGGGCTGGCCGTCGCACCCGTGCGGCGCCTGCTGGACCGCGTGCCGGAGCTCGCCCCGGTCCTGCCGGGCAGCTCGGCCGGCTTCGGATTCGCCACCGAGACCGCTGCGGTGACCCCGGTGTTCCGCCCGCTGCTGCACCCGCTCGCCTACGTGCTCCTGGCCGTGGTGGTCGCGGTGGTCGCCTACCGGCGGCGTGGCTGGTGGCCGGTCGGCACCGGCCGGGCGGCGGCCGCCAGCTGGCTCGGGCGCTGCCGCAAGGTCGGCGCCTCGATCCTCGGTCTGACCGTGCTGGCGTCGGCGCTGACCGACGCCGGCATGGTCGCGGCCATCGCCGACGGACTGGCCACCGGTCTCGGTGCGGGCTTCGTCGCCGTGTCCGCGCCGCTCGGAGCCCTTGGAACCGTGCTGACGGGCTCCACCACCGCCTCCAACGCGCTGTTCAGCTCCCTGCAGGCCCAGGTCGGAGCCGGGCTCGCCCTCGCGCCCGCGGTGCT
>SKSM01000089.1 GCA_007122985.1 Nitriliruptoraceae bacterium | reverse complement strand
TGGAGGCGATCCGCACGGATCCTGACAGGGTGTGGCAGATGCTCTGGGAGCTCGACGCCGTGCTGGAGGCCGCCGAGCCCAATCCCGCCCACCATGCCATCGCCGAGCTGCAGCGGCTCGGGGTCGTCTCGACCGTGGTCACCCAGAACATCGACGGCCTCCACCAGCTGGCCGGCACCCAGGACGTGGTCGAGCTGCACGGCTCGCGGACGTCGTTGACGTGCCTTCGCTGCTCGCGCACGTATCTCCGCGAGCAGGTGGCGGCCGCGGCTGCGGCCGGCGGTGCACCGCGCTGCGAATCGTGCGGTGGGGCGCTCAAGCCCGATGCGGTGTTCTTCGGCGAGATGCTGCCGATGGACGCCTGGCGGCGGGCGGAGCAGCAGGTGCGCCGCTGCGTCGAGCTGCTGGTGGTCGGCACGGCAGGTGAGGTCGAGCCAGCTGCGAGCCTGCCGCACCTGGCCAGCAGCGGCGGCGCCCGCGTCTGGGAGATCAACCCGGATCCGACGCTGCCGGCCGCGCGTGGGATCCCACGGCCCGCCGAGCAGGCATTGCCAGAGCTCGTCGAACGCCTGCGCGAGCAGGGGGTGACCGCCGGGTAGCTGCCGTCGGCGACGGCAGGGACGTCGAGGTGTCAGTCTCCGAGCAGGCGGGCCACCTCGTCACGTCCCGGTGCCGGCAGGGCGACCTCGTCGACCAGCACGCCGGAGCCCGCCTCCGAGACGCCGAGCTGCACGGCGGTGTGCCCCGCTGTGCGCAACGCCTCGACGGCCGCCGCCACCCCCTCCGGCGGGAAGGTCGCCAGCAGACACCCCGAAGCGAGCGTGGCCCATGGGTCGGCACCGAGCGCCTCGCACACCGCCACCCCGGGCGCGAACCAGTCGACCGCCCCGCCGGAGAGCCGCAGCCGCACCCCGGAGGCGTCGGCCAGCTCGTGCAGGCCGGCGGCCAGGCCGCCCTCGGTCGGGTCGTGCATCGCGGTGGCGCCCTGGGCAGCAGCGCTCAGTGCAGCGTCGACCACCGAGATCCCCGGCTCGACCGCGGCCCCCGCTGCCGAAGCGACCAGGTCGTCGGCGAGTCCGGTGAGATCCTCCCGCCGGCCGTCCGCGAGGACCGCAGCGCCCTCCACGGGCACGGGCCCGACCTGCACCAGTACGTCGCCGGCGCTGGCCCCGCTGGAGGCCACGATCCGGTCGGTGGTGACGGTGCCGAGCATCTGGCCGACCAGCACCGGCTGTCTCACGGCCGGTGTCACCTCGGTGTGACCACCCACCAACGTGGCATCGAGCTCGTCCAGCGCCCCGGTGATCTCGGCGAACAGCGCGCGGACGTGGTCGGCATCCGTGCCGGGCGGCAGCAGCACGGCGACCTGGAACCAGCGTGGCCGCGCGCCGGTCACCGCCACGTCGTTGGCGTTGATGATCACCGCGTAGCGACCGGCGTCGCTGCTGGTCAGCGTGATCGGGTCGGTGGCGGTCACCAGCGCGCCGTCCGGCACCGCGACCACCGCGGCGTCCTCGCCGATCGCCGGGCCGAGCACGACCGAGGCGTCATTGGCGGGAGCGGCCGCGAGCAGCTCGCCGAGCAGGGCGGCCGGCAGCTTGCCGACGGACAGGCGTTCGGAGGACATGCGGCTCCTGCGCAGGCGCGGCGATGTGGCCGAGTGGTCGCGACGGAAGTCGGTATCCGGGGCACGTCAGGCTCGTCATGATGCATCGTGGACGGGGTGCGAACCAAGCGACGAACGACGGCCGGTCCTGGCCGGGCGCGCCCTGTCGATGGAAAGGAGCGCGAGGCATGAGTACCGCAGACAGCACGTCTTCGTCTCTGCGCCCGCTGCTGGCCCTGTCGGCAGCGCTCTCCCTACTCCTGGCGGCGGCGCTGCCGGCCGCGGCCCAGCCTGGGGGAGGCCCGCCCGAGATCTCAGCGACTGGGGAGGCTGGCCCTGGCGACCGCGCACCGCAGACGGTGCGGTTCGCCACCTACAACACGGCGTTCTCCGACGCCTATTTCGGTGCCGACGACGCCGGTGAGTTCCTCGCGGACGCCGCATCGGGTGATCACCAACCGATGCAGGACATCGCCTTGATCATCCAGCACGAGCGCCCGGACGTGCTCCAAGTCGGGGAGTTCGACTACGTCGGCGACCTCGACGGCGTCGACGAGTACGCCGCGGCCGACGCATTCCGGGAGAACTACCTCGAGGTAGCTCAGGGCGAGCAGGACCCGATCGAGTACGAGTATGCCTTCGTCGCGCCGTCCAACACCGGTGTCGACTCGGGCTTCGATCTCGACAACAGCGGCGACACCGGCACCTGGAACGACGCGTGGGGGTTCGGCACCTACCAAGGCCAGTACGGGATGCTCGTGCTGTCGAAGTACCCGATCGTCGAGGACGAGATCCGGACCTTCCAGCACTTTAGGTGGGCCGACATGCCGGGCGCGCTGCTGCCGAGCGACCCCGAGACCGACGAGGAGGGCGACTGGTACTCCGACGAGATCCTCGAACACTTCCCGCTGTCGTCGAAGTCGCACTGGGACGTGCCGGTGAAGATCGGCAACCACGTCGTGCACACCCTGAACGCGCATCCCACCCCGCCGGCCTTCGACGGTGAGGAGCAGCGCAACGTCCTGCGCAACCACGACGAGATCCGGCTGTGGGCCGACTACATCCATCCGGCACGCAGCGGCTACATCTACGACGACGACGGCGGGACCGGCGGGCTGCACCCAGGTGCCTCGTTCGTGATCCTGGGTGACTACAACGCCGACCCGTGCGTCGGCGACTCGGTGCCCGGCGCGATCGAGCAGCTGCTCGACCATCCGATGGTCAACGACCGTGACACGCCGGACAGCGAAGGTGCTCCCGAGCGCCATGCGGAGGCCGACGACCCACCCGAGCAGCGCTGTGAGGCGGAGCCCGAGTTCCACACCGCCGACTTCAGGTGGACCGCGCGCGTCGACTACGCGTTGCCGAGCAACAACCTGCAGATCCTCGACTCGAGCGTCTTCTGGCCGACCAGCGACCATGTGCTCGCCGAGGTGGCGGCCTCGTCCGACCACCACCTGGTGTCGGTGGATCTGCGGATCCCCACCCGCGGGAGTCAGTAGGAGGCACGGGCCGGCGGCCACAGCAGCGGCCGCCGGCCCGGCGCCCAACGTTTGAGTACGCATGCTCGGTAGCGTGTGCCGTGTTGACGGTGAGGAGCTCGAGGGTTGTCCGCGCAGGTGCGGGTCGGCACCAGCGGTTGGCAGTAGGACCACTGGCGTGGCGTCGTCTCCCGCAGGATCTGGCGAAGAAGCGCTGGCTGTCGCACTACGTCACGCTGTTTCCCACCGTCGAGGTGAACGCCACCTTCTACCGGCTGGCCCGCAGCTCGGCGGTCGAGGCGTGGCGGCAGGCGGCGCCGGAGGGGTTGGAGTTCGTCCTCAAGGGCAGCCGCTTCATCACCCACCAGAAGAAGCTCAACGATCCGGGCGAGGCGATCGCCAAGTTCTTCGAGCCGCTGGCCGGCGTGCTCGACCGCACGGCGTGGGTGTTCTTCAACAACGACCACGGCGGACACGCCGTGCGCAACGCCGAGCTGCTGATCGACCTGCTCGGCGACGCGGCCCGACCCTGGCCACCCCGCGAGGGGGGTAGCCGGCTGCGTCAGGGTGCGGGCACCTGCAGATGCGAGATGCAGACGTCCGGTTCGGCCCAGGGGATCAGGTCCTGTGCCTCCACCTCGACGCCCATCTCGTCGAGGACGCCGCGCATCAGGCCCAGATGCACCGAGCACACCACCGTCTGGTGCTCGCGTGCGACGTCGAGGAAGGGGCAGCGGCGCAGCAGCAGGCGCGGTGCGGCCGGATCGCGGTCGTCGAGCTCGGGGTCGAACCCGAACTCCTCGAGCATGTCGACGAGCCGGCGCACGGCCGCTTCCGGGGCGACGGTGCTGAACGGGGCCGGCGTGTCGACCACGAAGCGTCCCCATGCGGTGCCTGCCTGCTCGGCAGCGGCCTCGGGATCCTCGCTGGTCGCGCCGAGGTAGCTGGCAAGGACTCCCGCGAGGAACCGGTAGCCGTCGGTGTCACCGGTGGCCGCGTCCTCGTCCGGCTGCTCGACGACCCGGTAGAGCAGTCTGGGCCGGCCGGGACGGTCGCGCTCCTCGACGACCGGACGGACCAGCCCGGCCTCCTCGAGCACGTTGAGATGGGTGCGCACGGTGTTGACGTGCAGCCCGAGGTGGGTGGCGAGCGTGCCGGCATCGAGGTCGGGCTCGGCACGCAGGAGCTCGAGCAGGCGGGTCCGGACCTGGCTGGACAGCGCCCGGTAGGTGCGGGTCTCCGCAGTGGTGGTGCGCTCTGGTGCCGTCATGGCTCGGTGCATCCTCGCAGCCGTGGGTCAGGTGCCAGCCGCTGGTGCGCAGCAGGTCGGTGATCGTCGGCGTCGGTGCTGTGCGCGAACGTGGGGCGGACCATGTCGTTCAACTCCTCGCGCCGAGGAGTCGGCCGGCGGGATCGTCGCGGGCGGGTGTGGGCTCGCGGTCCTCCACCTGCTCACAGAGGGCCTCGAGGAGGTGGGCGGCGGCGTGACGCAGTAGGTGATCGCGTTGGTGCTTGTCGCTCTGGTTGCGGCTCAGGTCGTAGCCGGGAGGGCGTGCCGACAGCGCCGCGATGCGGGCCTGTCGCTGAGCGTGGGCTTCGATGACGATCGCCAGGTCGAGCTCCGGCCAGCCGCTCGCCTCCTCCTGTGCGTGCCAGGTGATGCGAACGACGCCGAGCGACCCCGGCGTCGCGAGGTGGGCGTCCACCCGTGGCGCCGCTGCGACGCGGAATCGACCGGCGGCCAGGG
>SKSM01000132.1 GCA_007122985.1 Nitriliruptoraceae bacterium | reverse complement strand
GGGGGACGGCGGTGTGGGACGGTCAGGGGGTGAAGGTGCGGCGCAGTGCCTGTGGCCCGATCACCCGCGCGCCTGCGGCGGTGGCGCGGCGGCGCAGCTCGCGATCGGCGGTGACCACGGTGGCCGATGCCACCGCCGCATCGTCGAGCAGCGCCACGATTGCATCGTCCGCGGCGTCGCTGCCGCGACGTGTCGCGTGCACCACCTCGACGTCCCCGTCAGGGCCGGCGCGCAGCCGCTCCCCCGCACGGCCCTCGACCACCACCAGCACCCGGCCGGCACGCGCCGCGGCCAGCGGGCGGAGCTGCTCGATCAGCCGGCGGTAGGCCGCCTCGCGGTCGTGCCACCACCCGTCCGGTGTGCTCGCCAGCACGTTCATCGCATCGACGATCAGCGGCCCGTCCGTTGGCACTGCGGCCTCGGACGCCGGCTCTGGCATGTCACGGCCCCCGATCGAACTCGAACGTCGTGCCGCGGCTGCGGTCGGTGGGCAAGGCTGCCACGCGATTGTCGGCGCAGGCCACATCACCGGCAGAGCCACGCACCGGCCACGACCACGTCACCGGCCAGGCCCACCGCCGCGAGCGTAGGCCGGACCGCGCCGGGCGGGCCTCAGCTCCAGTCACGCCGATCGACCAGGATCTGGTCGTCGTCGAGGTCGCCGACGAAGCTGACACCGACCGAGAACCGCAGGCCGTCGCGCACCCGCCGGGCGACCTCGTCGGCCAGTGCGTCGCCGCCGTCACCAGCACCGGCAACGACCTCGCAGCGCAGGACGTCGCGGTGACCGTCACGGTCCACGACGAAGCGGTAGCGCTCGACCCCGTCGACCTCGGCCATCACCGCGCCGATCTGGCGCGGGTGGAGGAACATCCCCCGCACCTTGATCGCGTCGCCGACCCGGCCGAGCCACCCACGAATGCGCGGGGTCGGCAGTTCGCTGGCGCTCGGGTCGGTCGCCCAGGCGGAGAGGTCACCCGTGCCGAAGCGCACCACGGGTGCCGCGGTCGAGAACACCGTGACCACCACCTGTCCCTCGCCGCCGTCGTAGCGTGCCTCGCCGGTGGTCAGGTCACAGATCTGCACCAGCGCGTCGTCGGGGACGTGCAGCCCGTCCAGGGCGTCGCTCTCGTAGCCGAGGTTGCCGGTCTCGGCCGTGCCGTAGCCCTGGCGCACGACCGGCACGCGCCTGGCCAGTGACTCGCGCAGGCTCGGCGGCAACGGCTCGGCGGTGACGAACGCCCGCACGATCCCCAGATCGTCGGCGACACCCCGCTCTTCAGCGCGTTCGAGCAGGGAGTCGAGGTAGCTCGGCAGGCCGACGTAGCCGGTCACCCCGAGGTCGATGCAGGCATCGAGCTGCAGATCGGCGTTGCCGACCCCGCCCGGCACCACCCGGGCACCGACGGCGCGCGCCCCCTCCTCGAACATCGCCCCAGCCGGCGAGAGGTGGTAGCCGAACGCGTTGAGGACCACGTCGTCCGGGCCGAAGCCCGCGGCGCGCAGCGCCGGCGCCCACCGCCACGGGTCGGCGACGTCCAGCTCCGCCTCGTACAACGGTCCCGGCGACTGGAAGACGCGCCGGACCTGCGCGTCGTCGGCGACCATGCCGGCGAACGGCGGATCGTCCTGCTGCAGCTCCAGCAGTGCGTCCTTGGTCAGGATCGGCAGCCGATCCAGCGCGGCGACGTCGACGAGGTCGTCGGGTCCGACACCGGCCGCGTCCAATCGTCGGGCGAGCCCAGGACAGGATCGGGCGGCGGCTGCGAGCTGGGGCACCTGGTCATCGAACCCACGGGCATAGCGCCGTACGGCCTCCTCCATGGTCACAACCACCGTTTCCGCCGCTTGTAGTGCTTGACCTCCCGGTAACTGCGGCGGGTACCGCCCTCGCCGAGTCCGAGGTAGAACTCCTTGACGTCCGGGTTCTCGACCAGATCTCGGGCGGGGCCCTCGAGGACGATGCGGCCCTGCTCCATGATGTAGCCGTGGTGCGCGATCTCCAGCGCCCGCTGGGCGTTCTGCTCCACGAGCAGCACGGTAGTGCCGAGCTCCTCGTTGACCCGCTTGATGATCCCGAAGATCTCCGAGACCAGCATCGGCGCGAGGCCGAGGGAGGGCTCGTCGAGCATCAGCAGCCGGGGCTTTGCCATCAGGGCCCGGCCGATCGCGAGCATCTGCTGCTCGCCGCCTGAGAGGTAGCCGGCCACCCGCGCCCGCATGTCGTCGAGTCGCGGGAAGTAGCCGTAGACCATGTCGAGATCGTCGTCGTAGGACTCACGCCGGGTGTGCGCCCCGGCGGTGAGGTTCTCGTGGACGGTCAGGTGCTCGAACACCCGCCGTCCCTCCATCACCATCGACGCGCCGAGTCGCACGATCTCCGCGGCGTCGATGTGGGTGGTGTCGTGGTCGTCGAACCGGATGTCGCCGTCGGTGATCTCGCCGTGCTCGCTCGGCAGCAGCCCGCAGATGGCCTTCAGCGTCGTGCTCTTGCCGGCCCCGTTCGAGCCGAGCAACGCCACGACCTTGCCTTCGGGCACCTGAAGCGACAGGCCACGCAGGACGAGGATGACCTCCTCGTAGATCACCTCGACGTTGTTCAGCTCGAGGATCGCTCGATCGGTCGTCGCGGACCCGTCGGGGGCCACGGCGGTGTCGCCGTGACCCCCCGGCCCGTCATCACGGGCAGAACTCATCAGCTTCCTCGGTCCAGGCGCCGTCCTCGACGACCCACAGGGGTGAACAGATCATGCCGGCGCGCTTGCCGCCCTCGCGAGGCGACATGTCGATGGGCAGGGACACCCCGCCGGTGTCGAAGCTGTCGATCTGCTCGAGCGCGTCGGCGATCGCCGGCCCGGTGACCTCCTCACCGGCCTCGACCAGTGACTCGATGGCGGTTGCCATCAGGTCCATCTTCCACCAGCCCTGCGTGTACTGCAGGTTGGCCAGCTCCTCACCTTCGCCCTCGAGGTGGCTGCGGGCGTCCTCCTGACCGGGAACCTCGACGTCGGTCGGGGTCCACGGCTGGACGCCGATGGCACCCTCGGCGGCGTCACCGGCGAGCTCGATGAACTGCTCGCCGGCAGCCCAGTTGAGCAGGTGCAGCTGGATGTCGAGGCCCTGGTCGGCGATGTCGCTGGCGAGCAGCGCCGCGGGGCTCTCCACGTTCTGGATGATGACGTGGGAGACGCCGTCGTCGCTGATCCGGCGCAGCTCACCGACGAAGTCGGTGGCTCCGCCGGGCATCACGTGCGTCTGGTAGCCGAGGTCGAGCCCCTCGTCTGCGACGTAGTCCTCGCCGTCACCCACCGGTGAGGTCCCGAACGGGCTGTCGTGGTGGAACACCGCCACCTCCGAGCCGGGGTCGTTCTCGTGGATCCAGCGCAGGGCGATACGTAGTTGGTCGGAGTAGCTGGTGGCCACGATGAAGTTGTAGGGCGTCTCCTCGTAGCGGGTCAGCTCCTCGGAGTACGAGGCGGACATGAACGGCACCTCGTCCTCGTTGACGCGGCCGCGCAGCGCTTCGGTATCGGCGGTGCCCCAGCCCTGGATGGCCACCGCTCCCTCGGCGATGTAGTCGGTGTAGAGCGACTCGGCGATGGCCACGTCGTACTGGTAGTCCTCCCACATCAGCTCGATCGGCCGGCCGTCGATGCCGCCCTGCTCGTTGCGCCAGTCGACGTAGCCGCGGATGCCCTCCGAGTACGGCGTGCCGACGTCACCGGTCGGACCCGACAGGTCGGCGATGTTGCCGATGACGATCGGGTCGTCGTCGGCGCCGGCCTCCGGCTCGGCGTCGTCTCCACAGGCGGCGAGCAGCAACGCCATCGCCGCCATCACGGCGAGGTATCTCTTCATGATCTCCCACTCTCCCTGGTCGTCTCCGACCTCTGGTCGATTCTTGTCCACACTTCGCTTGTGTCCCCTCCACATGCACAAGCCCTCCCGTGACCGGTCAGTAGCGGAACGGCCACAACCGGAAGTAGTCCTTCACCCGTTGCCAGGTGCGGTCGAGTCCCCGCGGTTCGAACAGCAGGAACAGCACGATCACCAGACCGAAGACGATCAGCTGGATCGCGGGGATCTCGCGCGCCAGCGCCGGGATCGTGTCACGCACGTTGCGGGCGAACTGCTGGATCGCCGCCGGCAGGATCGTCATGAACGTGGCGCCGTAGACCGAGCCGGCGACACTGCCGAGCCCGCCGACGATGATCATCGCCAGGTAGAGCACCGACACGTCCAGCGTGAACCGCTCCCAGGTCACGATCGTGCGGTAGTGCGCGGTCATCGCCCCCGCCAGCCCGATCAGCGCCGAGGACACCGCGAACGACAGCAGCTTGTAGCGGCCGACGTCGATGCCCATGACCGCAGCGGCGATGTCCTGGTCGCGCACGGCGTGGAACGCGCGTCCGAGGCCGGTGCGGAACAGGTTGCGTGCACCCAGCACGACCAGGATCGCGACCGCGAAGATCACCCAGTACCAGTTGAAGTCGCCGCGCAGCTGCCATCCGAACAGCTCGGGCGAGCCGACGACGATGGCGTCGACCCCGCCGGTGACGAACTCCCAGTTGCGCATCGCGAACATCAGGATGAACTGGGCCGCGAGCGTCGCCATCGCGAGGTAGAGACCCTTGAGGCGAAGTGACGGCAGTCCGAAGAACGTCCCGATCACCGTCGTCACCGCCACCGCGAGCGCGATCGCAATCAGGGTGGGCACGTCGAAGCGCGAGACCAGGATCGCCGAGGTGTAGGCACCGACGCCGAGGAACGCACCGCTGCCGAGACTGATCAGGCCGGTGTGCCCGGTGAGGATGTTCAAGCCCACCGCACCGATGAT
>SKSM01000128.1 GCA_007122985.1 Nitriliruptoraceae bacterium | reverse complement strand
GGGAACTCGAACAGGTCCTCGAGAAGGATCTCGGGGAACTCACCGGGATCGGCTTCGACAGCGAGGAAGGTCACGAGCGATCCTCTCGGTCGGTCCGTGCCCGCGCGTCGGCGTCGACCTGAAGGGTCTCCGGACGCGTCGAGACGAAACGGACCTCGTAGGCCAGCAGGGCGAAGATGACGACGGGGGTCACCACGGCGAGGGTCGGTCCGTCGAGGAGATCGGTGGGACGCAGCAGCAGCAGCAGCACGCCGATCGACCCGAGCCGAATCACCATCCCGCCGAGCGCGACCGCCATCAGGGCGGTGGGACCGTAGCGGGCTGCCTTGCCGTGGGCGAACCCGGTGACCGCGAACATGCCGACGACGACCCCGGTGACGAGCCCCGCGGTCCACGCACCGGCACTGCCGCGTAGCAGCCACGCCGGCAGGGCCGTCAGCACGACGAGCGGGACCAGGGCGCGCAGCGCTGCACCGGCCATCGCGTACTCGTGCGGACGCGAGCGACCGACGCGCGAACGCGCGTCGGTCGTCGAGGCGTCAGCTGGGGCCACGTGGAGGTCCGGAGGTCGCGTGCGTCTGCGTGCGGTGCGGTCGGGTCGAGCAACCGGGCGCGGGCGGCGTCCTGCCGCGGCGCGGTCGAGCTGGTGATCCGTTGGCTGAGTGAGACCTGGGTGCGCCCGGCCGCGTGGCAGCCCGCCGCGCGGGTCAACGCTGGGCGAACTTGGCTTCCTCGCCCTGTGAAGCGTGCGTGGACCGTTTGTATGCCAGGTACATCCCGAGGACGAATCCGAGCACCGCGCCCGCGATCATGAGCCAGGGGTCGGTGCCGATCCACCGATCGAGCAACCACCCGATGCCCATCCACACAGCCACCGCGGACATGAACTCGACTGTGACGGTCCAGCCAGTGTCCAGGTCCCGCCATGCGTCCTTACGGAACTGCGCGGTTCGGTCATCCATGCTCGCGGACGCTAGCAAGGCCGACTCGGGACCGCCAAAGGACCCGAGCGCCGGCGTGCGGACCCCGATCGGACGATCGCCCGGCCGTGGACCGGTCAGTTGGGCCCGCCGACCTCACGGACGTGCCACGCGGTCGCCGCAGCGGCCGCTGCGTCCGCCGGCTCGTCGTCAGCAACCTCGCCGTCGAGCCTGCCAGCAGCCGCCCGACGCGACCGGAGCAGGCCGACGGCACTGAACACCAGACCGATCACCACCGCGAGCAGCAGCCACGGCGCCAGCTGCGCGAACGGCAGGTAGGCGGGGCCGACCGAGCCGACGGCCAGCACCGCCGACCAGTAGTACAGCACCAGGACCGCCCGCCGGTGGGAGTGGCCGAACGCCAGCAGCTGGTGGTGGAGGTGGCTGCGATCCCCCGCGGTGATCGGCCGACCACGCACCACCCGGCGCACGACCGCGAGCGCGGTGTCCAGGAACGGGATCGCGAGCACCAGCGCCGGGATCAGCAGCGGCAGGGTGCCGGTGAAGTCGGCGGCCGACGGTGTCACGGTGCGCCCGACGTAGGACACGCCCGCCGCACCCAGCAGCAGCCCGAGCAGCATCGATCCGGTGTCGCCCATGATCAGGCGCGCGGGGTGCCAGTTGTGCACCAGGAAGCCCAGCGACATCCCCGCAACGATGGCGACGACCAGGCTCGCGGAGATGGGGACGGCTTCGACGAGGCCGGCCGTCTCCGTGCTCATGGTGAAGGCGAGGAAGGCCAGCGCGGCGATCGCCGCGACCCCGGCCGCCAGCCCGTCCAGTCCGTCGATCAGGTTGAGCGCGTTGATCATCGCCACCAGGGCGATCAGCGTCAACGGCATCGCGAGGTCCGACGACAACACGATCATCTCGACGCCGGGGATCCAGAAGAACACCAGCTCGATGCCGAGCAGCATCACGGCCAGTGCGGCGACGATCTGGCCGGCGAGCTTGACCGTCGCGGGCAGGCCGAACACGTCGTCGATCACCCCGATCGCCGCGATGACGACCGCCCCGAGCACCAGCGCGATCGGTTCGGAGCTCAGGGCGAACAGCGGCGCGAAGTCCGGCAGCAGCGCGGCCAGACCGATCGCCGCGAGGAAGCCCAGCAGCATGGCCAGGCCACCGAGGCTCGGGACCGGGGACCGGGTCGTGCCACCGCCGGGCGGCGGAGCGGCGACCGCGCCGAGCCGTCGTGCCAGCCGCGCGACGAACGGTGCCGTGACGGCGGTCACGACCGCCGCGGTGGCCCCGACCGCGAGGTGGGCGAGCACGGTCAGTCGCGCGGGTAGGCAGGGAAGCGGCCGACCAGGTCGCGAACCTCGCCACGGACCTTGGCACGGTCGTCGTCGGAGCCGGTCAGGGCCCGGTCGATCAACTCGGCGACGAAGTTCAGTTCGTCGGGGCCCATCCCCTGGGCCGCGACGCACGCCGTGCCGGCCCGAATGCCGGAGGCGATCGCCGGTGGCTGCTGGTCGAAGGGGATCGCGTTCTTGTTGAGCACGATGCCGGCGTCGTCACAGCGTGCCTCGGCCTCCTTGCCGGTCAGGCCCTTCGGGGTGAGGTCGGCGAGGAACAGATGGGTCTCCGGCGTTCCGGAGACGATCCGGTAGCCGCGGTCGGTCAGTCCTGCGGCCAACGCACGGATGTCGTCGAGGATGCGCTGGGCGTACTCCTTGAACGACGGCGCCATCGCCTCCTTGAGCGCGACGGCCTTGGCGGCGATGACGTGCTCGAGCGGCCCACCCTGGGTGCCCGGGAACACGGCCTTGTCGATCGGCTTCGCCCACTCCTCGTTGGTGAGGATGATCGCGCCACGCGGGCCGCGCAGCGTCTTGTGGGTGGTGAAGGTCACGATGTCGCAGTAGGGCACCGGTGAGGGGTGGACGCCACCGGCGACCAGTCCGATGAAGTGCGCAGCGTCGCACATCAGCGTCGCACCGACCTCGTCGGCGATCGAACGGAACGCCTCGAAGTCGAGCGCCCTGGCGTACGCCGACCAGCCGGCGATGATCAGCTTGGGACGGTGCTCGCGGGCGAGGGTCCGGACCTGGTCCATGTCGATGGTCTCGGTGGTCTCGTCGAGCCCGTAGGGCACGATGTCGAACCACTTGCCGGAGAAGTTGATCGGCATGCCGTGGGTGAGGTGGCCGCCGTGCGGCAGCGACATGGCCAGGACCTTGTCGCCCGGCGCCACCGTCGCGAAGTACGCGGCGAAGTTGGCACTGGCGCCCGAGTGCGGCTGGACGTTGGCGTGGTCGGCGCCGAACAGCTGCTTGGCCCGGTCGATGGCCAGCTGCTCCAGCGGGTCGACCACCAGCTCACAGCCCCCGTAGTAGCGCCGGCCCGGGTAGCCCTCGGCGTACTTGTTGTTCAGCACCGATGCCTGGGCGGCGAGCACCGACGGCGAAGCGAAGTTCTCGCTGGCGATCAGCTGCAGCCCGGAGCGCTGGCGCTCGAGCTCGGCGAGGAGGCCGTCGGCGACCTGTGGATCCCCCTCACGCAGGGCTTCGAAATCGGGGCCGTAGAACGTCGGTTCGGACGGTGCGCTGCTCATGAACATCCTCCGGCAGGGTGGTCGCCCCCACGGAACGTCAGCCGCGGATGGTCAGCCGCGGGTCCCCAACCGATGGAGCTTACCCCTCGCTGCGCCCGCCGTGTGGGGCCGAGCGACCTCATCCATCCTCAGGCGCGCCCTCGTCGGTCTCGGGCTCCCCTGCCGGCTCAGGGCCGCCTGGCGGCGACGGCTGGTCCGCGGCGACCCGCGCGGCGGCGTCCAACGGATCCACCTCGCCGGCCGCCACGGCGAGCACGAGCTCGTCGTCGATCGCGCCGACCCGCAGGACGTGGGGCTCGCGCCGGGTGAGGTCGACGATCGTGGAGGCGACGCCGCCGGTGCGGGGCCCGTCGTCGAGATAGACGTGGACCGCCGCGCCGAGCTGCTCCCTGGCCTGCGCCACGGTCTGGGCGGGCGGCTGCCCGGCGATGTTGGCCGAGGTCACCGCCAGCGGCCCCACGCTGCGGATCACCGCCAGCGCCACGTCGTCCAGCGGCATCCGCACCGCCACCGTGCCCTCGGTCCTGCCGAGATCCCACTGCAGCCGGCCCTCCGCCGGCACCACCATGGTCAGCGCTCCCGGCCAGAACGCGGCCATGAGGCGCTCGGCCACCTCGGGCACGTCCGGGGCGATGCCGGGCAGCTGCTTCGGCGAGCGCAGCAGGACCGGCAGCGGCACCGACCGGTCACGGTCCTTCGCACGGAACACCCGCGCGGTCCCGTCCAGGCTGAACGCATCGGCGGCCAGCCCGTAGACGGTGTCGGTGGGAAGCACCACGAGCTCGCCGTCGCGCAGGGCGGCCGCCGCGCGCTCGACCGCCTCGTCGCGGCCGTCTCCGCGGGTGTCCAGGATGTCGGGCACCTCACCACTCCTCGTTCGACGCGCCTGACGCTACAGCGCACGTCGGGCGGTGACGGCCCGGTCGGCACCCGTCAGGTCGGGCACGATCTCCACCGCGACGAGCCCGGCGCGCTCGGCGACGTCCGCCGCGTCGGACCCGCGACGCTCGTCGATCTCGACCACGACCGTCCCGCCCGGGGCCAGCCATTCGGCCGCCAGCGCGAGCAGCCGGTCGACGACCTCGTGTCCGTCGTCGCCGCCGATCAGCGCCGTGTGCGGGTCGTGGTCCCCGACCTCCGCCGGCCAGGTCCCTCGCTCAGCGGTCGGCAGGTACGGCGGGTTGGCCACCAGGACGTCGAGGTGGCCGCGCCAGGCCGCATCGACCGGCCCGAGCAGATCACCGTGGCGGGCCTCGCCGCGGGCGCCGGCGGCGCGGACGCCGGCACGGCCGCCTGCGACCCG
>SKSM01000167.1 GCA_007122985.1 Nitriliruptoraceae bacterium | reverse complement strand
CTCGTCCTCGTCGATCCCGCGCGACTGCATGTAGAACAGCTGGTCGTCGGAGAGCTTGGAGACCGTGGCCTCGTGCTCGATCGTGGCGTCCTCCTGCTCGATCTCCATGTAGGGGTAGGTGTCGGTGCGCGAGGTCTCGTCGAGCATCAGCGCATCGCACTTGACGGCCGAACGGGCGTGGTGGGCGCCCTCGTTGATCGAGACCAGCCCCCGGTAGGAGGTCCGGCCGGTGCCCTTGGAGATCGACTTGGACAGGATGTTGGAGGTGGTGTACGGCGCAGCGTGCACCATCTTGGCGCCGGCGTCCTGGTGCTGGCCGTCGTTGGCGTAGGCCACCGAAAGGACCTCGCCCTTGGCGCCCTCGCCGGTGAGCCACACCGCCGGGTACTTCATGGTGACCTTGGAGCCGATGTTGCCGTCGATCCACTCCATCGTGGCGTTCTTCTCCGCCACGGCACGCTTGGTCACCAGGTTGTAGACGTTGTTCGACCAGTTCTGGATGGTGGTGTAGCGCACCCGGGCGCTGTCCTTGACGATGATCTCGACCACGGCCGAGTGCAGCGAGTCCGAGCTGTAGATCGGGGCGGTGCAGCCCTCGACGTAGTGCACGTAGCTGCCCGGCTCGGCGATGATCAGCGTCCGCTCGAACTGGCCCATGTTCTGCTTGTTGATGCGGAAGTAGGCCTGGAGCGGGATGTCGACCTCCACGCCCTTCGGGATGATGATGAAGGACCCGCCCGACCACACCGCGGTGTTGAGCGCAGCGAACTTGTTGTCGTTCGGCGGGATCACGGTCCCGAAGTGCTCACGGAAGACGTCCTCGTACTCCTGGAGCCCGGCGTCGGTGTCGAGGAAGATCACGCCCTCGCGCTCGAGGTCCTCGCGCACCTGGTGGTAGAGCACCGTCGACTCGTACTGCGCAGCGACGCCGGCGACCAGCCGTTCACGCTCGGCCTGCGGGATCCCGAGCTTCTCGTAGGTCTCGAGGATCTCCGGCGGCAACTCCTCCCAGGAGTCGGCCTGGCTCTCCGAGGCCTCGACGTAGTAGTAGATATTGTCGAAGTCGATGCCAGAGAGGTCGGCGCCCCACGTGGGGACCGGGCGACGCTCGTAGGCCTGGAACGCGCGCAACCGCAGGTCGCGCATCCAGGCGGGCTCGCCCTTGCGCTCGCTGATGGCTGCCACCTGCTCGCGGGTCAGACCCCGCTCGGAGGTGAACGCGTAGCCGGCGTCGCTGTCGGACCAACCGAACTTGTACTCGGCGAGGTCCTTGGCGACTGCCTCCTGCTTGCGACGTGCGTCGGTCGGTTCGGCGACCGGCAGGTCGATCTCGGTCTGGCTCACTGGTCGTCTCCTGATCCCTTGGGGGAGGTCGACGGGTCGTCCCATCGGTTCGTGCCCGATGTGACATGGTCGTCGGTGCGCGACGCAGACGAGTCGTCGACGTCGCGTGGTTGGATGGTGCACACACAGGCCGGTGATCCGCCCGCGAGGGTCTCGCGACGCGACAGCGTCACGTCATGGCCGAGCACCCGCGAGAATGCCGCGGCCTCGTAGGCGCAGACCTCCGGGTGGTCCTTGGCCACGTCGTAGATGGCGCAGTGCTCCTGGGTCAAGGTGAAGGCCTGGTCGCCAGGGCTGACCGAGGCCTCGAAGCCGGCGTCCGACAGCGCCCGAGCGAGCTGCTCGAGCCGCTCGTGCAGGTCCTCTGCGGTCACCGCGTCACGCAGGTCCTCGACCTGGCGCTCGAGCCGCCACCGCAGGAACGACCGCAGCCCGTCGCGTCCGTGGGTGTCGGCAAGGAAGTTCAGCGCCTCGCTCGCGAAGCGGTCGTAGTGGTGGGGGAAGAGCCGTGCGGCGGCCTCGGTCAGCTGGTAGTGGGCCGGGGGGCGTCCCCGCCCCTGCGGCACCGTGCGCGTTGCGACGAGGCCGTCGTCGGCGAGGACACCGAGGTGGCGTCGGGTCGCGACCTCCGAGATCCCGAGCTCGGCAGCGAGTTCGGCGACCGTGGCCTCGCCGACGCGCCGCAGGTGCTCGACGATCGCCGCACGGCACTGCCCGAGCAGGGTGGTCAGCGACCGGGCGCCGGGCGCGGTCGTGCCCTCGGCGGTGACGGTCTGCGACACGGCAGCACCTCGCTGGCGGCGGGACGGGAGGGTCGAGCAGGGTCGGTCGGGCGTCCGGTCGGGCGGCCGCTAGACTCACGGGCCGGTCCGGGACGAATTTCTCAACGTCTGAGTTGGGAAAAGGATACGGGGCACGTTCCCCCGGGGCAAACCGACGGGGCAAACCCCCGGGGCAAACCGACGGGGCGAACCGGCGGGGGCACACCGGCGGAGCCGACGCCCGGACACGGCGCGACGCACGCCGCGTCCACCCGGCGACCGGTCGGGGACGCCGGGCGCACCGGGTCTCGACCGCGTCCCTCCCGGGCCGTAGAGTGGGAGGGCATCGGCAACGTCGGGTCCGATGCGGCGTCGATGCACCAGCGGCGCCCGGACCCGCGTCACGTTCGCAGCCCACATTCCCGTGGGCGCCGTGGCGCCGGTGCTCGGCCGCCATCCGGGTGGTACCACGACCGGCTCGCCCCGCGTTCCAGCGGGACGTCGAGCACCCGGTGGCCGCCGAGGGTCCCGGTGGGATGCGGGCGGCCCGGTCGTGCCGGGTCGGCACACCTCCACCACACGACGCGCCACCGGGACCCCCCGACCGGCCGCTGTCCGGGTCGATGCGCCCACGGTGACCACCCGGCCGGCCGTCGCGGTGCGACCCGCGACCCGGCGGCACCGACGGCGGCCCGCACTACGCTCGGCGGCGACGCGACCCGACACGGGAGTCCGTTCGTGGCCGACCTGCCACCACTCGCGCTCAGCCTGCCGCTGCCGGGTGTCGACGCGCGCAGCGCCGTCGACGTCGCCCGGGACGCCGAGCAGCGCGGCTATGCGGCGGTCTGGAACGCCGAGGTCCAGGGTCCGGACGCCTTGACCACCCTGGGCGCCCTTGCCGTCGCGACCGACCTCGACCTCGGGGTCGCGGTCGTGCCTGCGCAGACGCGCACGGCGATGGTGCTCGGCATGAGCGCGGTCAGCCTGGCCGAGCTCAGTGGCGGCCGGTTCACCCTCGGCATCGGCGCGTCGGCCGAGCCGATCGTCGCCGGCTGGGCGCGCCAGCCGTTCGAACGGCCGCTGACCGCGGTGCGCGAGACCGTCGCGGCGCTCGAGCCGGTCCTGCGCGGCGAGCGGGCCACCACCGAC
This sequence comes from Nitriliruptoraceae bacterium, assembly GCA_007122985.1. GTDB lineage: Bacteria > Actinomycetota > Nitriliruptoria > Nitriliruptorales > Nitriliruptoraceae > SKTG01. Next base: position 1,605 of record SKSM01000167.1, on the reverse strand, counting down.
GGCGAGGTGGTCTCGATCGGCGGCTACAAGCCGCACGCGACCCCACCCGGCGGCCGGGTTCCCCTGGTGCTCGGCGCGCTCAACCCGCGGTCGTGTCGCGCCGTGGGCGAGCTCGGCGTCGACGGCATTTGCCTCAACCAGCTCGCGCCCCGGCACGTGCCGTCGCTGCTCGAGCAGGTCGCGGCGGGTGCGGGCGGCACGCTGCCGGACGGCTTCGCGGTGATCGCCCGGCTGTTCTGTGTGGTCACCGACGACGTCCCGGCCGCACGGGCGATGGTCAGGCAGGTCTTCGCGCCCTACATCGCGACCGAGGTCTACAACCGCTTCTACCGCTGGATGGGCTACGAGCAGGAGGCAGCGGACGTCCTCGCCGCCGGGGGCGACCGTGCGGCGATGGCCGAGGCCGTCAGCGACCGGCTGGTCGACGACCTGTTCTGCCTCGGCACGGCCGACGAGGTGGCCAGCAAGGTGGCCGCCTACACCGAGGCCGGCGTCACCGTTCCCGTCGTCCAACCGCTGACCCTCGGCCGCGAGCAGGCGCAGTCCACGCTGTGGGCGATCGCGGAGGCCTGGTCATGACCGAGCCGGAGATCGCTGACCGCAGGATCGTTGCCGTCTTCGGCGACCGGGTCCCAGCTGAGCTCGCCCGGTCGCTGCTGGCCAGCCACGACATCCAATCGGCGCTGGTCGTCGACGACGCGGGCGGCCTGCATCCCGAGCTCTCGCGCCTCTCGGGCGGCGTCAAGCTCGCCGTCGCCTCCGAGGACGCCGAGGTGGCCCGCTCGGTGCTGGCCGAGGACCGCTCCTCCGACCTCGAGGGGACCTTCGAGGACCCGGAGCCGGTCGGTGACACCCTCGTGCGCAGTGACCCGGCCCCGCTCGACCCCACCGGTCCCCGCCCCCGCCGCGGGTGGCTGGCGCTGATCGCGGCGCTCGGCGTCGCGCTGCTGGTCGTCGCGGCCGTCGCGGAGAGCATCGAGGGCATGAGCTGGTGGCCGTTGTGACCCTGCGTTGCGGTCGCTGGCCACCGGGGCGGGCGCACGCGACCCAACCGGTGCCGCGGCGCCGACCACACCACCCGTTCGACCACTGTCCGCTGCCGGCACCGCCCGTCCCGACCACCGTGCGTGGTATCAAGCTGGGGGGTGGGTGGGCCGATACCTCCGGACAGCAGGCAGCACGGCGCCACGATGTCGACCGGACAGCGGTCGCCACGCCCGGGCCGGCTCCGAGGAGGCAGGGGTGTTGCTCAACCTTGGGCCGGTGCGACAGCCCACGACGCCGACCAACCGGACACGCGTCACCGGCGTCCAGGCACACCGCTGCGAGGTCGTGCGGCGGCTGCTCGCCCAGGGTCTGAGCAGCGAGGCGTTGATCCGCCTGCTCCCCGAGTGGCACGACCTGATCCGCTCGGTCGCCGACGAGGCCGCGGGTCGCGACTGACCGGCCGCTTCCGCGTCGATCACGTGCGGCCGGACGTGGTGTGGCAGGCTCTGCCGCGACCGACCGCGAGGACCGCCCCGTGCACGACGACGCCGACGACCGCGCCCACACCGGCCCGGAGCCGGCAGCGCCGTCCGGCAGCGCACGGCCGTTGGCCGGCCG
>SKSM01000110.1 GCA_007122985.1 Nitriliruptoraceae bacterium | reverse complement strand
TGCCAGCCGGACCAGTTCCGCGTCCGATCGGGTTGCCAGCTGCATCGGTCCACCTCGTCGACCCGTCAGACTAGCGCTGCGGGTCCTTCCCCCTGCCGGCGTGGACCCGTTCGCCCGCCGCGTCGCCGTGCGGGGCCTGCGGCCGCGCGGGTCGCCCGGGCGCCGGGCAGCGCACCTACCATGCGAGCGAGCCGGACGAGGGAGTGCGACGGTGGGATGGCAGGAACGCTACGACGCCTGGCGGGCCAGCTACGAGGCCGCGCCCAAGCGACGGGACGACGACCGGGTCACCACCTTGTCGGGCATCCCGCTCGAGCCGGTCTACGGACCGCACCACGTCGACCTCGATGCTGACCGGATCGGCTATCCGGGCCAGTACCCCTATACGCGGGGTGTGTACGCCTCGATGTACCGGACCCGACCGTGGACGATCCGCCAGTTCGCCGGGTTCGCCGACCCCGAGGAGACCAACCGGCGGTTCCACGACCTGGTGCGCGGCGGTCAGCACGGCCTGTCGGTCGCCTTCGACATGCCGACGCTGATGGGGCTGGACTCCGATGATCCGCGCTCGCTCGGGGAGGTCGGACACTGCGGCGTCGCGGTCGACAGCGTCCGGGACATGGAGCGGCTGTTCGACGGGCTGCCCCTCGGCGAGATCACCACCTCGATGACCATCAACGCGCCTGCGGTGACGCTGTTCTGCATGTACGCGGTCGCAGCCGAGAAGCAGGGCTGGAAGCTTGAGGAGCTGGGCGGCACGCTCCAGACCGACATGTTCAAGGAGTACATCGCGCAGAAGGAGTGGCTGTTCCCCCCGGAGCCGCACCTGCGCCTGATCGGTGACCTGGTCGAGTTCTGCACCGAGCACACCCCGCGCTACCACCCGATCTCGATCTCCGGCTACCACATCCGCGAGGCCGGATCGACGGCGGTCCAGGAGCTGGCCTACACCCTCGCCGACGGGTTCGCCTACGTCGAGCTCGGCATGGACCGGGGCCTGCACCCCGACGAGTTCGTGCCGCGGTTCAGCTTCTTCTTCGATGCGCACATCGACTTCTTCGAGGAGATCGCCAAGTTCCGTGCGGGTCGGCGCATCTGGGCGCGGTGGCTGAAGGAGCGGTACGGCGCCACCGCGGAGAAGGCGATGCTGATGCGCTTCCACACCCAGACCGCAGGGGTGTCGCTCACCGCCCAGCAGCCGGACAACAACATCGTGCGCACGGCGGTCGAAGCGCTGGCCGGCGTGCTCGGCGGCACCCAGTCGCTGCACACCAACGCGCTCGACGAGGTGCTCGCCCTGCCCTCGGACCACGCAGCCAAGGTCGCGCTGCGCACCCAGCAGATCCTCGCCGAGGAGACCGGCGTCACCAACGTCATCGACCCCCTGGGCGGCTCGTGGTACGTCGAGTGGCTCACCGACGAGATCGAACGCCGCTGCGACCAGGAGTTCCAGGCGATCCTCGACCGTTCGGAGGACGGGACCATCACCTCCGGGATCCTGCGCGGCATCGACGAGGGCTACTTCACCTCGGAGATCGCCGACGCCGCCTTCGAGTTCCAGAACCGCATGGACAAAGACGACTTCCGGATGGTCGGCGTCAACGCCTACCGCGACGATGACGACGACGAGCTCGACATCCTGCGGATCGGCGCGGAGGTCGAGTCGGCCCAGAACAAGCGGCTGTCGGCTACGCGGGCCGACCGCGACGAGGCCGCACTGAACGCGGCGCTCGACCGGCTCCAGGCCGCGGCGTCGACCGACGAGAACCTCGTCCCGCTGATCATGGACGCCGTGCGCGCCGACGCCACCGTCGGGGAGGTGTCACGCACCCTGCAGGCCGTGTGGGGCACCTACCAGGAGGTGCCGCGGCTGTGACCGACGGCTGGCGGCCGCGTCGCCCGGGTCGCCGCCCGGGTCGTCGCCCGGGTCGCCGCCGCCCTTCGGGGCCCGTCGGGTGTCGTCGGTAGCCTGCGTGGCGTGCCCGTGCTCGTCACCGCCGCCCACCGACCGTTCGCGCGTCGGCTCGCCGCCCGCCTGCTGGACGAGGGGGGCGAGGTCCGCGTGGTCGCCGACGGTGACGTCAGCGCGCTGCGGGCCGGGGGCGCCTTCGTCTCCATCGCCGAGCCCGACGACGAAGGCCGAATCGAGGCGGCGCTCGCCGAGGTCCACACGCTGATCCACGTCGGCGGGGGGCTGGCCAGTCCGGATCCCGACCGCCTGGTCGCCGAAGCCGAGGTCGTGGCCGCCGCGGCCACCAGCGCCGGCGTGCGGCGGATCGTGAGCCTGTCGCTGCCCGGTGCGGACGGGAACGCGGCGGATCCGCTGCGTCGCGCCAAGGCGGCCGTCGAGGCGCGCTTCGCGCAGGTGCCGTGCCCGAGCGTGGTCGTGCGCGCCGGGCTGGTGGACACCCCCTGGGTGCGCGACCTGCTGGTCACCGGCGGGTTGGATGCGATGTCGTTGGAGGCGCAGATCGCCCCCGTTCGCGCCAGCGACCTCGTGGAGCTGCTGGTCGCCTTCGACCGGGCCCGCGCCAGCGCGCCGGACGGCCACCTGGTCGTCGCGGCCGATGGGCCCGAGCGGATGTCGGTTGCGGGCTACCTCGACCGGGTCGGCGCGGATCGGGTCGGTCGCGGCTCGCTGCGCGGCCGTCGGCTGGCCGACGCGGCCACGGTCGAGCGGGTCGTCGAGGTGCTGGCGGGGCCCTGGTGGTCGAACGATCCGACACTGGTCGACGGGTGGGCGTTCGCCGGGCACCAGCCGGCGGTGCCCGGCGTCGGCTGACGGCGGGGTCGGTCGGGGGCCACTCGGGTCGGTGGGGCGGTTTGTCCGGATCAACCGGACGAGGTGCACCGGCGACGGGTGGGCGCGGTGCCGGCCGCTGCGGTTCGGGGGTCGGTGGGGCGGGTTGTCCGGATCAACCGGACGAGGTGCACCGGCGACGGGTGGGCGCGGTGCCGTCCGTTGCGGTTCGGGGGTCGGTGGGGCGGTTTGTCCGGATCAACCGGACGAGGTGCACCGGCGACCGGCGACGGGCGGCGGGCTGACGGCAGGGCGGTGCCAGTACGGTCGCCGTGGCGGCGGAGGAGTCAGGGTGTCGCGAGCGCTGGTGTTGTTCGACCTGGACGGGTGTCTCGTCGACTCCACCGACGCGATCACCGGCGCGATCCGGCACGCGATGGGCGCGCTCGGCCTGCCCGCGCCGCCGGCTGATCAGCTGCGGTGGTGCATCGGGCCGCCGCTGCACGAGAGCTTCGCGACGCTGCTCGCCCAAGCTGGCACGGGTCCCGACCGGGTGCCTGAGGCGGTCGACGCCTACCGGGCGCACTACGCCACCACCTCGCTGTCCCAGACGACCCGGATCCCCGGCATCGAACCGGCGCTGGCGGCGATCGCCGCGGACGCGACCCTGGCGGTGGTGACCTCCAAGCCGGGGGAGGCGGCCGTGCCGATCCTTGAGCAGGTGGGCCTGACCGGATGGTTCGCCGCGGTGCACGCACCGCAGGCCGACCACCGCGTCGAGCCCAAGGCGGTGACGCTGCGCCGCGCCCAGGCACAGCTGGGCGCCGACGGCCAGCCGCAGGTGATGATCGGCGACCGGTCGCACGACGTCGACGCCGGCCGCGCCTGTGGCACCGCCACGGTCGGGGTCACCTGGGGCGCCGGCGACCGCGACGAGCTCGCCGCGGCCGGCGCCGACCGGATCGTCGACGAACCGGCCGACCTGCCGGCCACCGTGCGGCTGCTGGCCGGAGGGGGCCGGTCCGCCGGGGGCTAGAAGTCTTCCGTGGGGCCCTCGATGAACGGCATCATCTGGCGCAGCTCGCGGCCGACCACCTCGACCTGGTGGGCCTTGCCCTCGGCGCGCTTGCGCGCGAAGTACTCGCCGCCGCCCTCGATCTCCGCCATGAAGCCGTTGGCGAACGAGCCGTCGCGGATCTCGGCGAGGATCTCGCGCATCGCCGCCTTCGAGGACTCGTTGACCACCCGGGGGCCGGAGACGTAGTCGCCGTACTCGGCGGTGGTCGACACCGAGTGGCGCATCCACGAGATCCCGCCCTCGTAGATCATGTCGACGATCAGCTTGACCTCGTGGAGGCACTCGAAGTAGGCGGCCTCGGGCTGGTAGCCGGCCTCGACCAACGTCTCGAACCCGGCCTGGATCAGGTGGCTGATCCCGCCGCAGAGCACCGCCTGCTCGCCGAAGAGATCGGTCTCGGTCTCCTCCTCGAAGGTGGTGTGCAGCACACCGGCGCGGGTGAGCCCGACCCCGGCCGCGTAGGACTTGCCGAGCTCCAGCGTCGACCCGGACGCGTCCTGGTGGACGGCGACGAGCCCGGGCACCCCGGTGCCCTGCTCGTACATGCGCCGGGCGATGTGGCCGGGCGACTTGGGCGCCACGAGGAACACGTCGACCCCGGCCGGAGGGTCGATGAAGCCGAAGTGCACGTTGAAGCCGTGGCCGAACACCAGCGCGTTGCCGGGCTCGACCGCGTCCTGCAGCCCGTCGTTCCACATCCCCTTCTGGGCGGTGTCGGGTGCGAGCACGACGACGACGTCGGCCTCCGCGGCCGCCTCGTTGGTGGGCTTGACCGTCAGGCCCTGCTCCTGTGCGCGGGCGGCTGACGACGAGCCTTCGCGCAGCCCGACACGCACGTCGACCCCCGAGTCGCGCAGGTTCAACGCGTGCGCGTGGCCCTGGCTGCCGTAGCCGAGCACCGCCACCGTGCGGCCTTGGATCAGCGACAGGTCGGCGTCGTCGTCGTAGTAGATCGTGGCCATGGGGCGCTCCTCGACACGCAGGTGAACGGGGGTGGGCGGGTCCCACACCGTGGGGTTCGGGCTCGGCAGCCTACTGCGCCGTCGTCGACGGCC
>SKSM01000289.1 GCA_007122985.1 Nitriliruptoraceae bacterium | reverse complement strand
CGCGAGATCGAACCTCCCGAGCTCTCGGAGCTGACCGACGCCGACACCGTCCGCGAGGTCGTCACCGACGCGCTGTCCAACCTCGCCGGCGACGTCCTGGTCCGCCTGCCGCTGATCGTCCTCGCCGTGCTGGTGCTGGTACTGCTGCTCCTGGCGGTGCGGCTGCTGATGAGCGGGGTGCGGCGGGCGATGGCCCGCGCCGAGGTCGACTTCACCGTCCAGCGGCTGGTCGCCAATCTGCTGCGGCTGCTGCTGGTCATCCTGGTGCTGCTGGTCGCGCTCGCGATCGCCGGCGTCGAGGTCGGCGCGGTCCTCGCCGGACTCGGGCTGATCGGGCTCGGACTCGCGCTGGCGCTGCAGAAGATCCTCGAGAACTTCATCGCCGGAGTGCTGATCCTGATGCGCAAGCCCTTCGACCGCGACGAGATCATCAGCACCAACGGCTACGAGGGCTTCGTCGAGGACATCGACCTGCGCGCGACCGTGCTGCGGCTCTACGACGGCACGCTGACGCTGATCCCCAACGCCGACGTGTTCACCGAGCCGCTGGTCAACCTCACCCGGCGGGGGATCCGACGTGGGGCCGTGCGGGTCGGCATCGACTACCGCGACGACCATGAGCGGGCGCGCGAGGTGCTGCTCGAGGCCGTGTCCGGTCTCGAGGAGGTGCTGGACGACCCGCCTGCGGTGGTCCTGCTGGTCGAGTTGGGCGACTCGAGCGTCGACTTCGAGGTGCGCTTCTGGTTGGACGTCCAGCACAGCGTGCTGCCGTTCGTCGAGGACATGGTGCTGCGTGCCTGCAAGACCGCGGTCGAGGCTGCGGGGCTGACGATCCCGTGGCCGATCCGCACGCTCGCCGCCGACAGGCGACCGCTCCAGCTGCGCACCGACCGGCCGGCCGGGGAGCTCGCCGACGAGGGGGATGCACGGTGATCGAGGCGTGCGGGATCGACGGGCTCTACGTCGTGCGCTTCCCCGTCCACGGCGACGAGCGGGGGTTCTTCCGCCAGACCTACCAGCGCTCCGAGCTGTCCGATGTGCTCGGACGCGACCCCGGCCTCGTGCAGGGCAACCACGCGCGCAGCGCCCCGGGGGTGCTGCGCGGCTTCCACGCCGAGCCGTGGGGCAAGCTCGTCGACGTCGTGCGGGGCGCAGCGTTCTGTGCGGTCGCCGACGTCCGCCCCGACAGTGCGACCTTCGGGGAGGTGGCGACGTTCCACCTCGGCGACCCCCCGGGAGAGCGGGCGCGGCTGTTCGTCAGCGAGGGGCTGGCCAACGCCTACTGTGCGCTGACCGAGGTCGACTACGTCTACGACGTCACCGCGGAGTGGTCCGGGCAGGCGGACAAGCGCGCGATCGCCTTCGACGACCCGGACCTCGCGGTCGACTGGCCGGTCGTCGATCCGGTCGTCTCCGCCGCCGATCGCGCGAACCCGACGCTGCGCGAGCGGTTCCCGGACCATCCGCGGTGGTCGGGTTGACGGCGGTTCCCCGCGGTTCGACGTCGCGTGGCGTTGGACGCGGGAGGAACGTTCCATAGAGTTCCGTTCCGTCGCAGTACGGCGGTGACCCGAGGGAGACCCGACGGCGAGGTGGCACGGTGGAACGCGACGTGCTCGACACGCGCCTCGACCCGTCCTCCGAGGACTACCAGCGCAACCGGACGCGCAACCTCGAGCTCCTCGCGCAGGTCGAGCGCCACCTCGCCACAGCGCGCGCGGGTGGCGGCCCGGAGAAGCTCGCGCGCCACCGTGACCGCGGCAAGCTCACGATCCGTGAGCGCATCGCGCTGCTGCTCGACCCGGGCAGCCCGTTCCTGGAGCTGCAGGCGCTGATCGGGCTCGACACCGACGTCCACGTCGGCGGCTCGGTCGTGCAGGGCATCGGCGTGGTCAGCGGGGTGGAGTGTCTGATCAGCGGCGCCGATCCGACGGTCAAGGGTGGTGCGTCCAACCCGTTCAGCGTGACCAAGGCGCTGCGCGGGCTGCAGGTCGCACGGGAGAACCGGCTGCCGGTGATCAACCTGACCGAGTCCGCCGGCGCCGACCTGCGCAGCCAGAAGGACATCTTCGTCCGTGGCGGCCGCACCTTCCACGACCTCACGGCGCTGTCGAAGCAGGGGGTGCCGACCATCAGCGTGGTGTTCGGATCCTCGACCGCCGGAGGGGCCTACGTGCCGGGCATGAGCGACGAGACGGTGCTGATCGACCAGCGCTCGAAGGTGTTCCTCGGCGGGCCGCCGCTGGTGCGGATGGCCACCGGCGAGGTGGCCTCGGAGGAGGAGCTCGGCGGGGCGGAGATGCACGCGAAGGTCTCGGGGCTCGGCGACCACCTCGCCCGCGACGAGCACGACGCGATCCGCATCACCCGCCAGATCGTCGCCGGTCTGCGCTGGCAGAAGCTCGGACCGGGCCCGAGCGAGCCCGCCGATCCGCCGCGGCACGACCCCGAGGAGCTGCTCGGCATCGCCTCGGTCGACCTGCGCGAGCCGTTCGACGCACGCGAGGTCCTCGCACGCACGCTCGACGGCTCGCGGTTCGAAGAGTTCAAGCGCGTCTACGGCACGAACCTGGTCACCGGCTGGGGATCGATCCATGGCTTGCCGGTGGGCATCCTGGCCAACAACGGGGTGCTGTTCAGCGAGGAGTCGGAGAAGGGCGCGCAGTTCATCCAGCTCGCCAACCGACGTGACACCCCGCTGGTGTTCCTGCAGAACATCACCGGGTTCATGGTCGGGACCCGCTACGAGCGCGGCGGCATCATCAAGGACGGCGCCAAGCTGATCAACGCGGTCACCAACTCCGAGGTCCCCCACGTCACGATCATGACCGGCGCCTCCTACGGGGCCGGCAACTACGGGATGTGCGGCCGGGCCTACGACCCCCGGCTGCTGTTCACCTGGCCCAACCACCACATCGCGGTGATGGGGCCGCAGCAGCTCGCCGGCGTGCTCTCGCAGGTCGCCAGGGCCGGTGCACAGAAGCGCGGCGAGCCCTGGGACGAGGAGCAGGACATGGCCGTGCGCGACGCGGTCGAGCAGCAGATCGAGGCCGAGTCCAACGCGTTCTTCGCCACCGGCCAGGGCTGGGACGACGGGATCATCGACCCGCGCGACACCCGGCACGTGCTCGGCATGGCCCTGTCCGCCGTCCACACCAACCAGATCCGGGGGACGGGCTCCTTCGGCGTGTTCCGCATGTGAGGTCGAGCGTGAACGACGACACCCGCGCCCCCACCCCCGCCGGATCCGGCGGGGCGCTGCCGCGCCGGGTGCTGATCGCCAACCGCGGCGAGATCGCCGTGCGGGTCGCGCGGACCTGCCGGGCGATGGGCATCGCCTGCGTGGCGGTCTACTCCGACGCCGACGCGCACGCCGTCCACGTCGACGCCTGTGACACGGCCGTGCGCCTGCCGGGGGTGACCCCTGCGGACACCTACCTTCGCAGTGACCTGCTGCTGGACGCTGCCGCTCGCACCGGCGCGGACGCGGTCCATCCCGGGTTCGGGTTCCTGGCGGAGGCGCCCGCCTTCGCCCGGGCCGTGACGGACGCCGGCCTGACCTGGATCGGGCCGTCCGCCGCCACGATCGAGGGGATGGGCGACAAGCTCGAGGCCAAGCGCCGCATGGCCGAGGCGGGCGTGCCGGTGGTCCCCGGTGCCGCGCTGCCCACCGACGCCGACGCCGACACCGTCCTCGCCGCGGTCGACGAGGTGGGCCTGCCCGTGCTGGTCAAGGCCGCTGCCGGGGGCGGCGGCACGGGCATGCGCGCCGTCCACGACCGCGACGCGGCGCTCGAGGCGGTCTCCGCCGCCCGCCGCGAGGCCGGCGCCGTGTTCGGCGACGACCGGGTCTTCCTCGAGCGCCTGATCCAACGCCCCCGCCACGTCGAGGTGCAGGTGCTCGGCGACCTGCACGGCGGCATCGTCCACCTGCTGGAGCGCGAGTGCTCGATCCAGCGGCGTCACCAGAAGATCGTCGAGGAGTCGCCCTCACCCGGGATCGACGACGCGGTCCGTGCGGCGATCACCGACGCAGCGGTCGCCGCCGCACGGGCGATCGGCTACGTCAGCGCCGGCACGGTCGAGTTCATCGCCGACGAGCTGCGGCTCGCCGCCCGTCGCGCCGGGGAGGAGGTCGAGCCCGCCAGCTGTTTCTCGTTCCTCGAGGTCAACACCCGCCTGCAGGTCGAGCACCCGGTCACCGAGTCCGTCGTTCGGCTGCGCGACGCGGTCACCGGTGACCTCCGGCCGCTCGACCTGGTCCGCTGGCAGCTGCTGGTCGCGGCCGGGCAGCCGCTGGACTTCGCCCAGTCCGACGTGGTCGGCCGCGGGCACGCGATCGAGGTGCGGCTCTACGCCGAGGATCCCGCCGCCGACGACCTGCCGGCCACGGGCACGCTCACCCGGTTCGCGCCGGCACACCGGCCCGGGATCCGCTGGGAGGCCGGTGTGGCCGAGGGGGAGGTGGTCGGCCCCCACTACGACCCGATGCTGGCCAAGGTCATCGCGACCGCACCGACCCGTGCCGAGGCGGCCTCGCAGCTGGCCGCCGAGCTCGACCACACCTCGCTGGCCGGCGTCACCACCAACCGGGACCTGCTCGTCGAGCTGCTGCGGGAGCCGGAGTTCCTCGCCGGTGACACCACCACCGCCTACCTGACCGAGCATCGTCCCGGACTGCTGGCTGCCGCCCGTCCCGACCCGGACACCGTGGACCTCGCCGCGGCGCTCGCGGTGGTGCACCGCACCGAGCACGACCGCGTCCACGCGCCGGTCCTGGCCACGCTGCCGGCCGGGTTCACCAACGCCGCGACGTTTCCGGTCCAGCACACCTTCCGGGTCGCACCGGTCCAGCCGGACGACGGCGCGGACGGGCAGCTCACCGTGCG
>SKSM01000228.1 GCA_007122985.1 Nitriliruptoraceae bacterium | reverse complement strand
GGGTCGTCACCGGGGTCGTCATCTGGGCCGTCGTCTGGGCCGTCGTCTGGGCCGGTACCCGGTCCGCCCGGATCACCTTGGTCGGACGGCTGGTCACCCTCGGTCACGACCTGTCCGTCGACCGCTGCGCCGGGACGCTTGAGGGACCCGCTGCGGGGTGGGCCGTCCTCGTCGTCGCGCGCGTCCTCGTCGCGGACACCGGGAACGGTGCGTGCAACGCGCTTGGCGTAGGTGTAGATCCGCCGCAGGTGCTCGATCATCTCGGTGCCCCGCACGAACGCCGCCACGCGCTGAGGTGCCTCGGCACCGAGCCGCAGCGCGTGGTGGCGTGCCGCCTCGTCGAGCAGCTCTCCGACCTCGTACTTGGCGTCGAGCACCCGTCGGGCCCGGGCCGGATCGGTGTCGGCGAAGGCCTCGATCGCCTCCGAGTACAGCTCGGTCATCCGGGCGTGGAAGGCGGTGAGGACCGACAGCGTCTCATCACTGATCGGCACGCCCTCTTCGAGCCGCCGCATCCCCACCCTGACCAGTTCGCGCTCGACCAGGTCGCCGACGATCTCGTAGTACCGGGCGACGTTCATCAGCTGCAGCAGCTGTCGGCCCTGTGCCTCGGTGAGCTCGGCGTCGTCGAGCTGGCGCAGGTAGGCGATGATCGCGTTGTGGAGCTCGTCGATGTCGTCGTCGCGCTCGGCCAGCTCCACCAGCTGCCCGGTGGTGCCGGTGACGACCATCGGCACGGCCTGCTCGACCTGCTCCAACGATCGGCGCCCCAGGCGGGTGACCTCACGGTGGGCAAGCTCCAGTGCGACGGCTGGAGCGCTGAGGACGTCCTCGTCGAGGTACTTGGGAGCCGCCCGGGCCTCGTGCTCACCCACCGGGATCAGTCGTTCCACCACTCGCGCGAGCTGCCGGGTGAACGGCAGGAAGCCGAGCAGCATCGTTGCCTTGGCGATGGTGTAGGCGTTGGCGATCTGCCGCGGCGAGTCCTCGGCCATCGCCTCGACGCCCGTGACGCCGGGGGTGCTGGGCGAGATGGCGGTGGCGGCCTCCGCGATCCAGGGGATGAGCGGCAGGGCGATGCCGACGCCGATGCCGTTGAACAGCACGTGGATCAGGCCGCCGCGCACCGCCACGGGAGGGCGACCGATGGTGGCCAACATGGTGGTGACGGCCGTACCGATGGACGCCCCCAACGCGATGGCGATGCCGGTCTCGAGGGGCACCAGCCCCTGGCTGGCCATCACGATCACGATGCCGAGCGTCGCCGACGAGGACTGGATCAACGCGGTCGCCGCCGCCCCGATGAGCACGCCGGGAAGCGGCCCGCGATCGGCCGCCATCAACGACAGGAAGGGGTCGAAGCCGCGCAGCGGCGCCATCGCCTCCTGCATGACGCCCATCCCGAGGAAGAGGATGCCGAGCCCCGCGATCGCGCGGCCGACCTGGCGCACGACCTCGCGGCGTCCGGCGAGCTGCCCCACGACGCCGACGGCGATCATGCCCAGCGAGTAGCGGACGACGTCGAAGGCGATGATCTGCGCGGTGATCGTGGTGCCCACGTTGGCGCCGATGATGACACCGACCGACTGGCTGAGGGTCAGCAGACCGGCGGAGAGGAACCCGATCACCAGCACCATGGTGACCGTCGACGACTGGATGACGGCGGTGACGGTGATACCGGTGGCCACCCCGGTGACGCGGTTGCCCGACAGCCGTGCGAGCAGCCGCGACAGCGAGCCTCCGGTGAGCCCCTTGAGCCCGGAGGTGACGCCCTCCATCCCGTGCAGGAACAGCGCCAGGCCGCCGGCGAAGGCCATGACCATCCCCGCGACGGGCAGGGTTCCGTCCGCTGCCGTCGGAAGCAGATCCACGCTGGTCTCCGTCACCGTTGGTCGCAGGCTTCCACACGCAGTCAACCGCATGAGTGTGGCAGGGCAGCGGACCGGGGGTGATCAGCCCCGAGCAGGCAGCGTCCACATCGGCGAGGCGGTATGGTCTGGGCATGCCTGCACCGACGCATCTGCCGACGAAGAGCCCGGCGACCGCTCCGGTCGTCGAGCCGGACACCCGCCCCGATCCGACCACCGGCGACGGCGATCACGACCGCTTCGCGCACTACGTGAGCAAGCGCGAGCTGGACAAGGCACGCAGGAAGGGCGCCGCGGTCACCGCACTGTGCGGCAAGCGCTGGAAGCCCGACGGTGACCCCTCGCGCTATCCGATGTGTCCGACCTGCGCGGAGATCGCGGCCGAGCGCATCAGCCGGTCGATCGAGTAGTGCCGGAGCACCAACAGGACGTGGGCCGGCCGGCGTACCGGGCCGTCATCTTCGACCTCGACGGGGTGATCACCGACACGGCCGAGTTCCACTATCTCGGCTGGCAGCGGCTGGCCGACGAGGAGGGGCTCGCCTTCGACCGGGCCACCAACGAGGCGCTGCGGGGACGCTCGCGCCGTGAGTCCCTGCTGGCCCTGCTCGGTGACGCTGCCGTCGACGAGGATGAGCTCGAGCGGATGATGCAGGCCAAGAACAGCTACTACGTGGCGTCGCTCGAGACCATGTCACCGCAGGACGCGCTGCCGGGTGCGGTCGACCTGGTCGACGACGTCCGGCGTCGAGGGCTGAAGGTGGCCATCGGATCGTCGTCGAAGAACGCCCGCATGGTGCTCGACAAGCTCGAACTGACCGGCAGGTTCGATGCGATCGCCGACGGTCACACGGTCGACGACGCCAAGCCCGCACCGGATCTGTTCCTCGCGGCCGCGCAGCTGCTCGACGTCGCCCCGTCGGAGTGTGTGGTCGTCGAGGATGCGGCCTCAGGCGTCGATGCGGCACTGGCTGCGGGCATGACGGCCGTCGGCATCGGACCAGCCGAGCGGGTCGGCCACGCCCATCACCGTTTCGACGCCGTCGACGAGGTCGACCTGGAAGCCGTGCTGCACGCCTGACCGTGCCGGTGCGTACGCCCTGGCCGCGGTGTGCCCCGGACGGGCCGACCCCGGTACCACGGGCGGTGTCGGTGCCGTGAGCCCGATGCCAGCAGGTACCGTCACGCGCCGCTCGACCGCTGTTGAGAGGTGTCGTGGTGCCCAGGCAAGAGCGTTCCATCGCCGGCCGGCTGGTCCTGGCACTGGCGTGGCTGATACCCGTCGGCATCCTCGTCCAGGCCGCGCTGGCCGGACAGGGGTGGTTTGTCACCCCGGACCTGCTGGTGCTGCACGGCGGCGTCGGGCACGGGGTGTTGACACTGTCGGTGGTGCTGGCGGCCGTGCTGCTGGTGCGACAGCGCCTGAGCACGGGCTCGGTCCTCGGTGTCCTGATCGTCCTGGGCCTGGTGGGCCAGACCGGGCTCGGCTACGCCGGGCGGCGCGGTGAGCTCGACCTGGCGTCCTCGCTGCACATCCCGCTCGGTGTGGTCGTGTTCGGCGCGGCCGTCGCCCTGGCTCTCTGGCTGACCCTGGCGCCCCGTGTGCACGCCGACGCAGCGACGGCGGAGGACGCATGACGCGTCCGGTCGTGCTGCTGCCACCGTCGAAGGCCAAGGTCGAGGGCGGTGACGGCGCCCCCTACGGCGAGCAGCTCAGCAGTGACCCGGACCTGGCCGCTGCGCGTCTCCAGGTCCTACGCGCGGCCGTCGACGCCGCGGACGAGCTCGACGACCGTTCGATCGCCCGTCTGACCGGGGTCAAGCCCGACCGGGCAGACGCCCAGCGGCCGTTGCTCGCGCGCCTCGGCTCCGCACCCACCATGCCGGCACACCAGCGTTACGCGGGCGTGGTCCACGCCCATGCGGGTCTGGCCGACCGCGACCCGGCGAGCATCGGCGTCGACGTGCGCATCGTGTCGGCGCTGCTCGGCCTGGCAGCACTGGAGGCACCGGTGCCGGACTACCGCCTGGAGATCGCGGCGAGCCTGCCACCGCTCGGCGGGCTCGGACGGTTCTGGCGCGAGCAGTTGGCCGATCACCTCGCGCGGCTCACCGACGGAGTGCGGGTCTGGGACCTGCTGCCGGGCGAGCACGCGGTGATCTGGCCGCCGGACGTGCGAGAGCACCGGGACGTCGTGGCGCTGCGCTTCGTCCGCCCGGACGGGCGGGTGGCGCCGGCCGCCCGGGTCAAGGTCGCGAAGGGCCGCCTGCTCGCGGCGCTGATCGCGGCACCCGACCTGGAGCCGGTCGACGTGGCGACGCAGGTCGATCTGGGTCCCACCTGGACCGTGGCCGCCACCGGCGGCGAGGTGGTCGCGACCGACCGTGGCTGAGCCGCCGGGCGCGGCCGCTACTGCTCCTCGGAGAGGACGAACCCGTCTGCGGTCTCGGTGACGATCACCGTCTGATCGGCGCCGTAGGAGCCGTCGAGCTGGATCTCGAGCTGCCCGGCGTCGATGGTGGACCAGACCAGACCGTCGTCGGCCGTGCGGAAGGCGACCAGCGCCGCCTCCCCTTCCGCGACGGGCGCGACCGCCTGGCGCGGCGGACGCAGTCCGAGCGCGTCGGCGGTCACCTCGGCGTCGGTCCCGGCGGGGACGACCACGACCTCGACCGCGTCGACCTCGGTGTGGTCCGCCAGGGTGATCGCGCCACCGTCGCCCGCCTCGGCGGCGGCGTCGGCGAGCCCGTCGCCCAGCGTGGCGTCTTGAGGTGCGCCGTGGAAGCAGGCCGTGAGCAGCACGGCGGTGGCGGTGGCGACGGCATGTCGGCGGAGAGACATCGCGGTGGCTTCCGGTCAGGGTCGGCAGCTTCGACGCATGACGCTAGCTGACGCCGGTGCGTTGGTCGGCGCCGGCATCCAGCGATCGGGCTGCGAGCGTGCGGACCAGGGTGTCGCGTTGCTCGAGCAGGACACGGCGCAGCGGGCGGGCGAGCGACTGGTCAGCGAGTTTGGCGTCGACCCGGTCCAGCAGTGCCGGGCCGGCGTCCCAGTGGGGGAACATCGCCGTGGAGAACGAGATGGCCCAGTCCAGGGAGCGCTCCTGCCAGACGTCGTCGAGCACGTCGAGGTATCGGTCGGTGTACGCCGTGAGCACGTCGCGCTGATCGAGCTGCGCGAACCCGGTCCAGAGCTGGCGCGAGAGCGTGTGGGACAGGTCGGTGTCGGTCAGCAGCCGGTTCCAGGCGGCCTGCTTCGCGTCGGGGTCCGGCCGGGAGGCACGTGCCGTGGCGGCCTGCCGCTCGCCGAGGTCGGTCCGGTCCCGCTCGAGCTCGGTGTCGATCGCCTGATCGTCGAGCGTGCCGGCTCGCGCGAGCTGGATCACCAGGTGCCAGCGCAGGTCGGTGTCCAACTCGAGGCCGGGCAGCTCGAGCTCGCCGTGGAGCAGCCGCCGCAGGTCACGGTGCTGCTGCTCGTCGGCGCGGGCGACGACCGCCCAGTGCCGGACCCAGGCCAGCTGGTGGTCGCCGCCGGGGGAGGCACGCTCGAGCTCGCGACGCGCGGTCCGAGCCAGCTGCGCCAACCGTGTCGGCGCAGCGTCCGGGTCGCCGTAGCGTTCGGCTGCGGCGACGGCACGCTGGAGCAACCGCTGGAGCACACCGATCTCGGTCTCCGCGGTGGTGTTTCGCACGACCAGCTCGACGAACCGGCGGGCGGGGAGCTCGGCGTCACGCACCATGTCCCAGGTGGCCGACCACAGCTGGGCACGTGCCAGGGGATCGACGACGGTGGATAGCTCGTCGGTGACCGTGGCCGCACTGTCCGGATCGAGGGCGAGTTTGGCGTAGGTCAGGTCGTCGTCGTTGACCAGCAGGACGTCGGCGGCCGGGACGCCGTGCAGCTGCTCGACGGGCGTGCGCTCGCCGGTGACATCGAGCTCGACACGTTGGTCGCGCACCAGTCCGTGCGCAGTGCGCCGGTAGCAGCCGACGGCCACCCGATGGCGGCGCAGCGGCATGGGGCCGGGACCGACCCCCGGCAGCTGTGCCCACGCCGGCGTCGGCGACGATTGGACGATGTCGAGCGTGCGGTAGGTGCCGTCATGGTCGATCTCGGGTTCGGCGCGCAGCTGGTTGACGCCGGTGGTCAGCAGCCACTCGTCACGCCAGCCGGTCAGCTCGCGTCCGCTGGCCCGCTCCAGCGCCGCGAGGAAGTCCCCGAGCGTGGTGTTGCCCCAGGCATGGCGGGCGAAGTAGTCCCGACACCCCGCGAGGAACGCATCCTGGCCGACCCAGGCCACCAGCTGGCGGAGCACCGAGGCTCCCTTGGCGTAGGTGATCCCGTCGAAGTTCTGATGGACGCTCTCCACGTCCGGCATCCGGTCGGCGACCGGGTGGGTGGAGGGCAGCTGGTCCTGGTACTTGGCCCAGGCCTTCTCCGCATCGAGGAAGGTCACCCACGCGTCGGTCCAACGGGTGGCCGTGGACTGCACGAACACCGCCATGAACGTCGCGAACGACTCGTTGAGCCAGAGGTCGTCCCACCACTGCATCGTGACGAGATCGCCGAACCACATGTGCGCCATCTCGTGGATGAGCGTCTCCGCCCGGCGTTCGCGGATCGCGTCGGTGACCTTGGAGCGGAAGACGTACATCTCGGAGAAGGTCACGCAGCCCGGGTTCTCCATGGCGCCGGCGGAGAACTCCGGCACGAACAGCTGGTCGTAGCGCTCCCCGAACGGGTAGTGCTGGTCGAAGTGGTGCTCGAATGCCGCGAAGCTCTGTCGAGTGGTCTCCACCAGCTCGTCGAGATCCAGGTAGTCGGCGAGCGAGCGACGCACGTGGAAGCCGAGGTCGATCCCGCTGCCGTCGGCGCGGTCGTAGCGGTCGGTGTAGCTCAGGTACGCACCGGCGACCACCGCAGTGACGTAGGTGCTGATCCGCGCCGACGGGGCGAACTCCCACCGGCCCGCGGCACCCTCGGCGGGTCTGGAGCGGACGGCGGCGTTGGAGACGACCACCCAGTCCTGCGGGGCCTCGACCGACAGCTCGAAGACCGTCTTGAGGTCGGGCTGGTCGAAGCAGGCGTAGACCAGGTGGGCGTCGAACGGCTCGAACTGGCTGTGCAGGTAGACCAGGTCGTCCACCGGGTCGACGAACCGGTGCAGTCCGTTTCCTTCGTGCTGGTAGGCCATGGTCGCGGCGACCCGTAGGTGGTGGTCGCCAGGCTCGAGATGCGGGAGCCGAATCCGGGTCGGTTCGGCCGCCCCTGGGTCCAGCGCCCGGCCGTCGAGCTCGATCGCATGCAGCTGCACTGCGGTGCAGTCGACGAAGGTGTCGCCGGGCTGCTCGACACGGAAGGTCAGTTCGCTGACCGAGCCGAAGTACTCCCGACCGCGGGTGAGGTCGAGCTCGACCCGCGTTCGGTCGACCTGCAGCCGTCGCGCACGTTCCAGGGCTTCTTCGCGGGTGAGGTTCTCGCGCGGGGTCGCACTGGTCATGGAGCCTCGAGTGGACGTGCCGGGGATCAGCCGGGAGCATGGGCAACACCGCAGCGTAGGCGTGCACCGGCCGGCGACGAACGCGACGCTGGTCCGCGGGCAGCGCGGTGCCGCTTCAGGGGGATTGGTAGGCTGCGGTGAGCGACACCTCTGGTCCTCAGACCGGCGGCGCCCATCGACCAAGGGAGTACCCCGATGCAGGAGTACACGAGCCCCGGCGAGGTGCCGGTTTCGATCGAGGAGAACCTGACCGACGCGCTCTGGGACGCGGTCGCGGCCCACCCCGACCGGCCGGCGCTCGCCCACCGTGTCGGCGACGAGTTCGTCCAGTGGTCCCTGCGTCAGTTCGTGGACGAGGTCCGCGCCGTTGCCAAGGGCCTGATGGCCGTCGGCATCGCCAAGGGTGACAAGGTCGCCGTGCACTCGGGCACCCGCCCGGAGTGGACGGTGCTCGACTTCGCCATCTGGACCGCCGGTGCCGTCACGGTCCCGATCTACGAGACCTCCTCCTCGGAGCAGATCGAGTGGATCGTCAGCGACGCCGGGGTCCGTGCGCTCATCACGGAGAACGCCGAGCTCAAGTCGGTCTACGACGAGGTCGCGGACCGGCTCACCGGCTGTGAGCACGTGCTCGTCATCGAGGACGGCGCCCTCGAGCACCTCAAGCAGCAGGGCGCGTCGGTCAGCGAGCAGGACCTCGAGTCCCGCGCCCGTTCGGTCGACGGCAACGATGTCGCCACCATCGTCTACACCTCCGGGACCACGGGCAGGCCCAAGGGCTGTGTCATCAGCCACTACAACTTCGTGTGGGACGCCGAACAGGTCCGCGAGGCGTCCAAGGAGTTCTTCACCGAGGGCAAGCGCACGCTGCTGTTCCTGCCGCTGGCGCACATCTTCGCACGCGTGATCCAGACCACCTGCGTGCGTTCGGGCGTCGTCCTCGGCTTCTCCACCGGCATCCCGCAGCTCCTCGAGGAGCTCGGCATCTTCAAGCCCGACTTCCTGCTGGCCGTGCCGCGGGTGTTCGAGAAGGTGTTCAACGGCGCCCAGCAGAAGGCCTACGACGACGGCAAGGGAGCGATCTTCGACAAGGCCGCCAGGGTGGCCGAGGACTACTCGCGTCAGCAGGAGGCCGGCAAGGTCGCACTCGGGACCAAGCTGCTCCACACCGTGTTCGACAAGCTGGTCTACGGCAAGCTGCGTGCTGCGATGGGTGGCCATGTCCGTCACGCGGTGTCCGGCGGCGCGGCACTCGGCGAGCGCCTCGGCCACTTCTTCAACGGCATCGGGGTGATGGTGCTCGAGGGCTACGGGCTGACCGAGACCACCGCCGGAGCCTGCATCGGCCGCCCCTCCGCCAATCGGATCGGCACGGTCGGCAAGCCCGTGCCGGGCGCGTCGGCCCGGATCGCCGACGACGGCGAGGTGCTGCTCGCCGGGGGCCACATCTTCCAGGGCTACCACAACAACCCCGAGGCGACCGCCGAGGTGCTCACCGACGACGGATGGTTCCGGACCGGTGACCTCGGGCAGCTCGACGGGGAGGGGTTCCTCAGCATCACCGGCCGCAAGAAGGAACTGATCGTCACCGCAGCCGGCAAGAACGTCGCCCCGACCATCCTCGAGGACCGGATCCGTGCGCACCCGCTGGTCAGCCAGACGATGGTCGTCGGCGACAACCAGCCGTTCATCGCCGCCCTGGTCACCATCGACCAGGAGGCGTTTCCCAAGTGGGCCGAGGACCACGGCAAGGAGGGCAAGGACGTCGCCGACCTCGTCGACGACGAGGACCTCCAGGCGGAGATCCAGAAGGCGATCGACGACGCCAACGCGGCCGTGTCCCGGGCGGAGTCGATCCGGGCGTTTCGGATCCTGCCCGACGACTTCGTCGTCGGCGTCGAGCTCAGCCAGAAGATGTCGGTCAAGCGGCACGTGGTGGCCGAGAAGTACAGCCACGTCATCGACGAGATCTACGCGGGTTCGTGACGTCCCTGTGGGCACACCTCGTCCGGGGTGGGCCGCACCTGCCCGCCACCGGGCGGTGAGAGGGCCTATGCCGGCGGGTCGACGCGGGGTGTGCGCGTCTGCCACCAGTCGGCGTCGAGCTCGCCGAGCTCGGTCGCCGGGACCGCGTCGGGATCGATGTACTCGTCGCGGATCGCCCGCCAGTCGTTGCGCGCGTGCAGCCGGCCGAGCACGGAATTCAGCCCCCACTGGATCCGGTTGAGCAGCAGGTAGTCCGACGGCAGGTTGAGCTGGCGAAGCACGTCGCTGTACGGACTGCGTGGATCCGTCGTCGAGCGGATGACCTCGGCGGCGAAGTCGGGCGTGAACGTGAACGGCTGCGCTGCGACGACCGGCTGGGTGTAGAGCAGGAACCACTCGTAGACCAGGTCCTCGTCGAGGGCGGCGTTCGGGGGCACGAAGCCCGCCTCGCGCAAGGCTGCCACCGCCGAGCCGCGGTCTGCGCTCGCCATGGCGTGTTCGACCGCCCGCATGGAGGCATAGCGCTCACGGGTGAACATCTTGACCGACCCGTAGTCGAGGAACGCCACGCGCACGCCACCGTCGGCAGCGCTGCCCTCGGGCTCGATGAGGTAGTTGCCAGGATGGGGGTCGCCGTTGAACAGCCGGAAGCGCCCGATCGATCCGAACGCATAGCGGAAGATGATCTCGGCCACCCGCTGGCGATCGGACTGCGTGGCCTGGTCGGTGAACTCGCTGAAGCGCGTGCCGTGGATGTGCTCGGTGACCAGGACCCGCTCGCGGCACAGATCGCCGACGATGTCCGGCACCCGGATGAAGGGATGGTCCTCGTAGCGGGTGGCGAACGCACGCTGGTAGGACGCCTCGCGCTCGTAGTCGAGCTCGTCGTCGACGCGTTCGCGCAGTTCGTCGAGCAGCGGCTCGATCTCCTGGTTCGGTGAGATGAACCGGGCCAGGGGCGCAAACGACGTCGCATTGCGAAGATCGGCCCGCACCGCCTCTGCCACCCCGGGGTACTGGACCTTGACGACCACCTCGCGCCCGTCGTCGAGCTTGGCCGCGTGGACCTGGCCGATCGACGCGGCGGCGATCGGCTCCGGGTCGAACGAGGCGAACACGGCCTCCGGCGGTGCGCCGTACTCCTGCTCGAGCACCTGGTAGATCGCGTCCGGGTCGAAGGCCGGAGCCGCGTCGCGCAGCTGGCTGAGCGCATCGTGGTAGATGGAGCGGACCTCGGGGGGCAGATCGAGGTCCACGAAGCTGAGCAGTTGCCCGAGCTTCATCGCCGCGCCCTTCATCTCGCCGAGGACGTCGGCGAGGTCCGCGGCCCACAGCTCGTGCGCCCGGCCGTGGTCCTCCCCGCCGGTGATGCGGCGTGCGCGGGAGGTGGCGAAGCCCGAGGCGCCCCGCACGCCGGAGCGCGCGAGCTGACTGCCGCGGCGCACACGGCCGCCGAGCCCCTTGCCCGGTCCGTTGCTAGCCACGGTACGCCTCGACGGTGCGCTGACAGCTGCGGGTGGTGCGGGCCGTCGGGCTCGCGAGGGTACGCCTCGCGCCTCTCGGCGCGCGTCGCGGTGTCACTCGGCCATCTCGGCGAGCGGATTGCCCTCCGCGCGGGCCGCGTCGAGCCGCTTGGCCAGGCCGTCGCGGCGCTCGGGTGACAGGCAGGCACAGCCGACCGGGTAGTCGGCGTAGTGCTTGACGTCCATCCGGTGCGTCGGGCAGGCAGCGACCTCGAGCCGGGTGATCGGTTCGGTGCGGGGCATCGGCGGGTACCTCCTGCTCGCGGACGGATGGACGGATGGATGTATGGATGGATGGGGTGGGGGCCGGCGGTCGCGCGCGATCAGCTCAGACGTTGAACCGGAAGTGGATCACGTCACCGTCGGCGACGCGGTAGTCCTTGCCTTCGATGCGCAGCCTGCCGGCGTCGCGTGCGGCCGCCTCCGATCCCAGTTTGTCGTAGTCGTCAAAGGCGATCACCTCGGCCTTGATGAAACCACGCTCGAAGTCGGAGTGGATCTCGCGGGCCGCACGCGGGGCCGTCGAGCCCGAGGGCACCGTCCACGCGCGCGCCTCCTTCGGGCCCGCGGTGAAGAAGGTCAGCAGCCCGAGCAGTTCGTAGGCGCGTTCGATCAGCCGTTCGAGTCCGGACCGGGTCAGTCCCAGCGAGGCCAGATACTCCCGACGCTCCTCACCGTCGAGCTCGGCCAGCTCCGCCTCGACCTGGGCGGAGATCACCACCACCTCGGCGTCCTCACCGGCGGCGATGCAGCGCACACGTCCGACGTGGGCGTTGCCCTCGGGCAGGTCGCTCTCGGCCACGTTGGCCGCGTAGAGGACCGGCTTGAACGTCAGCAGCGCAAGCTCACGGGCCAGGGCCGGATCGAGCTCGCCGGTGAACGTCCGTGCGGGCTCTCCCGCAGCGAGGTGGTCGCGTAGCGCCTCGAGCTGGTCACGCAGCCGCACCGCGGCCGCGTCACCGCCCTTGGCGGCGCGGGCGGCCCGCTCCAGGCGCTTCTCCGCCGTGTCGAGGTCCTTGAGGATGAGCTCGGTCGAGACCACCTCGATGTCGCGGGCCGGGTCGACGTCACCGGCGACGTGCACGACGTCGTCATCCTCGAAGCAGCGCACGACGTGACAGATTGCATCGACCTCACGGATGTGGGCCAGGAACTGGTTGCCGAGCCCCTCGCCCTCGGCCGCACCGGCGACGAGCCCGGCGATGTCGACGAACTCGATCGCGGTCGGCACGACCTTGGCACTGCGCGCGAGCTCGCCGAGACGGTCCAGGCGCGCATCGGGGACCGCCACCACCCCGACGTTGGGGTCGATGGTGCAGAAAGGGAAGTTGGCCGCGTCAGCACCTGCCTGGGAGACAGCGTTGAACAGCGTCGACTTGCCGACGTTCGGCAAGCCGACCAGGCCGACCTGCAGCACCACGGAGACCTCCACGACGTACGCCGCCGCCACTCATCGCACGACGACTGCGACCAGACGGGCGGGGCGCGGAACAGACGGCGGCGGGCGGGTGTGGCCGGCCGCGCTCGGTCGTGCAGCGTACCCGAGCCGCGTCGCGCACCTGCCTTGGTCGGCACGGCGAGCGGCCGGCTCGCATCGGCAGGCCGTGTGCCCGGCGCCGCGCCGGTGGCCGGTCCCGGCGGTGTGCCCGCCGTTGCTACCGTCACGGCGATGCGCCTGCTCGTCGCCCGCTGCTCCGCGACCTACGACGGTCGCCTGTCGTCGACGTTGTCGTCGGCGGTGCGGCTGATCATGGTCAAGGCCGACGGGTGCGTGGCGATCCACGCCGACATCGGCGCCTACAAGCCCCTGAACTGGATGAACGCCCCCAACACCATCACCGACGAGGGGGAGCGGTGGGTGGTGAGCAACCCCAAGGGCGAACGCCTCACGATCGAGTTCGACGAGGTGCTCGAGGACCTGAGCTTCGCGCTGGACACCGACCGCGGCCTCACCCTCGACGGGGTCGAGCGCGAGCTCCAGGAGCTGCTCGCCGACCACCCCACACACCTCGAGGACGGCCTGGTGTGCGTGCAGCGAGAGTTCCGCACCGACCTCGGGCCCGTGGACCTGCTGTGCCGCGATTCCGACGGCGGCGCGGTCGCTGTCGAGATCAAGCGTGTCGGCGAGATCGACGGCGTCGAGCAGCTGGCCCGCTACCTCGAGCGGATGCAGCGCGACCCGTTGCTCGCCCCGGTGCGGGGCGTCCTGGCCGCCACCACCATCAAACCCCAGGCCCGCGTCCTGGCCGAGTCTCGTGGTATCGGCTGGGTGGAGGTCGACCTGACCGAGCTGCGCGGAGAGGACGACCTGGAGCCCCGACTGTTCTGAGCCTCCCGGGAGGTGCCGACGTGGAGCACGGTGAGCAGTGGCGTGGTCCGGCGGGTGTGCCCGTCGCACGCCTGCGGACCTCGGACGGCGGGCTGCGGTTCGGACGGTTCGTCGGCTGCCTGTCGGACGATCCCCTGGCCGTCGGGCCGAGGAGGGGACGGGCGCGTCGCTGGGCGTACGCGGCCGCAGGCGACGGTGACACCGTGCTCGGCGCGGCGGTCGCCGCGCTCGGACCGGTGGTGGTCGCCTTCGCGTTCGCGGCCGTCGACGGGCGGACGGTGACGTGGAGCGCGCGGGCGCGCAGCTCACGCACCGCCGGCGTCGGTGCGGTGCCGGCCGCCGGGGCACGCGCCGTTGGTCGGCGCGGTCGACTCCACCTCGACGGCCGGGGTGGGCTCGAGGTGGACGTGCCGACGGACGCCGGACGCCTGGTCGGGCGCATCGCCACGCGTGCGGATGTGGTCCCCGTGGTGCTGGCCACCCCGACCCCGGACGGCGGCTGGAACGTCACCGAGAAGGCGGCCGGCTCGTTGGCCGACCTCTCGCTCACGGTCGGTGACGGCGCGCCCGAGGTGCTCCGCGGCATCGGCGGCTGGCGCGACTGGACCAGTGGGCGGCAGGACCGTCGCACCCGCTGGCGCTGGGCCGCGGGAGCGGGCCGCTCGCAGGACGGCGTGCAGGTCGGCCTGAACGTCTCGACCGGGATGAACGGTGTCGGACCGGGCGAGGACGTCGTGTGGTGGGACGGGCGGCCACACCGGCTCGAGGTGGACCGGCTCGCACCGACCGGGGCCGACGCGGCCGGGGCGTGGCAGCTCGTCGGTCCGGGCACACAGCTGACGCTGACGCCGGTCGGCGTGCGGGCCCGACACGAGCACCTGGGGCTGCTGCGCAGCGACTACACCCAGCCGCTCGGTCGCTGGCACGGTCGGCTGCGCGCGCCGGACGGTGTGGCGCGTGAGGTCCAGCTCACCGGCGTGGCGGAGGACCACCTGGCCGTGTGGTGAGCAGTGGACGGTCCTCGACGACCGCCAGGGCGGCGGCGACGGCGGCGGCCATGGATCGGTCCGTGTCGTTGGCCGCCTCCTCGGCCGACCACCAGGCGACGTCCGGCGACTCGCCCTCGTCCGGGACCAGGTCGGCGCCCCCGGCAGCCGTGAGCAGGTAGCGCAGATCGAGATGGACGTGGCCACGCGGACCCTCGTGTACGTCCACGTGGACCAGTCGGGGCCCGGTCGGTGGATGGTCGGCGACCACCCCCGTCTCCTCGCGTGTCTCGCGTACGGCCGCCTGCCACGGGACCTCACCGGCGTCGAGGTGCCCGCCGGGCTGCAGCCACCGCCCGAGTCGCTTGTGGCGGTGGAGCAGTACGCGCGAGCGCTCGTCGAGCACGATGGCCGAACCCGTGACGTGGGTTGGATCGGCGTGCGGGTCGAGCGGTGCGGGCAGCCACTGCACCAGCCGGATGGTGCGCGCGAGCGACCGTGCCTCGGGGACATCGCGCGGGTGGTGTGCCCGCAGCTGGCCGAGCACCGAACGCACCGTCGCCCCGAGATCGGGCGGTGCGGCTGCCGTCGCGCCGGATGGCCGGATCACCGCGAGCGGTCGAGCCCGATCTCGGTGACCAGGTCGGCCGGAGTCCGTCGGATCCCGATGACGAACTGACCGAAATCCGCGTAGCGGGTCGAGGCCTCGTCGAAGCGCAGGTTGTAGACGATGGACTTGACGTCGGCCAGGTCGTGGGCGAACAGGCTGACGGCGTACTCCCAGTCGTCGAGCCCGGTGGAGGCCGACACCAGCTGCAGGACCCGGCCGGTGTAGGCGCGGCCGCTCCTGCCGTGCTCGGCCATGAGCCGCTTGCGCTCCTCGTAGTCGAGGGCGTACCAGTTGTCCTCGCGGTCCCGGCGGTGCGACATGGGGTAGAAGCACAGCAGCTGCCAGTCGGGCATCTGCGGGTGGAGCTTCGATTCCTGGTAGGCGGCCATGCGCTCGGCGTACTGCTCGACGCGGCGCTCGAGCTCGTCGGGCTCCAGGCCCTTGTCGGCCATCTCCTGGCGGTAGCGCTCCGGCGTGGTGGTGTACTCGCTGCCCTCGGTCAGCGACAGGTACGACCAGTCGAGCGACAGCGCCGGTGCCGCTGCCGTCGCGGCGACGTCGGTCTGCAGGGCGCGGAGCTCAGTGAGATCCTCGGCGATCGCCATCAGCATGACGTCGGCCTTGTGCCCGAGACCGCTGAAGACGTGCAGCTGCAGCCGGTCCTGCCACCGCTCCAGGGTTGCGACCACGTCCTTTGCGGCCGCGTCGGGCAGGTCCGGCACGGCGGCGTGGTCGACCTTCAGCAGCAGGTGCAGGACCCCCCAACCGGTCCCGGGCTTGGCGGCATCCAGCGCCACGATCGACTCCTCGACGGCTCGTGCTGCGGAGCGTACCGACGGGCCGATCACCAGCCGGTGCTCACGGTCGGAGCCGCCAGCTCACTCGAGGATCTGCTTGCTGCGCACCGTGCCGTCCTCGGCGAGGTCGTAGACCAGCGGCACCCCGGTGGCCAGCTCCAGCGACACCACGCCGTCCTCGTCGAGCTCGTCGAGCTGCATCACGATCGAGCGGTTGGAGTTGCCGTGGGCGACGACGAGCACGTCCTTTCCCTGCCGGATGTCCCCGAGGATCGCGCGCTCGAAGAACGGCAGGGTGCGCTCGGCGGTGTTCTTCAGTGCCTCGCCGTTCGGTGGCCGCGTCGCGTAGGAGCGTCGCCATTCGTGGACCTGTGCCTCGCCGTAGCGCGCGGCGGTGTCCGCCTTGTTCAGACCGGCGAGGTCGCCGTAGTCGCGCTCGTTGAGCGCCTGATCGCGGATGACGGGCAGATCGGTGAAGCCGGCGGTCTCCATGATCAACCTCAGCGTCTCCTGTGCGCGGATGAGCGCCGAGGTGTAGGCGACGTCATAGCGGTGGCCGACGAGCAGCTTCCCGGCGGCACGCGCCTCGGCCTCGCCCTGCTCTGTCAGGGGCACATCCACCCAGCCGGTGAAGCGGTTCTCGAGGTTCCACAGCGACTGTCCGTGGCGGACGAGCGTGAGGGCCGGCATGACGTGCCTTTCGGTGATCGGTGCGCTGACGGCGTGCCGTTCAGCCTACGACGCGAGCGGGATCCACTGTGCACGCATGCAGCTCGAGCAGCGCGCGGTGGATCGCGAGGGCTCCGCGGTCGCGCAGTCGCCGGGCGATCGCCGGCTGGGTCACCCCGAGCTCCGCGGCGACGTCGACCTGTCGTTCGCCGTCCAGCAGCCCGAGTAGGGCGCGGCGGTCCCGGGCGTCCAGTCGGGCCAGGAGCTGGTCCTGGAGCAGCAGGTAGGCGTTGACGATGCCGGCTGATCCCAGGTCGTCCGACCGGCAGCGGCTGCGCAGCGAGGCTGGCCACGTGCGTCGGTGGGGCAGCTCCTCGGCGTCGTCGCGTGCGTCGCGGGCGTGGTACCAGGCACTGCCGCTCGGGGTGCCGGCGCGTACGTAGGCGGTGCCGATGCCGAGCCCGAGTCGCAGCTCCACCGGCTCGTCCACCCCGTCTGCGGTCGGCAGCACCAGATCGTCGGTTGCCAGGCGCAGGCGCAACACGGCGGCCGCCGCCGTCGCGATGTCGCGGTAGACCCCGTGGAACTCGTCGCGCAGTGACCGTGTCAACGGCTCGACGGCCGCCACCTCGGCGTTGACGCTGTCGAGGGCTGCGGCGATCCCGGCGTGCAGGCGCCGGTCGTCGACGAACCGGCGACCGGCGACCACATCACCGACCACGACCACGCGGGGGGCACCCGGCGGATCGGGGGCAGGCATCGAATCGGACATCGGGCGCTCGCCTCGGGGCCGGTGACGGGCCGTCGCAGTGTCGTCTATGCATAACTGTAGTTGTTATGATACACAGATATCAGTCTTCTGCTGCCTCGGGTGGGCGGATCGACGTCCGCTAGGTTGGCAGGAGACGTCCACCGCCCGCGTCGTCCCCCGGAGCCCCGCTGATGGACAGCTTCTCCTCCCGCGCCGATCTCAGCGTCGGTGACCACAGCTACGAGATCTACCGGCTCGATGCCGTGCCCGGCAGCGGCCGCCTGCCGTTCAGCCTCAAGGTGCTGCTCGAGAACCTGCTGCGTCACGAGGACGGGCAGTCGGTGACCGCCGACGACGTGCGCGCCCTCGCCGAGTGGGACGCGGCCGCCGACCCATCCGACGAGATCGCCTACGCGCCGGCGCGCGTGGTGCTTCAGGACTTCACCGGCGTGCCGGCCGTGGTCGACCTCGCGGCGATGCGCGAGGCGATGGCCGACCTCGGTGGGGACCCGACGCGCATCAATCCGCTGGTGCCGGCCGAGCTGGTGATCGACCACTCGGTCGTGGCCGACGTGTTCGGGGTCGCCGACGCGCTGCAGCGCAACATCGAGCTGGAGTTCGAGCGCAACCGCGAGCGCTATCAGTTCCTGCGTTGGGGCCAGTCCGCATTCGACGACTTCAAGGTGGTGCCACCGGGCACCGGCATCGTCCACCAGGTCAACATCGAGTACCTCGCCCGCGTGGTGTTCGACGGCGTCGGTCCGCAGGGCCAGCGGCAGGCCTTCCCCGACACCCTGGTCGGCACCGACTCCCACACCACGATGGTCAACGGCCTCGGGGTGCTCGGCTGGGGTGTCGGCGGCATCGAGGCCGAGGCGGCGATGCTCGGACAGCCGGTCTCCATGCTCGTCCCGCGGGTGGTCGGCTTCCGGCTGGACGGTGAGCTGCCCGACGGCGCCACCGCCACCGACCTGGTGCTGACCATCACCCAGATGCTCCGTGAGCACGGCGTGGTGGGCAAGTTCGTCGAGTTCTACGGCCCCGGGGTGGCCGCCATCCCGCTGGCCAACCGGGCCACGATCGGCAACATGTCCCCGGAGTACGGCTCCACGGCCGCGATCTTCCCGATCGACGACGAGACGCTGACCTACCTGCGGTTCACCGGCCGCTCCGAGGAGCAGATCGCCCTGGTCGAGGCCTACTCCAAGGAACAGGGCCTGTGGCACGACCCGACGCACGAGGCCGACTACTCCGAGACGCTCAGCCTCGACCTGTCCACCGTCGTGCCGTCGCTGGCGGGGCCGACGCGCCCGCAGGACCGGGTCGATCTGTCCAAGGCCAAGGACGCCTTCCGGGAGGCGCTCAAGCACTACACCGACGACGTGGAGTACGACGGGCTGGACAACGGGCTCAAGGGCACGTTTCCGGCCAGTGATCCCGTCAGCCCCGGCGGGCCGGCGCCCGACGACGGCGCGCCGGCCCCGGACGGCCAGCCGACGCAGGAACCGGCGAGCCGGCCGAGCCTGCCCACCGAGGTCACCCTCGCCGACGGCACCTCGTTCGACCTCGACCACGGTGCAGTGACCATCGCGGCGATCACCTCCTGCACCAACACCTCCAACCCGTCGGTGATGGTCGGGGCAGCACTGGTGGCCAAGCACGCCGTGGACCGGGGGCTGGAGCGCAAGCCGTGGGTCAAGACCACCCTCGCCCCGGGATCCAAGGTGGTGATGGACTACTTCGACCGTGCCGGGCTGACGCCGTACCTCGACAAGCTCGGGTTCAACCTGGTCGGCTACGGCTGCACCACCTGCATCGGCAACTCCGGCCCGCTGATCCCCGAGGTCAGCGAGGCGGTCCAGGCCCACGATCTCGCGGTCGTGTCGGTGCTCTCCGGCAACCGCAACTTCGAAGGCCGGATCAACCCGGACGTGAAGATGAACTACCTCGCCTCGCCGCCGCTGGTCGTCGCCTACGCGCTGGCGGGCACGATGGACATCGATCTGGACACCGAACCGCTCGGCAGCGACGCGGACGGCCAGCCGGTCTACCTGCGCGACCTGTGGCCGACTCCCCAGGAGATCCAGCAGGTCGTCAACCAGGCCCTGCAGACCGAGATGTTCGGCGAGCGCTACTCGTCGGTGTTCGAGGGGGACGAGACCTGGAAGTCGCTGCCCACCCCGGAGGGCGAGACCTTCGACTGGGACGACGACTCGACCTACATCCGCAAGCCCACGTTCTTCGACGGCCTCGCGCACCAGCCGCAGCCGATCGAGGACGTCGCCGGTGCCCGCGTGCTGGCCAAGCTCGGGGACTCGGTGACCACCGACCACATCTCGCCGGCCGGTGCGATCAAGAGCGACAGTCCCGCCGGGCACTACCTGCAAGAGCACGGGGTCGAGCGGCGTGACTTCAACTCCTACGGCTCCCGTCGCGGCAACCACGAGGTGATGATCCGCGGCACCTTCGCCAACATCCGGCTGCGCAACCAGCTCGCCCCCGGGACCGAAGGGGGCTTCACGCGCGACTTCACCCGCGACGGCGAGGTCACCTCGATCTACGACGCCGCGATGAACTACCAGGCCGAGGGCACGCCGCTGGTGGTGCTCGCCGGTGCGGAGTACGGCTCGGGCTCGTCACGCGACTGGGCGGCGAAGGGCACGCGGCTGTTGGGCGTCCGCGCGGTGATCGCGACCTCGTTCGAGCGCATCCATCGCTCGAACCTGATCGGCATGGGCGTCCTGCCGCTGGAGTTCCCCGACGGGCAGAGCGCCGACGCGCTCGGCCTGACCGGCGAGGAGCGGTTCGACCTCACCGGCGTGGACCGGCTCAACGAGGCGATCCCCGACACGGTCCGGGTCACGGCCACCGCGCCGGACGGCACGCAGACCACCTTCGACGCCCCGGTGCGCATCGACACGCCGGGCGAAGCCGAGTACTTCCGCCACGGTGGCATCCTGCAGTACGTGCTGCGCTCCCTGCTCGACTGAACCCGACTGCGTCCCGCCGGCGAAGCTCCGGCTCCGCTCCGACGCCCCTCCGCCGGGCCGAGCCCGGCGGAGGGGCGTGCCCGTCCCTACGAGGTGTGTCCGTGCCGCCCTCTGCCGTGGAACTGCGCCACGTCATCAAGCGCTTCGGTCGGCTGACCGCGGTCGACGACCTCGACCTCGTGGTGCCGACGGGCCTGTGCTTCGGGCTGCTCGGCCCCAACGGAGCGGGCAAGTCGACCACGATGCGGCTGCTGACCGGGCAGGCCGTGGCCGACGAGGGTGAAGTGTGTGTGCTGGGCGAGCCGATGCCGGCGGCATCGAAGCTGGTGCGCTCGCGCAGCGGGATGGTCCCCCAGGCCGACGATCTCGACGACGAGCTGACCGTGGGCGAGAACCTCGCGGTGTGGGCGCGGATCTACGGGCTGTCGACGTCCGAGCGGGGCGAGGCGGTGGGCCGGGGCCTCGCGCTCGCACGGCTCAGCGACCGGGCGGACACACCCACTCGCGAGCTGTCCGGCGGGATGCGCCGACGCCTGCTGATCGCCCGTGGGCTGATTCACCGGCCGGAGCTGCTCCTGCTCGACGAGCCGACCGTGGGGCTCGACCCGCAGGTGCGGCAGGGTCTGTGGGGGCAGATCACCCGGGTCCGCGACGACGGGGCCACCGTGGTGATCACCACCCACTACATCGAGGAGGCCGAGCGGCTCTGCGACCGGGTCGCGATCATGCACCGCGGCCGGGTCATCGCCGAGGGCCCGCCGTTCCAGCTGATCACCGACACCGTGGGGCGTGAGGTCATCGAGGTGGTGGGTGGCTCCCAGGCGGTCGCGGACGTCGCCGCGCAGGCCGAGGGGATGGGCGCGCTGACGCGCGACACCGGCATGGGCATCGCCGTGCTGGGCGCCGAGCACATCAGCGGTGACCTGGCCGTCGCAGGACGCCGCCGACCCGCGACGCTCGAGGACGTGTTCGTCGTCCTCACCGGGGAGGAGCTGACGTGACCGCCGACCCAGCGCCGACCCACACCGACTCCACGCGCCCGATGTGGTCGCGTCCCGCTCCACCCGCGTTCTCGTGGCGGACCGTCGCCGCGGTGCTGTGGCGCGAATGGGCGGTGTTCCGACGGGTGTGGTTCTCGACGGCCTTCGGGTCGATCTTCGAGCCGCTGGCCTACTTCATTGCCTTCGGGTTCGGGTTCGGTGCCTTGGTCGCCGAGGTGGCGGGGCTGAGCTACTTCGACTTCATCGCGACCGGGGCCGTCGCGATCGGGGTGCTGTTCAGCTCGATCTTCCCCGCCCTGATCAACGGCTACTTCCGACGTAAGGAGCAGAAGCTCTACGACGGCCTGCTGTCGGCACCACTGAGCATCCCGGAGCTGGTCACCGGAGAGGCGACGTGGAACGCCCTGCGGGCTTCGGCGGTGGCTGCGGTGACCGTGGTGGTCGCCATCGGGTTCGGGGTCCGGCCCCAGGCCACCGTGGTGCTGGTCCCGGTGATCACCGTCACCGCGGGGTTCGCCTTCGCGGCCGCCGGTGCGGCGTTCGGGGCCGTGCTGCGCTCCACCCACAGCTTCGACATGGTGATCGTCGGCGTGATCGTGCCGATGTACATCGTGGCCGGCACGTTCTTTCCGATCGACGGGCTGCCGCAGCCACTGGCGCTGGTCGCGCTCGTCAACCCGCTCTACCACGTGGTGGAGTTGTTGCGGGCCGTCACGTTCGGCCAGCCGTCCGGGGCGATCCTGTGGGTCCACGTCGCCGTGATCGTGGCCTTCGGGGTGCTGGCCTGGCTGCTGGCGGTGCGGCTGCTGCGGCGCGCGCTGATCGACTAGCAGCCGGTCGGGTGGGGGTCGCGGGCGTGGCTGGGGCGGTTCGTCCGGATGATCCGGACAAGGTGCCCCGACCTCCCGTGCCGGAGCCGCAGGCCCCGGTTCCTGCGCCCACGCCGTACCCTGGCGCCCAGACCACCGATGCCGACCGGGCACGAGCCCCAGCGACCGGCCAAGGAGCCGACGTGCCGTTTGGACGCGCACCCGCGATGATCGCCGCGGACCAGGCCCTGCCGGGGCGTGACACCCCGCTCGAGGTCGCCACCACCCACCACGTCACGTCCCGCCCGATCGTCCCGCCGTGGCCGGAGCGCCACGAGCTGATCGCGTTCGGCATGGGCTGCTTCTGGGGCGCCGAGCGGCTGTACTGGTCGCTCGAGGGCGTCTGGACCACCTTCGTCGGCTACGCCGGTGGGTTCACGCCCAACCCGACCTACCCCGAGGTCTGCACCGGCCGGACGGGGCACGCGGAGGTCGCGGTCGTCGTCTACGACCCGGCGGTCATCGGTCTCGACCAGCTGTTCGCCCCCTTCTGGGAGAACCACGACCCGACCCAGGTCAACCGTCAGGGCAACGACGTGGGCACCCAGTACCGCTCGATCGTGCTGACCACCACCGACGAGCAGGCCGCGGCGGCGGTGGCCAGCCGCGAGCACTACCAGCGCAAGCTCGCCGACCACGGGTTCGGGCAGGTCGCCACGACCGTCGAGCCGCTCGACGGGTTGTTCTGGGCCGAGACCGAGCACCAGCAGTACCTGGCCAAGAACCCGGGCGGCTACTGCAACCACGGCTTCTGCCAGGTCGCCTACTGATCTCACCCGACCGTGCCGGCGATCCCGATCGCGCCCGTCCGTGCCGCAACGGTTGCACCGGGCAGCCGGGGGCCGACCGGTAGCGTGTGCGCAGGAGCACCCCGCCACCACGCCAACACCTCATCACCACCACGTTCCGTGCCCGAGCACCGGTCAGGAGCTGCCCGCCGATGATCCCGCGCGAGATCCGCCTGCCGCCCGAGCACCTGTTCCCGGTGGACGAGTGGCGCATGGTCGAAAAGGGCTTCAGCGACCCGTGGATGGGCAACGCAGAGACCCTCTTCGCGCTGTCCAACGGCTTCCTCGGGATCCGTGGCACCTTCGAGGAGGGTCGGCCCGCCATCGAGCCCGGCACGTTCGTCAACGGCTTCCACGAGACCTGGCCGATCGTGCACGCCGAGGAGGCGTACGGCTTCGCCCGGACGGGGCAGACCATCGTCAACGTGCCTGACGCGACGCTGATGAAGCTCTACGTCGACGACGAGCCACTGTTCCTGCCCACGGCCCGCTGCACCAACTACGAGCGCAGCCTCGACTTCCGAGACGGAGTCCTGCGGCGCGACCTGACCTGGGCCACGCCCGCCGGCAAGAAGGTCGAGCTGCGCTCCTCACGGATCGTCTCCTTCGCCCACCGCCATGTCGGCGCCATCAGCTACGAGGTCACCGTCGACACCGACGCACCGGTCGTGATCTCCTCCCAGGTGCTCAACCGGCAGGACGCGAAGGCGACCGACGAGCCGGGCAACGGCCACGAGAACGATCCGCGCCGTGCGCGCGAGTTCGGTCAGCGCGTCCTGCTCAACCGGGAGCTCGAGGGGGAGGGCCATCGGCTGATGCTCGGCTACCGGACCGCCAACTCCCGCATGTCCCTCGGCATCGGCGCCGACCACGTCGTCGAGACCGACAACCCCTGGCGCGCCGGCCGCACCCTCGACGAGGACCTCGGCAAGGTCGTGTTCACCGTCGACGCCCGGGCCGGCCACCCCATCCGGATCACCAAGTTCTTCAGCTACCACACCTCGCGGTCGGTTCCCCCGGTTGAGCTGGTCGACCGGTGCTCGCGCACCCTGGACCGCTCGCTGCGCGAGGGCTACAGCGGACTGGAGGCCAGCCAGCGCGAGCTGCTCGACGACTACTGGGAGCGTGCGGACGTCCAGGTCGACGGTCCGGAGCGCGTCCAGCAGGCGGTGCGCTGGAACCTGTTCCACCTGCGCCAGGCGGCCTCACGCGCGGAGACCTCCGGCATCCCCGCGAAGGGGCTGACCGGACAGGCCTACGAGGGCCACTACTTCTGGGACACCGAGGTCTACGTCGCGCCGTTCCTGACCTACACCGACCCGCGGGTCACCCGCAACCTGCTGCGCTTCCGGCACTCGATGCTGCCGAGTTCGCGCGAGCGGGCCAGGGTGATGTCCGAGGACGGTGCGCTGTTCCCGTGGCGGACGATCAACGGCGAAGAGGCGTCCTCCTACTACGCCGCCGGGACCGCGCAGTACCACATCAACGCCGACATCGCCTACGCGATCAAGCGCTACGTGGAGGTTCGCAACGACCATCAGCTGCTGCGCGAGGTCGGCGCGGAGATCCTGGTCGAGACCGCGCGCATGTGGGCCGGGCTCGGATTCTTCGGCGAGGGCGGGGCGTTCCACATCCATGGCGTGACCGGTCCCGACGAATACACCACCGTCGTCAACGACAACGCCTTCACCAACCTGATGGCCCGCAGCAACCTGCGCTACGCCGCCGAGGTGGTCGACTGGTTGCGCGACGACGATCCGGAGTCCTTCCGGGCGCTGCTGCACGCCACCGGGCTGCGCGAGGAGGAGCCCGAGCGCTGGCGGCGTGCGGCCGAGTCGATGTTCATCCCCTACGACGCGGACCGTGGCATCCACCCTCAGGACGTGCAGTTCCTCCAGAAGGAGCGCTGGGACTTCGAGGCCACGCCCAAGGACCACTACCCGCTGCTGCTGAACTACCACCCGCTGGTGATCTACCGTCATCAGGTCATCAAGCAGGCGGACGTGGTCCTTGCGATGGTGCTGCTCGGTGACGAGTTCTCGCTCGAGCAGAAGCGGCGCAACTTCGATTACTACGACCCGCTGACGACCGGCGACTCCTCGCTGTCGGCGTGCGTCCAGTCGATCCTCGCCGCAGAGATCGGCTACGAGCACAAGGCCCTCGAGTACTTCCAGTACGCTCTGCTGATGGACCTGGCCAACGTGGCCGGCAACGTCGTCGACGGCGTGCACGTGGCGTCCGTCGGTGGGGTGTGGATGGCACTGACCCAGGGGTTCGGTGGCCTGCGCGACTACCACGGCGAGCTCTCGTTCGACCCCCGGCTGCCGGCAGCCTGGGAGAGCCTGCGCTTCCGACTGCGCTTCCACGACCGGCAGCTGCACGTCGACCTCGACCACCGGCGCTTCCGCTTCGAGCTGACCGAGGGCGACCCGCTGACCATCTGCGTCCGCGGCTCCGAACTGGAGCTCGAGCCGCACACTCCCGTCGAGGTCGCGGCGGACGATCTGCCCGCGGCGACCGAACTGGCCGCACCGGCCGGTGCCACGCACGTGCCCGCGACCAGCGGTGACAACTGACCGGCGAGGGTGACGGCCGGCCCCTCGGCCGTGCCGACCGCCCGGCCACATCCCGCGACGTCGAAGGAGCGCCGATGCACGTCCGGTTGCGCAACCCAGACCGCGAGGTGACCGTCGACGGTCCGCTCACCGTCGCCGACCTGCTCGACCACCTCGACGTCCTGCCCCACACGGTGCTCGTGCTCCACGACGGTGAGCTCGTCACCGGTGACCGCGAGCTCCCAGAGGACGCCGAGGTGGAGATCCGTCCGGTGATCTCCGGCGGCGCGAACGCAGCACCACGGTGTGCCGACTGCTCGGGGCCGGCGGTGCTCGAGGAGCCGCGCCACCGGGCGGCCTGGTGTGCGGCTCACCTGCCCGACCACGTCGAGCGCCAGATCCGCAAGGCCATCGACCACGCTCCGGGGATGGCCCAGGGTGAGCGGATGTTCTCCTACGCCGACCGGCTGCTGGTGACCGTCTCGGGCGGGAAGGACTCGCTGGCGCTGTGGGATGCGTTGCTGGCGATGGGCTACCGGATCGACGGGCTGTACGTGGGGCTCGGGATCGGCGGCTACTCCGCGCGGTCTCAGCAGGCCTGCGAGCAGTTCGCCGCCGATCGCGACGCTCGTCTGCACGTGGTCGACCTGGCCGAGGAGTACGGCTACGCGATCCCGGGCGGCTCGGCCGCAACCGGACGCGCCACCTGCGGCGTATGCGGCCTGTCCAAGCGGTACGCCTTCAACAAGGTGGCGGTCGACCACGGCTACGACGTGGTGCTGACCGGCCACAACCTCGACGACGAGGCCGCGATCCTGCTCGGCAACGTGCTGCGCTGGCAGGATCAGTTCCTCGCCCGCCAGCACCCGGTCCTGCCGGCCAGCGGCGCGAACCAGGTTCGCAAGGTCAAGCCGCTCTACCGGCTCTCCGAACGCGAGACCGCCGCGTACTGTGTGGTGCGCGGGATCGACTACGTGGTCGAGGAGTGCCCGCTGGTGGCGGGCAACACCGGCCATGAGCTCAAGGCCGCGCTCGACACCCTCGAGGCCGCGTCGCCGGGGATCAAGGCGCAGTTCCTGTTCGGGTTCCTCGACCGCCATGCCGACCGGTTCGCCGAGTACGCATCGGACGGCGAGGCACCGGCGCTCAACGACTGCGACGCGTGCGGCATGCCGACGACCGGGTCAAGGTGTGCCTTCTGCCGGCAGCGCGAGCTGATCCTGCAGTCGCTGCCGCTGGCCGGTGCGGCGATGGCCGGGACGGCGGACTCGGTGTACGCGTGAGCGACGAGGCGGGCCAGGGACGTCCACAGCTGCCGGGGACCGACGCACCGCTCGTGGCGGGCGAGCTCGTGCTGCTGCTCGACCGCAAGGGCCGGCGCTATCTGGTGACCCTGGAGCCGGGGCAGGAGTGGCACAGCCACGCCGGCGTCGTCGCCCACGACGAGCTGATCGGCGTGCTCGAGGGCAGCTCGGTGCGCACCGGCCGCGGCATGGAGGTGACCGTCCTGCGCCCGACGCGCGAGGACTTCGTCCTCAAGATGAAGCGCGGCGCCCAGGTGGTCTATCCCAAGGACCAGGCGATGATCGTGGCCGCGGCCGACATCCGGCCGGGCGCCACGGTCGTGGAGGCCGGTGCCGGCTCGGGGGCGTTGACCCTGGCGCTGCTCGCCGCCGTCGGCCCGAACGGTCACGTGGTCTCCTTCGAGCACCGGGAGGACCATGCGGCGGTGGCGCGGCGCAACGTGCAGCGGTTCCTGGGCGAGCAGCCCGACAACTGGCGGCTCGAGCTCGGTGACGTCGTCGACCACCTCGGTGAGCTGCGGGCCCACCGCGTCGTCCTCGACCTGCTCGAGCCCTGGAAGGTGGTGGCCGCGGCGGCGGCCGCGCTGCCCCCGGGGGGCATCGTGCTGGCCTACACGCCGGGGGTCCCGCAGGTCATGCGCTTCTGCGACACCCTCGGCGAGGACGGGCGGTTCGGCGACATCCGGACCTTCGAGACCCTGCTGCGCCCGTGGGACGTCGACGGCCTGGCGGTCCGGCCGGCCCATCGCATGGTCGCCCACACCGCCTTCCTGACCACGGCGCGGCGCTTCCCGGCGACCGCGGAGGGCGGTCCGCGCCGTCGTCGGCGCAAGTCCGACGCGTTCGGCCGGATCGACTGGGCGGCCAGCGATGCGACCCGGCCGACCGACGGGCAGTGAGGCGTCCAGCACCGCGTGCCACGCAGGTGGCCGGGGTGCCCGGCTGCCGCCCGGTGACCCGCTGACGTGCGCAGGAGGTGCCGTACACTCGCGCGGTGCGACGGGGGCGTGTTCGTCGCCGCACTCGTGACCCGATCGGCAGGAGGCCGTACGTGGCTCGGATCCCAGCATCATCGGGCGAGGAGCCGGACCGGATGACCGCAGCCGACGGGGAGGCCCTGGACACCGACGGCCTGGACACCGACGGCCGTTCGGGCACCGACCGGGCCTCCCGGGACGATGCGGCCCGGGAGCCCGACGATCCGCAGTTCGAGGGCCGCGACTCCCAGCCGCGGTGGGAGCTCGAGGAGTTCGAGCGGTTCGACGGGGGGTCGACGGAGCGTGAGGCGCGTGACCCCGACGAGATCGACGATCCCGACGAGCTGCGCGCGGAGCTCAAGGTGCTGCGTGAGGAGCTCGACCTGCTGCGCCGCCGGCTGGAGAGCGCGCCGACCCGTATCCGTGTGCTCGAGGAGCGGCTGCTCGAGACCAAGGGCCAGCTCCAGAGCGCATTGGCGCGCAACGCCAAGCTGACCGAGACCCTGCGCTCTGCGCGTGAGCAGCTCGATGGACTCAAAGAGGAGGTCGAGCGGCTCTCGGCACCGCCGCAGACCTACGGGACGTTGGTCGCCGTCAGCGACGACGGCCAGACCGCGACCGTGTCGGTGGCCGGACGCAAGCTCGAGGTCGGTGCGTCACCCGAGATCGTGCTGACCGAGCTCGAGCCGGGCCAGCAGGTGCGCGTCAACGATGCGATGAACGTCGTGGCCGCCTCCGGGTACGACGACCGCGGCGAGATCATGTCGATCGCGGAGCTGCTGGACGACGGCCGCGTGCTGGTGATCGGCCAGACCGACGACGAGCGCGTCGTCGGGCTCTCGGCGCCGCTGCGCGACCTGCCGCTGAAGGCCGGCGACTCGCTGCTGGTGGATGGCCGGTCCAACACCGCGATCGAGCGAATTCCCAAGGCGGAGGTCGAGCAGCTCGTCCTCGAGCAGGTCCCCGACGTCACCTACGACCAGATCGGCGGCCTCGGTGAACAGGTCGAAGCCATCCGGGACGCCGTCGAGCTGCCCTATCTCCACGCCGACCTGTTCGTCGAGCACGAGCTACGGGCGCCCAAGGGGATCCTGCTCTACGGCCCGCCGGGCTGCGGCAAGACGATGATCGCCAAGGCGGTCGCCAACTCCCTGGCGCAGCGGGTCGCCGAGCGAACCGGGCAGGAGGGCCTGCGCAGCTACTTCCTCAACGTCAAGGGCCCAGAGCTGCTCAACAAGTACGTCGGCGAGACCGAGCGCCAGATCCGGCTGATCTTCCAGCGTGCTCGCGAGAAGTCCGCGGAGGGCTTTCCGGTGATCGTGTTCTTCGACGAGATGGAGTCGCTGTTCCGCACGCGTGGGTCGGGGGTGTCCTCTGACGTGGAGACCACGATCGTTCCCCAGCTGCTCGCGGAGATCGACGGGGTCGAGTCGCTCAAGGACGTCGTGGTGATCGGGGCCTCGAATCGCGAGGACATGATCGATCCGGCCATCCTGCGACCCGGACGGCTCGACGTGAAGATCAAGGTCGAGCGTCCCGATGCCGAGGCGGCGCGCGAGATCTTCGCGGTCTATCTCCACGAGCGTCTGCCCCTCGCAGAGGACGAGGTCGCCGTGGCGAACGGTGCCGCCGATGCGGTCCGGCGCATGATCGACCGCACCGTCGACAAGATGTACAGCGAGGATCATGACAACGAGTTCCTCGAGGTCACCTACGCCAACGGCGAGAAAGAGATCCTCTACTTCAAGGACTTCAACTCCGGGGCCATGATCGAGAACGTCGTCGCCCGCGCGAAGAAGCTGGCGATCAAGCGGCTGATCGCCTCGGGCGAGCGGGGGCTGCACACCGACGATCTGCTGACCGCGATCCGTGACGAGTTCCGTGAGAACGAGGACCTGCCCAACACCACCAACCCCGACGACTGGGCGCGGATCAGCGGCAAGAAGGGAGAGCGCATCGTCTACGTGCGCACGCTGATCAGTGGTGACGAGGACCATCCGGGCCGGTCGATCGAGAACCTCGCACCCGGGCAGTACCTCTAGCACCCTCCCGACCCGGCCGACTTCGCCAGCGACGAGCCCGGTCAGGCCCGGGGGCAAGGAGCACCCGTGGCGACACCCAAGTACGTCGGTGTGGAGACCGAGTACGGCATCGCCGTGGATGGGCCCACCGAGGTCAATCCGGTGCTTGCCTCCTCGCTGGTCGTCGGTGCCTACCGCGACCCCGGGGACCGTGACGTGGGCTGGGACCACACCGACGAGCACCCCCTGCGCGACGCGCGCGGCTACGAGGCCCCGGATC
Organism: Nitriliruptoraceae bacterium; assembly: GCA_007122985.1. Lineage (GTDB taxonomy): Bacteria > Actinomycetota > Nitriliruptoria > Nitriliruptorales > Nitriliruptoraceae > SKTG01. The sequence continues at coordinate 11,378 of SKSM01000228.1, read as the reverse complement.
CGCACGAGCCGGTGGTCGACGACGAACTGGGTCTGGCCAATACGGTGCTGACCAACGGTGCGAGGTTCTACGTCGACCACGCCCACCCGGAGTACGCCACGCCGGAGTGCTCCAACGCCCGGGACCTGGTGATCTGGGACAAGGCCGGCGAGCGGATCCTCGAGGACGCTGCGGCGCGCGCGGCCGGCACGCTTCCCGCGGGCAGTCGGGTGCTGGTCCACAAGAACAACACCGACGGCAAGGGCGCGGCCTACGGCACCCACGAGAACTACCTCGTGCCGCGGGAGGTCCCGTTCGGCCACCTGACCCGGCAGCTGCTGCCGTTCTTCGTCAGCCGGCTGCTCTACGTCGGTGCGGGTCGGCTCGGCAGCGAGTTGAGCGACGAGGTGCCCTTCCAGCTGTCGCAGCGTGCCGACTTCTTCGAGGTCGAGGTCGGACTCGAGACCACGCTCAAGCGCCCGCTGATGAACACCCGTGACGAGCCGCACGCCGATCCTGACCGCTACCGGCGACTGCACGTGATCAACGGCGATGCCAATCTCTGCGAGGTGGCGACCTTCCTCAAGGTCGGCACGATGCTGCTGATCCTCGACCTCATCGAGGATGGAGCGCTGCCGGCAGTGCCGGCGTTGGCCGAGCCGGTGACCGCATTCCACGAGGTCAGCCACGATCTGACGGGCACCCGGCCGCTGCGGCTGGAGGACGGATCGACCGCGACGGCGCTGGAGATCCAGCGCCGCTACCTGGAGGCGTGCCAGCGCTACGTCAAGGACCGTGACCGTGATTTGGATCCGGTCACCGCCGAGGTGCTCGAGCGCTGGGAGGCGGTCCTGGCCACCGCTGACGACGATCCGCGTGGCCTGGCCGGACAGGTCGACTGGGCGACCAAGCTCGAGCTGCTCGAGAGCTACCGGGTGCGTCACGACCTCGACTGGACCGCCGACCAGCTCAAGATGGTCGACCTGCAGTACCACGACGTCCGCCGCGACAAGGGTCTCTACCACCGACTGGCCGCACGAGGTCGGATCGAACGCCTGGTCGACGAGGCGGAGATCATCGCAGCGACCGAGCGTCCGCCGGTCGACACGCGGGCGTGGTTCCGTGGGGAGTGCATCCGCCGCTTCCGGCGCAGCATCGTCGCTGCCGGATGGGACTCGCTGATCTTCGACGTCGGTGGCGAGGCGTTGCAGCGGGTGCCGATGATGGAGCCCGGCCGCGGCACACGCGAGGCCGTCGGTGACCTGCTCGACTCGGTCGCCGACCCGCAGGAGCTGCTGCGACGCCTGACAGCGTGACGGTGCGGCCGCGCGGCGCGCACCGCGGCTCCAGCCGAGGGGTCGGGGCCGTCACCGCTACCCTGGTGACCCTGGCCGAGCGAAGGGCGGCGGCAACATGAGCGACGGCGGACAGAAGCGCGACAGCGGTCGGGGCCGCGAAGAGGAGCCCGAGGAGCAGGTCGACACCGACGCAGAGACGGAAGCGTCGGCCAAGGACCTCATCGACGACGTCGACGACCTGCTCGACGAGATCGACGACGTCCTCGAGGAGAACGCCGAGGAGTTCGTCCGCGGCTACGTCCAGAAGGGCGGCCAGTAACCCCGCCCACGCGCATCCGCCAGCCCGCGGCTGACATCACCGGGCGCATGCCGGTCGTCGGGGCCGACGTCAGACCGAGAAGGTCATCAGGTCCTCGCCGACGGTGATGGGGCCGGCGAACTCCCGGGCCAGGCCGGCGGCGATCAGGTCGGTCCGCGCGCCGGGGATCAGGTGGTTGACGATCAGACGTCCGACGCCTGCCTCTGCGGCCATGCGGCCGGCCATGGCCGGATCGCAGTGGTCCTTCTCGAGCAGGGTGAGGATCCGGCGCCCGCGTTCGTTGTCGTACTCGGGCGACTCGGCGAGGGTGACCTCGCAGACCATCGCATCCGCGCCTGCTGCGAGCTCGACCACGTCCTCGCAGTAGGTCGTGTCCCCGGTGAACACCACCGAGGTTCCCTCGTGCTCGAACCGGTAGGCGAGGTTGTAGAAGGAGTGGATCGTCTGGGTCGTCGACACGGCCAGACCGTGGGTCTCGAACGTCGCCCCCGACTCGATCTCGGTGACCGCCACGCCGGCGAGGGCCTGCTCCTCGAACCCGATGCCCTTCGAGTAGGTGATGTCGTCGGCGTAGAGCTCCTTGAAGAGCAGATCGTGCATGCGTCGTGTGCCCGGCGGGCCCGTGACCGACAGCTCGGGCCGTCCCAGGGTCCATCCTCCCCAGACCACCGCCGGATAGCCCAGGATGTGGTCCTTGTGCATGTGGGTGAACAGGATTCCACGCACATCCCGCGGGCTGATGCCGAGGTCGAGCAGCTGATCGATCGTGCCCTCGCCGGCATCGAGCAGCAGCGGGCCGTGGTCGGTGTGCAGGACGTTGGCGGGCTGCGACCGTCGTCGCGACGGACGGGGTGAGCCGGTGCCGAGCAGCGTGAAGGTGAGTGCCACGAGGTGCCTTCCCGGTCGAAGGGCGTGCGCGGGCCCGCGGCGGGTCAGGATCGGCCGCGGGCCCGCTGGTGCAGCTAGTCCAGGTACTCGTCGGGGTCGGGGAGGTACTCGTCGGTCCAGTAGTCCATCACCTCGAAGGGCTCGCCCTCGAGGATCTCGGCGTCGTAGAGCAGCGCCTGGGTCGAGCGCAGCCCCTCCTCGTCGAACTGCAGGAAGTCCTCGGGTGAGTCCATCCCGCCGTCGGCCCACAGCTCGACGGAGTCGAGGTGCGGCAGCCGCTCCTGTTCGGCGGCTTCCTCGTCGAGGCCGACGTCGGGGTTGAACGCGGCGACGTGGTCCATCGACTCCACGTCGTGCTCGCCGGAGTAGAGCATCCCACGTGCCGTCGCCCTGAGGAAGCCGCGGAGGGCCTCGTCGCTGCCGTCCTCCGCGAGCCAGTCGTCGTTGGCCAGGAACGACAGGCCGTAGCCCTCCTGGCCGTGGTCCTGCCCGAGCAGCATCTCGACCTCGACGCCCTGACGCTCGAGTGCGAACCGGGCACCGGAGAAGTTGGCGATGAAGTCGACGCTGCCCTGGGCGAGCTCGGCGAAGCCGGGGGGTGAGATCGACACCTGCTCGATCGCGTCGGGGTCGAGTCCCTGCTGATCGATGAACGCCTGCCAGAAGATGTAGGGCGAGCCGGTGGTCACGGCACCGAGGAGCAGGTCCTCGAGGTCGTCGGGCTGCAGATCGTCGATGCCGTGCTCCTCGAGCGCACCCTGCCGGGCGAGCAGTGCGAAGGCGTTCTGTCGCCACAGCACGCCGACGCCGGTGACCGGGAGGTCCTGGGCCTGGCCCTGCATGACCGCGATGGCGTCGGACAGTCCGACGTCCGCAGCGCCACTGGCCACGCTGGTCACGGTGTCCGCTGAGCCGTCGCCGGCCTCCAGGCTGACGTCGAGGCACTCGTCTTCGTAGTAGCCGCGGTCGTGTGCGACCATCAGCGGGACCTGGTTGTAGTTGTAGACCCAGTTGAGGCGCACGGTGATTGAGGTGAGCTCGTCACACTCGTCGGCGGCTTCCTCCGGTTCGTCCGCGGGCTCCTCCTCAGCGGGTTCTTCGGCTTCGTCGTCGGCTTCCTCCTCGGCAGCCGGGTCTGGTCCTGGATCGTCGTCATCGGCGCCGCAGGCAGCGAGCACCGTGGCGAGAGCCACCAGCAGCAGTGGCAGGCGGTACGAACGGAACCACGATTTCAGTTGCATGATCTCCCTTTTGTGACAGGTTGACTGCGGGTCGCGGCGACGGGGCTACAGCCCGGTGTTGATGCGGGTCTCGTCCTCACGGGTCCAGGGGGTCATCAGCTTGCCCAGGATCGAGACGGCGGAGAAGAACAGCACGCCCATCGCGACCAGCAGGGCGATCGCCGCGAAGACCCGCGGCGTCTGCAGCTGGCTCTGGGCGTAGACCACCTGGTAGCCGAGGCCTTCGTTGGCGCCGACCCACTCGCCGACGACCGCGCCGACCACGGCGAGCGTCACGCCGATCTTCATCCCCGACACCAGGTAGGGCAGGGCGTGGGGCAGGCGGACCTTGCGGAACACCTGCCAGGAGTTTGCACTGACTGACTGCATCAACTGCAGCAGGTTGGGATCGACGCTCATCAGACCCTGGACGGTCGTGACCACGATGGGAAAGAAGACCAGCAGGACCGTGACCAGGATCTTGGGCTCCATGCCGAACCCGAGCCAGACCACGAACAGCGGGGCGAGCGCGATCTTGGGCACGGCCTGCGAGGCGACGATCAGCGGGTAGATGGTGCGCTCGAGGAACTTCGAGTACGCGATGCCGACGGCCAGCACGAATCCGAGCACACACCCCAGGACGAACCCGGCCGCCGCCTCCTGGAACGTCACCCAGGCGTGCCACCGCAGCGACACCGGCCACATCACGACCAGCTCGGTCCAGATGACCGAGGGTGCGGGCAGCAGGAATTCGCGGACCTCCGCGACCCGGGCGAACACCTCCCAGCCGATGATCAGCGCGGCGAGCAGGCTCATGGGCAGCGCTGCGTCCACCGCCTTGCGTCCCACCTTGCTGAGCGTCAGCCCTCTGCCCCGTGGGCGCGGAGGTGGCTCGGCCGCTGCCGGGGTCGAGGCTTGCAGCTCGCCGGTCTCATGCACGGTGCTCATCTCAGGCTCCTGCCTGGGCACGGTCGACGATCTCGCGCAACTCGCGGCGCACGGCAGCGAACTCCGCGCTGTCGCGCATCTCGCGGTCGCGGGGACGCGGCAGCTCGATCGGGACCTCCTGTAGTACGCGGCCCGGGCGCGCCGACATGACCACGACCCGATCGGAGAGGAACACCGACTCCTCGATCGAGTGCGTGACGAACACCACCGGCCGACCACCGCCCCAGATGTCGAGCAGCATCTCACCGAGCTGATCGCGCGTGAGCGCGTCGACCGCAGCGAACGGCTCGTCCATCAGCAGGATGTCCGGATCCAGGCTCAATGCGCGGACGATGCCCACACGCTGCTGCATCCCGCCGGACAGCTCATGGGGATAGTGGTCGTCGAAGCCAGCGAGCCCGACCCGTTCGAGGAGTTCGGGGACTCGGTTGCGGCGAGCTTCCTCGTCGCCGACGATCTCGGCGAGGAACTCCGCGTTGGCCAGCACCTTGCGCCACGGCAGCAGTGTCGCGTTCTGGAACACCATGCCGAACGCACGGTTCTTGAGCGCAGCCGCCACACTGCCGCCGTTGATGGTGACCTCACCGCTGGTGGGCTCGAGCAGCCCACCCACCGCCTTGAGCAGCGTCGTCTTGCCGCAGCCCGATGGGCCGAGGAGGCTGACGAACTCCCGCGAGCCGATGTCGAGGTTGGTCTTGCGCAACGCCTCGACCTCGTCGGACTTGCGGCCACGCTTGTAGATCACCCCCACGTCCTTGAGGCTGATCGACACGTCGGCCGACGTCCGGGCGGCAGCGCCGCTACGGGCGCCGTCGGAGCCATCTTGGTTCACAGCGGTGTCGCTCCCCACTGCGAACCGGTCCGTGGAGCTCACAACAGGACCTCCCGCAGGAAGTCGGTGATTCGGGTGATGGAGTCGTCGAGATCCTTCTCGCCCTGTGCGGCGTCCGCCTGCGACGGCCGTCCCCACACACCGGTGGGGGAGATCTCCAGCAGCGCGCGGTGGTTGAGCTCGTCGCGGTGGGCGTCCGGCACGAAGTCATGATCCGTCCCCGGCACGGGCGAGCCGAACAGGTGGGCACCCATCGAGACCTCGCGTGCGCCTGCGTGCAGGTCGTCGGGGGCGAGACCGTCTGCGCCGTGCTTGATCCGCTCGGGGACGACGACCACCAGACGCTCGGGGTGATCGGCGTTGAGCTCGCGCACGGTGGGCCCGAGGATGAAGTTGCCACCGTGGCCGGAGATGATCGCCAGCCGGGTCATGCCCCAGGTCGCCAACGAGTCGCTGACGTCGCGCACGACGTTGGCGAGCGTCTCCGGTCGTAGCCACGCGGTGCCGTTGCTGCCGCGCTGCTCCATCGACGTCCCGATCGGGATGGGCGGCAGCACGTAGCCACCGAGCGCGGCGCCGACGCCGACGGCCAGTTCGGTGGCGACCATCCAGTCGGTGCCGACGGGCAGGACGCCGCCGTGCTGCTCGGTCGCACCCACCGGGAGGATGGCGAACGGCGCCGCCCGGGTGTCGGCAGCCAGCGACATCGGGCCGGGCTGGGCGTCGGTGAAGTCTCGCCATTGCAGTGACAACAGTCGTCCTTTGTCGGTCAGCCGGTCGCTACCGTCGGTGGCGAGCATGCCACGGGGTGGGTCGGTCTCTCCACGGACCCTCCACTGCCTCTCCCCGAAGCCGTCGACGCGCTCGGCTCCACAGCAACTCCCGAGCGGCCGCGGCAGTATCGTGGAAACCGCTTTCTCGGTCAAGGTAGCCCGGTGCTGCGGCCCCCAGCGCGCGGACATATGCTCGCGCGGCCCCACGGAGAGGTGTCAGGTGTACGACCGCGCGCACGAACCACCGCGTGTTGAGCTCCCACGGGCTTTCGACGCGCAGGGCAGCTCGTTCCTCCAGGTCCTGCGCCGAGAAGCGCCCGAGGCCGTGCCCGGAGCGCTCGCGACCGGCTCGGTGCCCGAGGAGCTACGCCACCAGCTGACCGACGGCACGACCGTGCTGGCGGTGATCGCCTCCGAAGCGGTCGTGATGGCCGCAGACCGCCGTGCGACGGCCGGCAACCAGATCTCCAGGGGCGACATGCGCAAGGTGTTCCCCGCCGACGACAGATCGGCGATCGGGGTGGCGGGCACCGCCGGTCCGGCCATGGAGCTGGCCAAGATCTTCGCCACCGAGCTCGAGCACTACGAGAAGGTGGAGGGCGACCCGCTGTCGCTCGAGGGAAAGTCCACCAAGCTGGCCGCGATGGTCCGTGCCCACCTTCCGATGGCGATGCAGGGTCTGGTGGTGGTACCGCTGTTCGCCGGGGTCGATCCCCGCAGCGGGGAGCCGAAGATCTTCGAGTACGACCCTGCAGGTGGCCGCTACGTCGCCACCGAGCAGGCAGCGACCGGGTCCGGTTCCCTGGCAGCCCGCACGACGCTCAAGCGGCTGGTCGATCCTGACGCGGACGCCGACCATGCGGTCCATGCCGCGCTCGAGGCACTTGTCGACGCCGCGGAGGAGGACAGCGCCACGGGGGGACCAGACCTCATCCGCCGGATCTATCCGATCGTGGCGGTGATCGACGCGGCCGGCTACCGGGAGCTCGACAGCGACACCGTCGGTGCTGCGGTGGAGCCGATCCTCGACGCCCGCCGGCGCTAGCGACCGACGCACCGGTCGCGGCCGGCCGGCTCCGAGCGGCCCGCACCAACCAAGCTGACCGAAGAGGAGCACGCCGTGGCAGCGAACTTCTACGTCGCGCCCGAGCAGTTGATGAAGGACCGGGCGGAGTACGCCCGCAAGGGGATCGCCCGGGGCCGCGCACTGGTCGCCGTGGAGTTCGCCAGCGGGGTGGTCTTCGCCAGCGAGAATCCCTCGGGCTCGTTGTACAAGACTTCGGAGATCTACGACCGGATCGGGTTCGCGGCCGTGGGCCGCTACAACGAGTTCGAGTCGCTGCGGGTGGCCGGGATCCGTCTGGCCGACGTCAAGGGCTACCAGTACGCCCGTGAGGACGTCACCGCCAAGCCGCTGGCCAACGCCTACTCGCAGGCGCTCGGCACCAGCTTCATGAGCGAGAGCAAACCCTTCGAGGTCGAGCTGCTCATCGCCCAGGTCGACGCCGACGGTGCCGACGCGGACGACGGTCGCCCGGGGCTCGAGCTCTACCACATCCTCTACGACGGTTCGATCGTGGACGAGCAGCGGTTCGTGGCGATCGGGGGCGAGACCGAGCCGCTCACCCGCGCGTTGCAGGAGCGCTGGGAGCCCGGCCTCGCACGCGACGTGGCGGTCCGAACCGCGGTCACCGCCCTGGCACAGGCGGCCGGACGCGAGCTCACCCCCGACGTCCTCGAGGTGTCGGGCCTGGACGCGACCCGGGCACGCCGGCGGTTCTTCCGTCTGCGCGGCGAGCAGCTGCGCGCGGTGCTCGACGGCTGAGGACTGCCGCGGCGGATCGACGCCGGCCGGCCCCCGAGGCCGTACGCTCTGGTCCCCGGATCGCACGGGTCCGTTCCACGAGCGTGAGGTGTCGGTGCGGCGCAGGATCTTCGGCATCGAGAACGAGTACGGCGTGACCTGCACCTTCGAGGGTCAGCGCCGGCTCAGCCCGGACGAGGTCGCGCGATACCTCTTCCGACGGGTGGTCTCCTGGGGGCGCTCGTCCAACGTCTTCCTGGAGAACGGAGCCCGGCTCTACCTCGACGTCGGTTCCCACCCGGAGTACGCCACCCCGGAGTGCGACTCGCCGCACGAGGCCGTCGTCCACGACCGGGCCGGCGAGCGCATCGTGGAGGACCTCGTGCTCGGCGCCGAGGAGCGGCTGGCCGACGAGGGGATCTCCGGGCGGATCTCGCTGTTCAAGAACAACACCGACTCTGCCGGCAACTCCTACGGCTGCCACGAGAACTACCTCACTGTCCGGGTGGGGGAGTTCCAACGGTTGGCTGAGGCACTGATCCCGTTCCTGGTCACCCGACAGGTGTTCGCCGGTGCCGGCAAGGTGCTGCAGACCCCGCGCGGGGCGATCTTCTCGCTCGCCCAGCGCGCTGAGCACATCTGGGAGGGGGTCAGCTCGGCGACCACACGGTCCCGACCGATCATCAACACCCGTGACGAGCCCCATGCGGACGCCGAGCGCTACCGCCGGCTGCACGTGATCGTCGGCGACTCCAACATGAGCGAGTACACCTCGTGGCTGAAGCTGGCCACCTGCGACCTGGTGCTGCGGATGTTCGAGGAGCAGGCCGTGATCCGCGACCTGACGCTCGACAACCCGATCCGTGCGATCCGCGAGATCAGCCACGACCTCACCGGCACACGTCGGATCCGGCTGGCCAACGGCCGCGAGATGAGCGCGCTGGAGATCCAGCAGGCCTACCTGGAGCGGGTCGAGCGGTTCGTGGAGGCCACCCACGATGCCGACGACGAGGCAAAGCACGTCGTCGCCGAGTGGCGCCACGTGCTCGAGCACCTCGTCAGCGACCCCATGGCACTCGGCCGGCAGCTGGACTGGGTCGCCAAGTACCAGCTGGTCGAGCGCTACCGCGACAGGCACGACCTGCCGCTGGGCCACCCGCGGGTCCAGCTGGTGGACCTCGCCTACCACGACGTCGTGCGTGCGCGGGGGCTCTACCACCTGCTCGTGCGCCAGGGCAGGATGCAGCGACTGCTGGAGGACGGCGAGGTGGAGCGGGCCATGCACCACCCGCCGCAGGGGACCCGCGCCGCGCTGCGCGGTCGCTTCATCCGCGAGGCGAAGGCCAAGCGGCGCGATTACACCGTCGACTGGGTCCACCTCAAGCTCAACGACCAGGCCCAGCGCACGGTGCTGTGCAAGGACCCCTTCCGTGCCGAGGACGAGCGGGTCGACCGCCTCATCGCGGCGATGTGACCGGTGGACGGACCGGGCCGTGCCCCGCGCGGCACGGGGCGGGGTGACGACGGGTGAGTCGCAGCACCGCTGGCGTCTACCCTGCCGGGCAAGCCGGACAGGAGCGGCGGTGACTCCCAAGGTCGAACGCCTGGTCAACCTCACCGTGGCGCTGCTCGAGGCACGCATGCCGATGACCCTGGCGGAGATCAAGCGCCGCACCGGGTACTACTCGAGCGGGGACGCTGCCTCCGCACGTCGGATGTTCGAGCGCGACAAGGACGAGCTGCGTCGGCTCGGCGTCCCGGTCGAGACGCGACCCGTGCCGCACAGCGACGAGTACGGCTATCTCATCGCCCGTGGGCGCTACGAGCTGCCGGACGTGGACCTCACCGGCGAGGAGGTCGCGGCTCTCGCGGTCGCGGTGCGGCTGACCGGCGCCGACGGGACGCCCCTGGCGCTGGCGAAGCTCGCCGCCCGCGCCCCGGACCCCGTCGAGCTCGAGGCGGCCCCGACCACGCGCCTCGAGCTCTCACCCGAGCCAGTCGACGAGGTCGCGGAGGCGATCGTCGAGCGGCAGCCGCTGGCCTTCGACTACCGCGCCGCCGACGGTACGCAGGGGCGGCGGACGGTGGACCCCTACGGCGTCGTGCAGCGACGGTCGGCGTGGTACCTGGTCGGGCGCGACCACGACCGTGATGCACTGCGCGCCTTCCGGCTGGACCGGATGCGTTCGAGTCCGGAGCCGGTCGGCGAGCCGGGTGGCTACGAGCCGCCGGGCGACCTCGACATCGCCGGCGCCGTGCAGGGCCCCGGCGACGACGTCGTGGAGGCGGAGGTGGCCGTCGTCCCCCGCGCAACGTGGTCGTTGGCGCTCCGCGGCGGCTCGGACACCGGCCGACGGACCGACGACGGCCGGGCGGTGTGGCGGCTGCCCGACGTCGCCCCCCTGCGCGATCGCTCGTTCCTGCTGGGGTTGGGCGCGGACGTCGAGGTGCTGGCCCCCGAGTCCCTGCGGGCAGCGGTCGTCGCCGCGCTCGAGGCGGTCTCGGGACGGCGCGGACCCGCCGGCGGCGGAGGCGACCGCAACGGCGAGGTGGCAGGTTGAGCGCTCCCGACGACGTCGCCCGGATGCTCACGCTGGTGCCGTGGCTTCTTCAGCGTCCGGGCGCGAGCATCGCAGAGGTCGCCGACGCGTTCGACGTCGACGAGCGCACCGTGCGACGCGACCTCGACCACCTCGACTTCTGCGGTCTGCCGGGCCTCGGCGGGGGTGACCTGTTCGAGGTGATGACCGTCGACGACCGTGTCGTGATGCGGATGGCCGACGAGCTCGCCCGCCCAATGCGGCCGACCGCCCGCGAAGCCATGCGGCTGGTGCTGACCGTCGACGCGGTCGCGGACCTGCTGGAGGACGAGCTTCCGGCGCTGCGTTCGGCGGTCGGCAAGGTCCGTGCCGCGCTCGGCATCCCGGAGTCGGCCGCCGACGTGGTCGGGCCGAGCGGTCCGGCGACGCTCGGCATCCTGCGTGACGCGGTGCGCAGCGGGCACCGGCTGCGGCTCGCCTACCAGGGTCGGACCGACCACACGGTGCAGCAGCGCGAGGTCGATCCCTGGGCGCTGCACGTGGTCGACGGGGCGTGGTACCTGCAGGGCCACGACCACGGGGTCGGCGACCGGCGGGTGTTCCGCCTCGACCGGATCGCCGAGGCGACGCCGACCGGGCAGCCGGTGGAGGTCGCACCGCCCGCACGGCTCGACCCGCCGCGCTACGTGCCCGAGGACGATCACCTGCGCATCGTGCTGGACCTCAGCGCCAGCGGACGATGGGTGCTCGACGCGGTCACCGTGGACGCGGTCGAGG
>SKSM01000133.1 GCA_007122985.1 Nitriliruptoraceae bacterium | reverse complement strand
GACGAGGCGATCGAGGACGAGGACGCGGTCGAAGACGATCAGGCCGTGGAGGACGACGACGTGGCGGCGACCGACCAGCTCGCCCGTGGCGACGACTCGCTCGGGACGGCCGACGCCGAGGTCGGCGAGCACCTCGTCGACGGTGAGGGCATGACCCTCTACGTCAGCCTGCTCGACGACCCCGGCGAGCCCCGATGCGTCGCCGACTGCGCGACCGTCTGGCCGGCGCTGGCGACCGACGGTGATCCCGAGTGGGCCGACGAGCTCGACGGCGATCTCGTCGACTCGGTCGAGCGTGACGACGGTGTCACCCAGGTGACCTACGACGGGTGGCCGTTGTACCTGTTCGTCAGCGACGGGGAGCCCGGCGATCAGCGCGGTCAGGGACTCAACAACTCCTGGTTCGTGCTGGGTACCGACGGTGAGCCGCTCGGCGACGTTCCCGACGAGGACGAGCTCGAGGAGCTCAGGGCGCACCTCGAGGCCGAGGACGACTGACACCGGGGGCCGGCCGGGCAGCAGGCCGCACCAGGGTCACATCGGGGCGTGCAGCTCGACTGCGTCGTGTCCGGGGCGGAACCTGGTGTCGGCGTCGCTGTCCGCGGCGCGGTGCTCCGCGGCGACGCGCCGGGCGGCCGTCACGAACGTTTCGACGGTCGCGGAGTGACGCGCCAGCCATGCGACCGAGAGGCTGGTCGTGGCGTGGTGGTCGGCGATCGGGACCAACGCGACGGTCTCCGGCCGGATCGCCCGCGCGGAGGTCGGCAGCAGCGCCGCGCCCAGCCCCGCGGCGACGAAGGCCAGCATCGAGGTGTACTGCAGCGCGTGGGCCGCGATCCACGGTGTGAAGTGCGCGCGCTCGCACACCGAGATGATGTGGTCGTAGCCGCGCGGTACCTGTGGGCGAGGAAACATCACGAACGGTTCCTGGGCGAGGCTGCGCAGGAGCACCGCCGGCTGCATCGCCAGGTCGTGGTCGACGGGCAGGGCGACGTGCAGGCGCTCCTCCAGCAGGTGGCGCGACTCGAGCCCTTCCTCGTCGAAGTCGCGCTGCCGAAGCTCGCGCACGATGGCGACGTCGATGTCCGAGTGGAGCTGGTCGAGTTGACGCTCGCTCGACAGCTCACGCAGGTCGAGCACCAGCCCCGGTGCGTCGTGCTGGAGCTGGCGCAGCAGGTCAGCGAGCAGCTCGAAGGCGGCCGAGTCGACGAATCCGACCGTCAGGCGTCCGGCCTCACCCTCGGCGACCCGGTGTGCCTGACCGATGGCCAGCTCGGTGTCGTGGAGCAGTCGGCGGGAGGACTCCAGGAACACCTCGCCGGCCTCGGTCAGACCGACGTGGCGCGTCGAGCGCTCAACCAGTTGCAGTCCGGTCTCGCGTTCCAGCCGCTGGATACGGCGGCTGATCACCGGCTGGGCCACGTGCAGCCGGGCCGCGGCCCGTCCGAAGTGCCGTTCCTCTGCGACCGCGACGAACGCACTGAGCAGTTCCAGGTCCGTCAGCCGATTCATGCGCTACTCTCATATATAGGCTTAGATGAAGTATTAGACGGTATCACCACTGGTCAGTACGGTCATCCCACAGCGCAGACAGAGCGCGGGAAGCCCGCTCACTGCGCTGTGTGCGAGTGTGATCGCACGGTGTGGGAGCACCGGAGGAGGGCAGCAGGTGGCCGAACCGACCGAACAGGACGAGCTCGATCTGTCGACGCTGACCGACGACGAGCTCGTCCAGCAGATGCACGAGGACCTCTACGACGGCCTCGCGGACGAGATCGCGGAGGGCACGCAGCTGCTGCTCGACCGTGGCTGGAGTCCGAGTCAGGTGCTCGACCAGGCGCTCGTCGAGGGCATGCGGATCGTCGGGATCGACTTCCGTGACGGCGTGCTGTTCGTGCCCGAGGTGCTGCTGTCGGCCAACTCGATGAAGGCCGGCATGACCATCCTGCGGCCGCTGCTGGCCGAGACCGGCGCGCCGTCCGTCGGCAAGGTGGTCATCGGCACCGTCAAGGGCGACATCCACGACATCGGCAAGAACCTCGTAGCCATGATGCTCGAGGGCGCCGGCTTCGAGGTCATCGACATCGGCATCAACGTCGACGTCGACACCTACCTCGCCGCGCTCGAGGAGCACCAGCCCGACATCCTCGGCATGTCCGCGCTGCTGACCACCACGATGCCCTATATGCAGACGGTGATCCGGGCGATGGAGGAGCACGGCGTGCGTGACCGTCACATCGTGCTGGTCGGTGGCGCACCGCTCAACGAGGAGTTCGGCGAGGCGATCGGAGCGGACGCCTACTGCCGGGACGCAGCGGTCGCCTCGCAGATGGCGACGCAGCTCGTCAGCGAACGTCGCGCACTGGTCTCATGACCGGCGCGCTGGCGAACGAGGCACGCGGATCGGATGCCGCAGCCGACGTCGCCACGACGGTGGTGGCCTGTGGTGCGCTCGCACCCGAATTCGCGGCGGTCCTGGCGCCCCTGGGGCGCGACGGGCGCGTCGAGCTGCGCTGTCTGACACCGGACCTGCACAACACACCCGCGGACATCCCTGGGCGGGTCCGGGCCGAGATCCACGCCGCACGGCAGCGGGGACGCGAGGTCGTCGTCGGCTACGCCGACTGCGGGACCGGCGGTCTGCTGGATGCGGTCTGCGCCGAGGAAGGCGTCGAACGGCTGCCCGGTGCCCACTGCTACGAGCTGTTCGCCGGGACGCGGGCGTTCGCGGCCCTCCACGCGGAGGATCCGGGAACGTTCTACCTCACCGACTTCCTGGTGCGCAGCTTCGACCGGCTCGTGATGCGCGGGCTCGGGCTCGATCGGCATCCCGAGCTGCGCGAGCTGTACTTCGGCAACTACCACCGGCTGGTCCATCTCGCCCAGTCCGACGACGCCGACCTCGATGCCCGTGCCCGCGACGCCGCAGCGGCACTCGGGCTCGAGCACCAGCGGGTGGAGACGGGCCTGGGGCCGTTCGCCGCGGCGGTGGATGCTGCGTTCACCGGCACCGTCGACACGACCCTGAGCCGTCGCGCCGACACACCGTCCGCGCCGAGCGGAGTCCCGGCATGAGTCGACGCCGCGCATCCGGGCCGACCCTGGTCACCATCCTGTGGCGGGACATCCCCGCACAGGTGGTCGCCAGCGACGGGCAGAACACACACAAGCGGCTGTTGCCGGGACGCTTCCAGCGTGCGATCGACCGAGCGGCGTCCGTCGCCGGAGCCGACGACCTGCAGACCTACGTGGCCCAGTGGCGCCGTCACGAGGAGCCGCTCGACGGCGATCCCCTCGCAGCCGTGGAGCGCCGCGCGGAGGAGCTCGACCGCGCCCATCCCCGTCAGCGCCTGTTCGACCTGGTCGCCGCCGGCGGCCACGACCCCGCCGTCGCCGCTCGCGCGGACGGCGTTGGCGCGGACCACCTCGACGTCGCCGGAGGCAGCACATGACCGACACCATCCTCAGCTCCGCCACTCGCGAGGTCGCGATCGGCTTCGGCCGGCCGTTCGTCATGATCGGCGAGCGCATCAACCCGACCGGCCGCAGCATCCTCGCCGAGGAGATGCGCGCCGGCGACTTCAGCCGCGTCCAGGCCGACGCGCTCGCCCAGGTCGAGGCCGGCGCGCAGGTGCTCGACATCAATGCCGGGATCCCGCTGGCGGACGAGCCGGCACTGCTCGCCCAGGCGATCGAACTGGTGCAGCAGCTGACCGACGTGCCCCTGTCGATCGACTCCTCCGTCGTCGAGGCGCTCGAGGCCGGCATCGCCGTGTACCAGGGCAAGCCCCTGATCAACTCCGTCACCGGCGAGGACGAGGTGCTCGAGCGGGTGCTGCCGCTGGTCGCCAGGCACGGGGCGGCGGTCGTGGCGATCTCCAACGACGAGACCGGGATCTCCGAGGATCCCGACGTGCGGTTCGCCATCGCCGAGAAGATCGTCAATCGTGCCCAGGATCACGGCATCCCCCGTTCGGACGTGGTGGTCGATCCGCTGGTGATGCCGATCGGCGCGATGGGCACCGCCGGCCAGCAGGTCTTCCGGCTGGTGCGCCGGCTGCGCGGGGAACTGCAGGTCAACACCACCTGCGGCGCGTCGAACGTCAGCTTCGGCCTACCGAACCGCCACGTGGTCACCGGCACCTTCCTGGCGATGGCGATGGCCAACGGCTTGACCTCGGCGATCATGAACCCGCTCCACCCGGAGGTGCGCACGGCCGTGGCGGCAGCCGACGTGCTGACCGGCCAGGACGGCAACTGCGCCGCGTGGATCCGCGCCAACCGGGCACCGAGCGAGCCGGGGTCCGAACGTGTGGGCCGGCGCGGCGGGACCCGTCGCATCCGGGCTGCCGGATGACCTGCCCGGTGACCCCATGAGTGACCACCGGGTCGCCTTCACTCCCTCGGGTCGGCAGGGTCGGGTCGCCGACGGCACGACCGTGCTCGACGCCGCGCGGCAGCTCGGCGTCGACCTCGACTCGGTGTGTGGAGGTCGGGGTGTGTGCGGCCGCTGCCAGGTCGTCCCCGGCTACGGCGCATTCCCGGCGTGGGGGATGACCGTGGACGAAGACCACCTCGGTGACCCCGACCGGATCGAGCAGCAGTATCGGGGGCGGCGTCCGCTGGCGGAGGGGCGTCGGCTCGGCTGCGCGCTCACGATCCGCGGCGACGTGCTGCTCGACGTGCCGGCGGCCAGCCAGATCCACCGACAGGTGGTGCGCAAGGACGTGGCCATCGACGGGCTCGTCCTCGATCCGCTGGTGCGGTTGCGCTACGTCACCCCCACCGACGGCGGCGACGCGGACCAGCGCAGCGCCTGGGAGCGGATCCGCGACGCGCTGGCCGCCTCGTTCGGGCGCACGGGCCTGCAGGTCGCCGCGCGGGTCCTGCCGGACCTGCACGCGGCCGTCCGTGATGCGACGGGCCTGACGGTCGCGATCCGCGACGACGAGGTGGTGGCGGTCTGGCCCGGGTTCGTCGATCGGGTCGTGGGGGTGGCTCTCGACCTCGGTTCGACCACGCTCGCCGGCCACCTCTGCGACCTGACCACCGGTGAGGTCCTGGCGACGGCCGGGCGCATGAACCCGCAGATCCGCTTCGGCGAGGACCTGATGAGCCGGGTCAGCTACGCGATGCTGCATCCGGACGGCGCGCAGCAGCTGACCGCGGTGGTGCGCGCGGCCATCGACGAGCTCATCGGCGAGCTCACGCACGACGTGCAGCTCGCCCGTGCGCGGGTGCTCGAGCTCGTGCTCGTCGGCAACCCGGTCATGCACCACCTGGTACTGGGAATCGATCCGACCCCGCTCGGCCAGGCGCCCTTCACCCTGGCCACCGACGATCCGGTCACCGTGGCCGCCGACCACCTCGACCTCGACGTACCGGGCGGGCGGGTCTACCTCGCGCCGTGCATCGCCGGCCACGTCGGTGCGGACACCGCCGCGGTGATCCTCAACGAACGTCCCGACGAGCGCGACGAGGTGACGTTGATCGTCGATGTCGGAACCAACGCGGAGATCGTGCTCGGAAACCGCGCCGGGCTGTTCGCCGCGTCGAGCCCGACCGGCCCGGCGTTCGAGGGCGCACAGATCAGCGCCGGACAGCGCGCCACAACCGGCGCGATCGAGCGGGTTCGCGTCGACCGTGAGACGCTCGAGCCGAGGTTCACGGTGATCGGCTCCGACGTGTGGTCCGATCAGCCGGACTTCCCCGCGGAGGCCGCACGCACCGGCGTCACCGGCATCTGCGGCTCGGGCATCGTCGAGGTCGTCAGTGAGCTGTTCCTCTCCGGTGTCATCGATCGGCAGGGGGTGATCCGGCCCGAGCTCGCCGAGCGCACCGACCGGGTCGTGGCCGATGGACGGACCGCCGCCTACGTGCTGCACCGTGGCAGCAGCGAGCTGCGTGTCACCCAGAACGACGTCCGTGCGATCCAGCTGGCGAAGGCCGCGCTGCGTGCCGGCATCGACCTGCTGCTCGAGCACGCGCACCTGGCCGCACCAGACCGGATCCGGCTCGCCGGCGCCTTCGGGGCGCACATCGACCCGTTGCACGCGATGGTGCTCGGGCTCGTCCCCGATGCGCCGCTGACCGACGTCGTCGCCGTCGGCAACGCCGCAGGGTCCGGTGCGCTGCGCGCGTTGCTCTCCCGCACGGAGCGCGACGAGCTCGAACGGCTCGTCGCCCGGGTCACCAAGATCGAGACGGCGACCGAGCCACGGTTCCAGGAGTTGTTCGTCGCGGCGCTCGCCTTCCCCCACCTGCATGCCCCGACGCCGCATCTCGACGAGGTGGTGGACCTGCCACCGCCGACCACATCGACCCCGGCGTCGGGGCGGCACCGGCGTCGGGGTGCCCGCGGTGGCGGCCGGTCCATGCCCGAGATGGCCGCGGCCCCGACCCCGGTGCCCGACCAGGAGGTCGCACCATGAGCGAGACCACCCAGACCGGCGGCCGCCGCAGCGGCGGACGGGCCGGCCGCCGCGCCGCCCGTGCGGCCAATGCACCGGTGCACGCGCCGTACGTCACCCGCAGGCTCGCGCCGTTCGAGGTCCTCAGCGACGAGGGCCTCGAGCTGATCGAGCACGACGCGGACACCATCCTCGAGGAGGTGGGCGTCGAGTTCCGTGGCCATCCCCGCGCGCTGGCGCTGCTGGCCGACGCCGGGGCCGACGTCGACGGGGAGCGGGTGCGCTTTCCTCGGGGAATGTGCCGCTCGATCGTGACCGAGCACGCACCGGCGAGCTACACCCATCACGCCCGCAACCCCGAGCGCAGTGTGCAGATCGGTGGCGACGCGACCGTGTTCGCGCCGGTCTACGGTCCGCCGTTCGTCCGCGACCGTGACGGCGGCCGCCGCTACGCGACCCTGGAGGACTTCCACAACCTGGTCAAGCTGGCCTACCTGGCACCACCGCTGCACCTGTCCGGTGGCACGGTGTGCGAGCCGGTCGACGTACCGGTGGAACAGCGCCACCTCGACATGGTCGCCGCGCACCTGCGCTACAGCGACAAGCCGTTCATGGGCTCGGTCACCGCGCCCGCACGGGCCCAGGACTCCATCGAGCTTGCACGCATCGGCTTCGGGGGTGACCTGGCGGGCCGCACGGTGATGACCAACCTCATCAACGCCTCGTCCCCGCTGGTGTGGGACGCCAGCATGCTGGACGCGGCGGAGGTGTACGCCGCGGCTGACCAGGCCTGTGTGATCAGCCCGTTCATCCTCGCCGGTGCGATGGCGCCGACCACCGTGGCGGGCACGGCGGCCCAGACGCTCGCGGAGGCGCTGGCCGGCATGACCTTCGTGCAACTGGTCAAGCCGGGTGCACCGGTGGTCTTCGGCTCGTTCGCGAGCTCGATGTCGATGCAGACCGGCGCACCGACCTTCGGCACCCCTGAGCCGGCCCTCGTGCTCTACACCGTCGCCGCGCTGGCACGCAGAGTCGGGGTCCCATTTCGATCCGGAGGGTCACTGACGGCCTCCAAGCTCCCCGATGCCCAGGCGGCGTACGAGAGCGCCAGCACCCTGCAGCCGACGCTGCTGGCAGGCGTGAACCTCGTCCTGCACGCCGCCGGCTGGCTGGAGGGCGGGCTGGTGGCCAGCTACGAGAAGTTCGTCCTGGACGTCGACCAGCTGGGGATGGCCGAGGTGCTCGCCCGTGGGGTGGACCTCTCCGACAACGGCCGTGCCCTGGACGCGGTCCGGGAGACCGGCCCAGGGGCGCACTACCTCGGCTCGGCCCACACCCTCGCCAACTTCGAGACGGCCTTCTACCGCTCCGCACTCGCAGACAACGCCAGCTTCGAGCAGTGGCAGGAGGACGGCGGCCTGACCGCGGCCGACCGCGCGACCGCACGGTGGCAGCAGCTGCTGGCCGCCTACGAGCGCCCACCCCTCGACAGCGGGATCGACGAGCAGCTCGCCGAGTTCGTCGCCCGCCGCAAGCACGACCTGTCCGACGGACATCAGTAGGCGGCCCGCGAGGGCCGCAGGGGGAACGGATATGAGCGCGACCGAACATCTGGAGGAGGTGGTGTCTGTGGAGGGGTCCGCCCTGGCTGCCTCGATCCGGCGGGCGCGGTTCGAGATCATCCCGATGAAGGGGGTCGACGACCAGCTCGAACATCTACCAAAGGACGCGGTGGTCACCGTGACCGCGTCCCCGACCAAGGGGATGGAGGCGACCCTTGAGCTCGCGCAGCGGGTGTCGGCGGCCGGCCCCACGGTCGTGCCGCACGTCGCCGCGCGGCTGATCGAGAGCCGCCAGCACCTCGAGGAGGTACTGGCACGGATCCGTGAGCTCGGGATCGTCGAGGTGTTCGTCGTCGCAGGCGACGCGACCGATCCCGCCGGCCCGTATCCGGGAGCAGTCGAGTTGATCGAGGACATGGCCGGCATCGAGCACGGTCTGTCCCACATCGGCATCACCGGCTACCCCGAGCGCCACGCCTTCATCCCGGACCGCACCACGATCGAGGCGATGGAGCGCAAGGCGGCTCACGCCACCTACATCGTCTCGCAGATCTGCTACGACGCCACCGTCATCCGCGGCTGGATCGCGGCGTTGCGCCTGCGCGGCATCACCTTGCCGGTCTTCCTCGGCGTGCCCGGGGTCATCGACCGGTCCCGGCTGCTGCGGGTGTCGCTGCGCGTCGGCCTGGGCGACTCGGTGCGCTACCTGCGCAAGCAGTCCGAGGTCGCGACCAAGATGATGTCCGGATACACCCCAGACGAGCTGATTGCGAGTCTCGCCGACCTGGTCGGCGACGAGTACGCCGGCGTTGCCGGCTGGCATATATTCACCTTCAATGAGGTGGAGCGAACCAACCGTTGGCGGCAGGAGCTGCTCGCCACGACCCGAGGAGTCGTACTGTGACGTTCCCCAGCGATCTCGACATCGCGCGCACGGCAGATCTCAAGCCCCTGAAGCAGGTGGCCAGCGAGATCGGCGTGGGCGAGCACCTGCTCGAGCCGTACGGCGACCACGTCGCCAAGATCAAGCTCGATGCGATCGAGGAGCTCGAGGACCGACCACGGGCGAAGTACGTGCTCGTCACCGCGGTCACGCCGACCCCGCTCGGTGAGGGCAAGACCACCACGACCGTGGGGCTCGGCCAGGCGTTCAAGCACCTCGACCGCACCGCGACCGTCGCGATCCGCCAGCCGTCGATGGGCCCGACGTTCGGCATCAAGGGCGGTGCCGCTGGTGGCGGCTACAGCCAGGTCGTGCCGATGGAGCTGCTCAACCTCCACCTCACCGGCGACATGCACGCGGTGACGGCTGCGCACAACCTGCTGGCCGCGATGGTCGACAACCAGATCCATCAGCGTGGCGGGATCGACATCGACCCGCACCGCATCACCTGGCGGCGCGTGATCGACGTCAACGACCGGTCGCTGCGCAACATCGTGTCGGGGCTCGGTGGACGTGCCGACGGTACGCCCCGGGAGGCCGGCTTCGACATCACCGCCGCCTCGGAGGTCATGGCGGTGCTCGCCCTGTCGACCTCGCTGCAGGATCTGCGCCAGCGCATGGGCCGGATCGTCGTGGGCGCAGACCGCGACGGCTCGCCGGTGACCGCAGAGGACATCGGTGCGGCCGGCGCGATGACCGTGATGATGATGGACGCCATCAAGCCGAACCTGATGCAGACGCTCGAGCAGACCCCGGTGCTGGTGCACGCAGGTCCGTTCGGCAACATCGCGCACGGCAACAGCTCGGTGGTGGCCGACCGGATCGGGATCCGCGGCAGCGACTTCCTCATCACCGAAGCCGGCTTCGGTGCCGACATGGGGGCCGAGCGGTTCTTCAACATCAAGTGCCGCACCTCTGGGCTCACGCCGGACGCGGCGGTGCTCGTGGCCACCGTGCGGGCGCTGAAGGCCCACTCCGGGCGCCACCGGATCGTCGCCGGTCGCCCCCTACCGGACGAACTGCTGGCCGAGAACCCCGACGACGTGCTGGCGGGTGCCGCCAATCTGCGCAAGCAGATCGACAACCTGCGCATGCACGGAGCCTCGCCGGTGGTCGCGATCAACGCCTTCCCGACCGACTTCGACTCCGAGCACGCGGCGATCCGAGAGATCGCGGAGGAGGCGGGTGCCCGCGTCGCGGTCAGCAACCACTTCACCGAGGGCGGCAAGGGCGCGACCGATCTCGCCGAGGTCGTGGCCGAGGCGGCCGACGAACCCTCGCAGTTCGAGTTCCTCTACCCGGACAGCGCCTCCCTGCGCGAGAAGATCGAGACGGTGGCGACGCGCGTCTACGGCGCGGACGGCGTCGACTACAGCGCTGCGGCCAACACCCACCTCGACCAGCACGAGGCCAACGGGTTCGGCAACCTCCCGGTGTGCATCGCCAAGACCCACCTGTCGATCTCGTCCGACCCGACGCTGAAGGGTGCACCGACCGGCTGGCGGATGCCGGTGCGTGAGGTGCGTGCCTCGGTCGGCGCCGGGTTCATCTACCCGCTGTCGGGGGACATGCGCACGATGCCGGGGCTCTCGTCCGCACCGGCGGCCGAGCGCATCGACATCGACGAGGACGGCAATATCGTGGGGCTGTCCTGACCACGGCAGCTGCCACCGGGGAGTCGATGACCGCACCGACGACCGCCGAGCAGCCGCTGGGCGCCTTCATGGAGGACCTGGCGGCCGCTCGGCCGGCGCCCTCGGCCGGGACGGTGGTGGCGGTCACCGTCGCCGGCGCCGCCGGTCTCACCGCCATGGGCGCGCGTCTGTCCGGCGACGCCGACCCGGACGGGGCCACAGCGACAGCAGCCGATGCGTGCCGGCAGCGGGCGCTGCGGCTCGCCGACGAGGACGCGGACGCCTACGGCGAGGTGCTGGCGGCACGGCGGCACGCCGACGGTGCGGCCGCGCAGTCGCACCTGGTCGCGGCCTGGACCGCAGCCACGGAGGTCCCGCTCGAGCTCGCCGAGGTTGCCGCGGAGGTCGCGGACCTCGCAGCGCAGCTGCTCGAGCACGGGAACCCGAATCTGCGGGGTGAGGTCGCCACGGCGGTGGATCTGGCCGCGGCGGCCGCGGCGGCGGCCGCCCGGCTGGTCCGCATCAACGTGGCGGAGGGCGAGCTCGACCACGACGCTCGGCCGGGTGCCGACCTGCTCGGTCGTGCCGCGCGGGCCTGCACCACCGCTGCCGGTCACGCACAGCGCCACCGCGTCCCGTGAGCGTCGTTCAGCTGCCGCCGGCTGCCTCGACCGATGCGTGGAGCTCCACCACGGTCGAGGCTGCGCTGCTGGCGATGACGTCTCGGCGGCGTGCGGGTGGCAGCCGTGGTCCACACCGGCTGGCGGCGTTGCTCCGCGGGCTCGGCGACCCGCAGCTGCAGGCACCCGTGGTCAAGGTGGTCGGCACGGACGGCAAGACCTCGGTGACCCGGCTGCTGTCAGCGCTCGCGACGGCGTCGGGCGGTCGCGTCGGCGCCACCACCTCGCCGCACCTGCAGCGCATCGACGAGCGCATCCGGCTCGACGGCGGCCCGGCGGCACCGCAGCGGCTCGGCCCGGCCATCGGGCGGGTCCGTGATGCGGTCGCGGCCGTCGAAGCGGCCTGGGCGGCCACCTCGGCCAGCTATCGGCCGGACGAGCGCTCGCCGACGGTGCAGCGCCCCACGGCGAAGCGGCTGACCTTCTTCGAGGTGGTCACGGCGATCGCGCTGCAGGTGTTCGCCGACGCCCGGGTGGACCTCAGTGTCGTCGAAGCGGGCATCGGCGGCGTCGGCGACGCCACGGCCGCGGTGTCCTCGCAGGTGGTCGTGCTCACCCCGGTGGGGCTCGACCATCCGCAGCTCGGCTCGACTCGCGCCGAGGTTGCGCGGGAGAAGGTCGGGGTCCTGCCCCGCGGCGGCACGCTGGTGAGCGCGCCCCAGCGACCGGAGGTCGACGCGGTGTTGGCCGAGATCGTCGCCGAGCGCGACGGTCGTTGGCTGCGTGCCGGGAGGGACCACGCGGTGCTCGAGCGCCATCCCGACCCTGCGGGCCAGACCGTCACGATCCTCGGACCGGTTGGGGCGACCATCCAGGTGTGGCTGCCCCTGTGGGGCGCCCATCAGGCCGAGAACGCCGCGACCGCCCTTGCCGCCCTGCACGCGGTGCAGGCTGGCTGGCCCGCACCGGACAGGGTGCGGACCGCGCTGGCTGCGGTGGCCGTTCCCGGACGGACCGAGCAGTTCGCCGGCTCGGGCGGGCCGGAGTTCGTGCTCGACGGTGCCCACGACCTGCCGGCCACCGATGCCTTGGTCGCCGCGCTTGCCGAACGTCCGGTTGCCGGGCCGACCGTCGTGCTGCTCGGGGCGACCGGGGGACGCGACGTCGGGGAACTGGCGGATCGACTGGCGGCCGCCGGCTGCGACGTCGGCCACGTCGACCCCAGCGCAGGTGACGCCGATCTGTCGGGGGCGCTGGCGTCCGCCCGCTCGCGCGCGGGGACCGACGGCCGTGTCGTGGTGACCGGCTCGCTCCACCTGGTCGGTGCCGTGCGCTCCCGGCTGTCCGCCGACGTCCGCGAACCCACCGGCCGCTGATCACCTCCGCCGCCGTCAACAAGAACGCCACCACCACCACTACCACCACCGCGGCCACCAGCACCATGGCCGCCGCCCCCACCCCCACCGCTGCTGCCACCACCACCGGCCGGGTGCAGTTTCTCTCACCGGGTGCGGTTTCTCTCACCGGGTGCAGAATGACGCAGAATTGCGACATTCTGCACCCGCTGCATCAGAATGCACCCGCTGCGTCAAAGTGCACCCGGTGGGGCAGGGTGCACCCGGTGGGGCAGGGTGCACCCGGTGGGGCAGGGTGCGTCCGGTGGTGGCGTGTGCCCGGTGGTCGAAGGGGGAGGGCGACGGTCAGCCGGATGGGAGCGGGATGAGCCCGAGGTCGGTGAGCACCGCCTCGACCTCCGCGCGGAAGAGCTGCTCGCAGCCGTCGGGGAAGAGCCAGGCGTGATGTCCGAACACCTCGAGCGCCACCTGGCCGTGCAGGCGCCCCCAGGTCGTGAGCAGCAGGGCGTGCACGCCGTGCGGCACGTCGTGCCCACCGAGGCCGGCCACGGCCTCGGCCATGGGCGCGAGTCGGCCCGCGAGCCGCGCATCGGTCAACGCCGGGTGCACGCGCAGGCGACCCTCGTGCCAGGCGTCGACCAGTGGTGCGGCCAGGGCGCTGCCGAGCCGCTGCATCCCCTGCGTCGTGGGACCGTCGACCGGTGCGGCGTAGTCGGGCAGCGGCTCGCCGAACAGCAGCGCGAACTCGCGTGGGTGCTCCACGGCCCACTGCCGGTAGGCCAGTGCGACGGCCCGGGCGCGGTCGCCGACATCCGCGGAGGTCGCCACCCGGTAGGTCGGCTGTGGTTCCGGCCGGTCGGTGATCGGGCTGTCGTCCGGGCGTGACGCTTTGGCGTCGTGACCGTCGGCGACCCGCAGGTGGTCGGCCAGGTCGTGGTAGGCGTCGGCGATGAGTGTGGTGAGCAGCTCCTCGCGGGAGTCGACGTAGCGGTAGAGGCCGGGAGCGCTCATCCCGATCCGTCTGGCGACCGATCGCAGACTCATGGCAGCCGGGCCGTGTTCGCGCACCTCGTCGAGCGCGGCTGCCTTGAGCTCACGCAGGGTCTCGCGCCGGTTGCGGGCCCGGCGATCCTCCCGCGGGCGGTCTGCGTCGTCCGCGAGGGTCGGCCGCTGTCGGTCGGGCCGGTTGGTCGCCACGGGGTCCCTTCGTCGTCGGAGCCGGTCGCACGGCGTCGACGCTCAGGAACTCTACATGAACACCACTTGCATTGCGAACACTGTTCGCGTATAACAGTGATAGCAGTGCGAACGCTGTTCGCGACAGTCACATCCCTCCGGGTGGCCAGGTGGCCGCCCGCCCCTCGAGGAGCAGCCGATGACCAGGGTGACCGTGCTCGGCGCGGCCGGCGGAGCCGGCGGCGCGATCGTGTCGGAGTTGGCCGCTCGCGGCCACGTGGTGACCGCGAGCAGTCGACACGGGGATGCGCCGTGTCCGGACGGCGTGCGGCAGGTGGCGACCGACCTGGACGACGCGGCGCAGGTCGTGGCCGCCTGCGCGGACGCCGAGGTGGTGGTGATGGCCGCCAACGTCCCCTACGCGAGCTGGGCGACCATGCTCTGGCCGATGGTCGAACGCGCCCTCGCCGGGGCAGTGGCGGCCGGAGCGCGTCTGGTCATGGTCGACAACCTCTATGCCTACGGTGCGCCGGACGAGCCGATCACCGACACCACCCCCGAGGCCGCCACCACCCGCAAGGGCCAGCTGCGCCGTTCCGTGGCCCGGCGCCTGCTGGCCGCCGACCGTGATGGCGGGGCCCGAGTGAGCATCGCGCGGTTCAGCGACTACTACGGTCCCGGCGGCACCAACTCGCTGGTCTACATGCTGGGCATCCGGCGCGCGCTGGACGGCAGGCCTCCTCAGGCGTTCATCGACGCCGACCAGCCGCACACCTTCAACTACCTGCCCGATGTCGCACGCGGCGTCGCCACGCTCGTGGAACGGCCCGATGGGGACGGACGTGCCTGGATCCTGCCGGCCGCACCGCCGATCACCCAGCGCGAACTGTTCGGACTCGTCGCCGGCGAGGCCGGGATCAACCCACGCATCGGCAGGATCTCGCGGCCGCTGCTGGCCATCGGCGGGCTGTTCGACCGACAGCTGCGCGAGGTGCGCGAACTCACCGGGCAGTGGGACCGACCCTACTCCACGGATGCCACGGCGTTCGAGGCCGCGTTCGGCGCGATGGTGATCACGGGACACGAGCAGGCGGTCGCAGAGACCGTCGCATGGTTCCGCAGCGCTGCGGAGACGGACTGCTCCGTCACCGAAACGGTGGCGAACAACGCTCCTGGGAACCACTAGTTCCGAGGTCCTGCGGCCCACTGCCTGCCTCGAGCGCACCGTGCGGGAGGGTGATCCACCGCAACGGCCGCAAAGTCGCCTTGGTCGTGTCGGGTCATGCCTCCTGCAGGTCGCGATGCCGGAACGCGAGCACACCGATGGCGGCGGCCACGATCCCGATGCCGACCATCACGAGCGCGGCGCTGACGTTCATGTCGACGGCAGGAACCGACGCGAGGTGCCGGAAGGGGCTGAGCTCGAGCACCCAGGTGGGGAGGTCGAGCAGGCCACCGACGAAGTCCAGCATGAAGGTGCCGATCACCAGCCCGTAGGTGAGCGGCGCGACGGCCCTCGGCAGAAGTCCGAACAGTCCGATCCCGACGCCGAGGATCAGCAGGGCGACCGGGGTGACGTTGGCACCGGCGAGCAGCCCGTCGACGAACGTGATCGGCACGTCGACCATGACGGTGGCGATCCAGACGACGATCCCACCGAAGAGCGCGATCGCCACGATGGCTGCGGCGGCCGTCAGTACGCGGGTGACAAGCCACCGCAGACGTCCGACCGGACGCGCCAGCAGGTGCTCGATGCGCCAGGTGGCCTCTTCCTCACGGATCGCGACCACCTGCCCAGCGGCGAACACCGCAAGCAGCAGCCCGGCGAACATCGACAGGGTCCACGCGACGACCCCTGCCGGGGTGTCGAGTCCGACGATGCCCATCTGCTCGACGACCGCGACGGTGGCAGGCAAAGCTGCGGCGGCCTCGGCGAAGTCGCGAGCCAGCAGGCCGAACACCAGTGCCAGCAGGCCGATGATCAGCCCCCAGGTGCGTGCCGGTGCCGTGGTGAGGTGGATGGCCAGTCCCACCTGGCCACCGACCCGACGTTGGGGGTGGCGGGCAGCTTGGGACTCACCGCCGATCACCCCGGCGTGCAGGTCGCGGTGAGCGGTCGCGAAGGCGGCAGCCAGCAGCACGGCCAGCAGGAGACCGAAGCCGAGGAACACCCGGCCGCGTGCCTGGTCGATCTCGTGGAGGAACCCGATCCACCCGAACGGGGTGGCCCACCACAGCCAGTCCGGGGTCGCGCTTCCGGCGGCGAGCACCCGGATCCCCAGGGTCACCCCGAGAGCGGCCCCGACGATCGCGACCGCACGACGCCGCGATGCCGCCAGTTGGGAGGTCAGCGCCGCGCCGGTGGCGAAGCTCGCGGTGAGCAGCGCGATCGCACCGCCCGTCGCCCAGGAGGTGGCGGCGTCCATGCCGCCGGCGGTGTGGCCCACTCCGATGGCGACCATGAACGCCAGATGGGTGGTGAACAAGGCGGCCAGCGCGGAGGCCAGGAGCG
>SKSM01000186.1 GCA_007122985.1 Nitriliruptoraceae bacterium | reverse complement strand
GGAGGCGCGCTGCCCCGGGGGGTGTCCCGCGGCCACCCTACAGACGGCACTCCCACGATGCGGGTCGTCGCGCTCGCTGCTGGCGGTGTCGGGAACGCTGCCGTCACGGTCGGGGAACGCTTCGTCCGCACAGTGGGTCACGACGTCCGTCGGTCGACGGCGGCCAGCAGGCCCAGCAGGCGACGAGCATCCGAGGCCATGATGAGCGGGACGAACAGGAACCAATGGGGTGGGATCGCCCTGCTGGTCGGCGTGTTGATCTTCATCGGCAGTCGCTTCCGCGAGCACGTCGATCCCACGGACCGCTTCCTGGCGGTGTTCATGCTGGTCGCCTTCGCGGCGTGGTTCGCCGGGCTGCTCGCGCTGCGTGCGCGGTACCGGCCGCGGGTGGGGAAGCTGGGCGGCACGGGGCTGATGCTGACGTTGGTGGGGATCGGCGCGCTGGCCCTTGGCCACATACCTGCGTTCCTGCTGGAGCTCAGCGGGCCGTGGTTCATGCCGATCGTGTTCGGGACGTTCATGCTGGTGCTCGGGGTGCTGCTGTTCGGCCTGGCCACGCTGCGCGGGGGCGTGCTGCCCCGCTGGCGGCTCATGCCGCTGGTCACCGGGCTGGTGGGGCTCGCGTGGATGCTCTTCGCCTCCGACTCGCGGCCGGTCGAGGGCAACCCCGAAGCGTTCCTGGTGATGCGTACGGCCTTCGGCGTTGCCTGGCTGCCGCTGGCAGTCGTCCTGCTCTTCGACCGGGAGGACGAGAGGGTCGCGTCTGATGATGCGCCGGTCCACGCCGAGCCGGATGGGAGGAGGCCGTGATGGCGGTGACCACCGGGTTGCAGCCCGCACGTTGGCGTCGACGCAAGCGCGGGAAAGCGTCGGCGCGTGCGCGAAGCCCTGAGGATGAGCCGTCACGGCCCTCCCCGACGGCCTTCGAGGAGCCTCCGGTCGACATCGCGCCGCAGGATCCGTTGCTGGCCTACCTCCAGAGCGAGCCGGAGCCGGTGGACCTGCGGCGGCTGCGACTCGATTCTCCGGCGCTCGAGGCGCTGCGGGACGCCGGCGTCGAGCTGGTGGTGCCGCTGGTCGCCCACGGTGAGGTGGTCGGCGTCTTGAACCTCGGGCCGCGCCTCTCGGAGCAGGAGTACTCCGCGGAGGACAAGCGACTGCTGGCCCGCCTGGCGAGTCAGGCCGCGCCTGCGCTGCGCGTCGCGCAGCTGGTGCGCGAGCAGGAGGCCGAGGTCCGGCGCCGGGAGCGCTTCCAGCAGGAGATGCACCTGGTCCAGCTGATCCAGCAGAACTTCCTGCCCCAGCAGCTTCCTGAGGTCGACGGGTGGGAGCTCGACGCCCTCTACCGACCGGCGCAGGAGGTGGGCGGGGACTTCTACGACGTGATCGAGCTCGAGGACGGGCAGCTCGGCCTGTTGGTGGCCGACGTCACCGACAAGGGTGTTGCCGCTGGGTTCGTGATGGCCTCGGCCCGCAGCATCCTGCGTGCGGCGGTCCAGCGACTGGTGGAACCGGGGGCGGTGTTGGAGCGGGCCAACGACCAGCTCCACCCGGACATGCCCCCCAACATGTTCGTGACCTGTCTCTACGGCGTGTTGGAGCCTGACACGGGTCGCTTCCGATTCGCCAATGCGGGGCACAACCTGCCGTGCGTGCAGACCGGCGACGGTGCCGTCGAGATCCGGGCGACCGGGATGCCGCTTGGCCTGATGCCCGCCATGGACTACGAGCAGGCCGAGGTCACGGTCGAACCCGGTCGGGCCCTGCTGCTCTACAGCGATGCGATCCCCGAGGCACACGCCCCCGACGGCGAGATGTTCTCGTTCGGGCGGCTGATCGACACGGTCGGCGAGGGACCGACGTCCGCAGCGCTGATCCCCCATGTGCTGGACACGCTCGCGGGCTTCACCGGCGAGGGGTGGGAGCAGGAGGACGACATCACGGTGGTGGCCGCCTGTCGCTCCGCCGCAGGCCGGCCGGGCCGGGCCTCCACACCGGGATCCTCGCAGCGCCATGATCCTGGGCGGAGGGAGCTCGACCGGTTCGCCGTGCCCGACGACGCGCCTGACGAGCGGGCCGCAACTGAGCGCGTCGGCACGGCCGTCGGCGGACTGGACATGGACCCCAGGCGCCTCGACAACCTGCGGACCGCGGTCGCCGAGGCGGTGATGAACGCTGTCGAGCACGGCAATGCCGGCCGGGCCGACCTCACCGTCAGCGTCCGGGTCGCTGCGTCCGACCGCGACGTCGTCGTGGAGGTCACCGACCAAGGTGCCGGCGATCCGCTGCCCGACACCGTGGTGGAGCCGGACCTCGACGCGAAGCTCCGCGGAGCACAGTCCCCGCGCGGTTGGGGGCTGTTCCTCATCCGCGAACTGCTGGACGACCTGCAGATCCAGCGCACCGACGGTGGGAACACCGTCTCGCTCGTGCTCGACCGAAACGGAGGCAGTGATGCCTGAGTTGGAGCTCACGATCCGCCACGACGACGGCGTCCTGGTCCTGGACCTGCACGGTGACCTCGACGGCGGCGCCACCGACCAGATGAAGCAGGCCCAGACGACGGCGGCCGAGGTCGCGCCACGCGTGCTCGTCCTCAACTTCGCCGACCTCGGCTACATGAACTCCACCGGCATCGCGCTCATCGTCGGCGTGCTCGCGGAGGCCCGACGCCTCGGATCCGACGTCCGGGTCTGCGGGCTGTCCGACCACTACCGCCACATCTTCGAGATCACCCGGCTCGCCGACTTCGTGAGCTTCCACCTCGACGAAGGCGAGGCCGTCGACAACCAGCACACCCCGGCCAGCTGAAGGGACGACCATGACCGAGAGCACACTTCAGATCGGCGTCCGGGAGAGTGTTCCGGGTGTTGCGGTCATCGACATCAACGGCGATATCACGCCGACCGTGGAGGAGTCGCTCATGGAGGCCTACCGCGAGTGCGAGCACGCCCGGATGGTCGTGCTGAACTTCGAGCGGCTCGAGTACTTGAACAGTGGTGGCATCGGGCTGCTCGTCACGCTGCTGGTGCGGGCGCAACGACATCAGCAGCAGTTGCACGCATACGGACTGTCCGACCACTACCGGCAGATCTTCGAGGTGACCCGGCTCGACGACGTCATCGCGATCCACGACGACGAGGCCGGCGCGCTGTCGGCCGCAGGTGGTGATCACCATGGGTGAGGAGACGGGTCAGGAGATGAGTGACGAGGTCGAGCGGGTCCGTCGCCCCGAGGGGCAGTGGGCGTCGCCCGTCGAGTCGCTGCACGTCCATGAGAGCGTCGAGGGTGCCGACCCGACCACCGTCGAGGGCCGGCGGATCTCCGGGCCGCTCCAGGGCTTCGGCAGACTCTGGCAGAAGACCTACCGGGTCCGGCTGGAGGGCGCGGAGGTCACACCTGAGCAGGTGATCGCGGCCTGGAAAGCGGATTACGGGTCGTTCTGGCCGGCGACCTCGAGGTTCTGCGCGCCGTTCAGTGGGGTGACACCGGGCGAGGTCGCACTGATCTCCGACCGGGCGCCGGGCGGGCTACGGCTGTCCACCGGCGTGCTGGTGCTCTACGCCGACGAGGTGTCGTTCACGTTCCTGTGCCCCGAGGGCCATCCGTTCGCTGGCATGATCACCTTCTCGGCACAGCACGACGAGGACGACGTCACGGTTGCGCAGGTGCAGGCGATCATCCGCGCCCAGGACCCGCTGGTCGAGCTGACCATGCCGTTCTACACCCAGCGGCAGGAGGACAAGGTCTGGCAGCACGTGCTCACCGCGCTGGCGGCGCACTTCGGTGGAGCGGACGCGCAGGTGAGCACCGATGCGGTGTGCGTGGACTCCAAGCGACAGTGGCAGCGCTTCGGAAACGTCCGTCACAACGCGGGGCTGTACGCGCTCACGCGCGCCTTCCGGCGCCGCCGCTCGTGATGCAGAAGGGCGTCGCGTGGCTCGCGTGGGGCCTTGTGGGCGCCTACCTGCTGGCAGGCGCCGTCAACGTCTTCTACCGCTCGCAGGTCGATCTGCTGGCGGCGTTCGGTGACAACGGGCTGATCCTGAGCGCGTGCTCGGCCTTCGCGCTGGTGGGTGCGGTGATCGTCTCCCGCAGCCCGCGTCAGCCGGTGGGGTGGCTGCTTCTGACCTTCGCTGCATTGGCGATGCTCGACAGCCTCGGGGGCGCCTATGCACTGGTCGCACTCGAGGGGTCGGCGCAGCATCCTCCGGCGATGGGGCTCGCCGCGGCCTGGGTCACCGAGTGGGCCGGACAGCTGGCCCTCGTCGTCGGGTTCGTGCTCCTGCCGCTGTTCTACCCCGATGGGCGGCTGCCCTCGTCGCGCTGGCGTGCACTGCTCTGGGCAGCCGTGGCGCTCGCCGCCGTCGGGATCGTGCCCCGCGCCACCACCGGGCGGCTGGTCGGCCACGTCAGACCGGCGGGCGAGGATCCGATCGTCGTCTACGACGTCGCCAACCCGCTGGCCGTGCGCTGGGTCGACCCGCTCGCGCAGCAGCCTCAGGCGGTGTTCTGGCCGCTGTTCGTCGCGGTGTTCCTAGCCACGATTGCGGCGGTCTGGCTGCGCTTTCGCGGCTCGGGCGGGGTGGAGCGCCTGCAGATGAAGTGGTTCGTGTTCGCCACGGCCGTCGCGCTGCTCGGGCTGCTGGTCTTCGCCGCAGTCGACCTGCTCGTCGACGATCCGCCCCTGAACCCCTTCGTGGTGTGGGTGCTGACCCTGTCGGGCTTCCCGGTCGCCGTCGGGGTCGCGGTGCTGCGCTACCGGCTCTACGAGATCGACCGCATCATCTCCCGAACGGTCGCGTACGCACTGGTCGTCGCCGCACTCGCTGGAGTTTACGTCGCGGTCGTGGTCGGACTGAGCGTCGTGATCGCCGGGGTGGCCGGAGGGGAGGGAGG
>SKSM01000341.1 GCA_007122985.1 Nitriliruptoraceae bacterium | reverse complement strand
CCGTGCCTCGCGGACCAGGGTCGCCTCGGGATGCTGGGTCATCGACAGGACGTCCCAACCCATCGCCTGGAACCACTGGGACTCGGCGCGGGTGGAGAAGCGCGGCCCGGAGAAGACCACCGCCGTCCCGGCCGGTTGGAACGGCTCGTCGAGTCGCTCGAGCGCTGCAGCCGCATCCCGGCGCAGCGTGGGACAGTAGGGCTCCAGTACCGAGACGTGGACGACCTCGGGTCCCTCGAAGAAGGTCACCGGCGGGGTGGTCGTGCGGTCGACGAACTGATCGCACAGCACGAAGTCGCCGGTTCGGTAGTCGTCACGAAGACTGCCGACCGCCGAGGAGGTGATGACGGCCTCGCAGCCGGCTTCCTTGAGCGCAGCCACGTTGGCGCGGTGATTGATGCGGTGCGGCGGAATGGTGTGGCCGCGACCGTGCCGCGTGAGAAACGCCACCGGGCGCCCGGCGATCGCTCCGAGCGTGAGTGGACTCGACGGTTCACCGAACGGGGTCGTCGTCGCGCGCTCCTCGGCGTCGTCGAGCAGCTCGTACAGCCCCGACCCGCCGATGATTCCAACTGGTGCGGTCATGATCCGGTGTCCGGCGACGCCGCGGAGCGCCGGGTGATCTCGTCGATCAGGTCCGCGGCCTGCGGATAGCGGCGCCGCAGCTCGCCCGGGTCAGCCAACTCGAACCCGTCCGGATCGAACGGGGGTGCCATGGTCGTGCCGAGCAGGCTCATCTCACCGGTCGACACCGCACCCTGCCACACCCCTCCGGGAACTACGACCTGCGGTCGGGCGCCGGTCGCCACATCGCCGCCGAGCCGGTGCTCGACGGCGGTGCCGTCCGGATGGAGATTGAGGAGTCGCACAGGCGCGCCGGTGTAGTGATGCCACACCTCCGGGGTCGGCAGACGGTGCAGCGCCGATGCGTCGTCGGGCCCGAGGAGGTAGTAGATGGCGGTGCTGTGGTCGTCGGCGTACATCTGCCGGAAGCGCCCACCCTCGCCCTCGAGTGGCGCGAGCTCCAGCAGGTCGGCGACCTGGTCCGCAGTGAGGGGTCGGGCGGTCACGATCCGGCCAGCCGTCGGGCCCGCTCGGCCACCTCGGCGGCGACCACGGGCAGGTCGAGGTTGGTCAGCTCGCCGGCATCGACGACCTTGCGGCCCTCGATCCAGACATCGCGAACCAACGTCGGGGTGCCGCTCCAGACCACGTGGGTGAGCACGTCCTCTCTCTCGACGACCGGGGAGAGGACGACCGGGTCGAGGTCGAGGTGCACCAGATCGGCGCGGCGACCGACCTCGATCGCGCCGATGTCGTCCCGCCCGAGCGCCTCAGCGGCCTCACGGGTGGCCATGCGCAGCACGTCACGGGGACCCAGGGCATTGGCGTCCTCCTGCCGCAGTCGGGCCAACCGCATGGCCGTGCGCATCTCCTCGAAGGGGTCGAGTCGGTCGTGGGAGGCCGGCCCGTCGGTCGCGATCGCCACGCGGATGCCGGCCTCCCGCAGTTCAGTGACCGGAGCGAGGCCGGAGGCGTGCTTGCCGTTTGATGCCGGACAGTGCGCGACCCCGACACCCCGCTCGGCGAACAGTGCGATGTCGTCCGGGGTGAGCCAGACCCCGTGGGCGGCCAACACCCGGGCCTCGAGCGCGCCCAGCTGTTCGAGGTAGTGGGGCACGGTCACACCGTGCTGCCTCATGATGGCGTCGCCCTCATGCTCCTGCTCCGCGACGTGGATGTGCAGCAGCAGGTCGTTGTCCGCGGCGAGCCGGGCCGCCTCACGCAGCGGCTCCTCGGGGACGGCGTAGGCCGAATGCGGCCCGAGCGCGACGTCGATCAACTCGTCGTCCTGGTTGGCACGGGCCTGCGCCAAGGCTGACTCGAGCTGCTGCTCCCAGGTGCCGAACAGGGAGATGTCGTCGGTCACGAGCAGTGGTGGTGCGACGATGCAGCGCAAGCCCACCTCGCGGGCAGCTGCTGCCACCTCCTCGCCGTGGAAGTACATCTCCGCCGAGGTGGTGATGCCGCCGGAGACGAGCTGGGCAGCACCGAGGAGCATCCCCCACTGGACGTCGTCGGGTGTCAGTCGCCCCTCGCGCGGCCACATCACCTCCGTGAGCCACCGATCGACCGGCAGACCCTCACCGGCCCCCCGCAGCAGCACCATCGGGGTGTGGGCATGGGCGTTGACGAACCCTGGCAGCAGCATGCCGTCGAGCCGGTGGACGACCGCGTCTTCGGATGGCGACAGCTTGTCGGCTGGCCCGACCGCGCTGATGCGGCCGTTGCTCACCTCCACCGCGCCGGGCGAGAGCCAGCGGTCGTCCCGGTCCTGCGTCACGACATGAGGGGCCTCGTACCGCACCGTCGTCACCGCTGCACTCCTCCTCGCTGGCGCTTGCAGGTCTGGTCTGCTCCCTGCCCAACCCTAGAAGCCTGTCCTCGTAACCGCTGGCCGACCTTGGTGCGCGTCGGTGTGGGACGGACAGGCGACGGGACGAGCTCGACACTCCTGATCGCCGAGGCTGGGGGCACCAGCACCGACGACACGTTCTGCCACCACCACCACGACCGCCTATCTTGCTGGCGTTCAGGAGGTGGACGGTGCAACTCTCCCCGCAAGCCCAGCGGGTGCTCGGCTGTCTGGTCGAGAAGGCGCTGGCGACCCCGGACCACTACCCGCTGTCGCTCAACGCGCTGCGCAGCGCCTGCAACCAGTCAACCGGCCGCGACCCGATCGTCGACTACGGCGACGACGAGGTCCGGGCCGGCCTGGACGAGCTCAAGGGCCGCGAGCTCGTCCGCAGCGAGTACGCCCGCAGGTCGCGGGTGCCAAAGTCCGCCCACCGGCTCGCCGAACAGCTCGACCTCGACGAGGCGGAGCAGGCGCTGCTGGCCCTGCTGCTCCTGCGCGGACCGCAGACCGCCGGCGAGCTGCGCTCGAGGGCATCCCGGATGCACGACTTCCCCTCGATCGAGGCGGTCGAGCGCGTCCTGGGGCGGCTCGCCGACCACCGCTTCGGCGAACTGGCCGGCCAGCTGCCGCGCGAGCCCGGGCGTCGCGAGGTGCGCTGGACCCACCTGCTCGGTGACGACACCTCGCCGGACACACAGGATCACAGCGGCGACGGCAGTGGGCGCTACCGGCCCTTCCACGACGCGGTCCTCGCCGGCGACCTCGACACCGCCGTCGCACAGCTCAGCCTGGACGTGGTCTTCCACTCCCCTGCGGTCCACCGGCCCTACCACGGCCGGGAGACGACCGGTGCGGTGCTGCGTGCCGTCGCCCGGGTCTTCGAGGACTTCGCCTACACCGACGTGCTCGACGCCGGCGACCGGGCCGGCCTGGTGTTCAAAGCGCGGGTCGGCGACCGCGAGCTCGAGGGCGTTGACTACCTTCGCTTCGACGACCAGGGCCGCATCGTCGAGCTCACCGTGATGATCCGGCCGCTGTCGGCACTCCAGGCGGTGGTCGAGGCCATGCGCGAGACACTGGGCGGTCAGGGTTGACCGTGCCCATGCGACACCGAGGTGGTCGATGCATGACGAGGACCGGCTGCGCCAGGCAGCACGACGGCTGTTGCGCGACCTGGGGCCGCTCACGCCCGCAGCGCTGCTCCGCCACCTCGACGAGGCGGCGGACACCCACGGCCTGACCCTCCCGGACCCCGAGTCCGTGCGTGAGCTGCTGCTCGCAGACCCGGTCGACGACGAGTTCGCCGCCTTCCCGCTGATGGACGGCCGCCTCTGCGACCTCGATCACCTCATCGACGGGGTGACGCTCACGCACGTGATCACCGACGAGGAGCGCGCCGACGGCTCGGTCGCCTTCGAACCGGACCTCTCCCCCCTCCATCTGCTCAGCGACGACGGGCGCACGATGCCGCTGGCCGACGGCGGCACCGCCCGGCTCGACAGCGGCAGCGCCCGGATCGACGACGGTCCCGACCTGCGGTTGCGCGGCCCGGACGGCTGGCTGCCGGCGCAGCCCGTGCTGTGTGTGCGCGTGGTCGACGGCGACATCGAGGTGGCGGGCCTCGACGCTGCGCCCGAGCCCGACCCGACCGTCGCGGAGCGGCTGGAGCGGACGCTGGCGGCGGTGCGCGAGGGTCGGACCTTCCCCGTGGACGAGGTCGAGCTGGTCATCGAGGCACGCGCGCGCTACCCCCGGCTGCTGTCGGTGCCACACGCGCCGCTCGGTGACCTGCTCGCCGCAGCGGGCATCCGCAGCACCGATCGGGGGCTGCGCACCACCGACGAGCCCGACGCGGACGACGTGGACGACGTGCACGACGACATCGACGACCTGATCGATCATCTGCGCGACGACCACCGGCTCGACGAGCAGACCCTCGCCGCCGTCCTGCACGTCCTCGGCGACGTCCAGGGCTTGGAGAACGCCGTCCTCGAGGAGAGCGTGGCAGCGATGCGGGCGCGGCTGGACGCCGGGCAGGACGTCGTGCCCGGAGAGGGCGAGCGTGAGACGGAGCTCGCGACCGCAGGCGACGCGATCGACGGCATCGACCTCGACGCCGCAGCCGGGCAGCTGTCGGTGGCGCTGGCGGACATCGACGCGGCGCTCGCCCTGGTCGAGGACGTCGTCGCCGACGATCCGCTCGCCGCGACCTGCCTGCTGCTGCTGCTCGACCGGGCCCCACCCGCACAGCCGTCCCGGCCCGCGCGGGCCAACCTCGCATGGGTGCGGGCCCGACTGCTCGAGCTGGTGGCCGACGACCACGCCGACGCCGAACACCAGCTGCGTCGGGCGCTGGAGCTCGACGACACCCACGGCCCCGCCAGCTTCGACCTGGCCCGCTACCACTCGCTGCGTGGCCGCGCCGGTCCGGCGCTGGGGCTGCTGCACCGCATCGAGGGCCCGAACGTGGCAGAGATGACCGAGCTG
>SKSM01000019.1 GCA_007122985.1 Nitriliruptoraceae bacterium | reverse complement strand
TCTCGGCCACGGTGGTGGTGAGCGCGGCACCGGCGGCGACCGGGCTCACCAGCGCCCCGTCGGCGTGGACGATGCGCACGCCGGGCCGGCGCAGCCACGCCAGCGCGAGGTCGAGCTCCTCGGTCGCCTGCGGTCCGGGAGCTGCCGACGGTCCGGGCAGTGTCAGCGCGGCGAGGAGGTCCTCTGGCGACGGTGGTCGACGAGCTGGCGCCGGGTCACCTTCAGGCGGGTCGCCGAGCGGCGCACGGCCGGGGCCGAGCACCCCCTGGTCGGGCGTCAGCAGCGCGGTCGCATCCAGTCGTCCCCGGCGCAGGAGCACCAGCTCGGTGCCGGCAGCGGTCGGGCGCGCGGCGGCCAGCCGTTCGGCGTCGGCGAGCATCGCCCGTTCGCGCACCCCGAGCAGGGCGCGAGCGACACCGTGCAGCTGTGTGCGTGTCTCCGCCGCGCGTTCGAACCGGCCGTCGGCTGCCAGCCCGGTCATGCGCCGCCGGAGCCGGTCGAGTAGTTCGGACGGGTCGGCGAGCGCGGCGAGCGCGGTGTCGACCACCTCGGCGTACGCCTCGCGGGACTGGCTGCCGTCGCACGGCGCGCCGCACCGGCCGAGGTCCTTGAGCACGCAGGCGCTGTGATCCTGGGCGAGGCGCAGACGCGGGGTGCAGGTGCGCAGTGGCACGATCTCGGTCAGGCTTGCGATCACCTGCTCGGCCACCCGGCGGGACGACAGGGGGCCGAGCGTCCAGCGGTGGGTGGGCCGTGGGGCGCGCACGATCGACAGCCGTGGGAACGGTTCGTCGGTCAGCGCGAGGAAGACGGCGGCGCTGCCGTCGCGCGAACGGCGGTTGTAGCGGGGCTGGTGCTCGCGGATCGCGCGCAGCTCGCGCACCTCGGCCTCGAGCACGGTGGGAGTGGGTGTCCAGCAGACGCGGGCCGTCTCGCGCACCAGGTCCGCCATCCGGCGGCGCGGGTCCTGGCCGAAGTAGGTCCGCAGCCGCGAGCGCAGGTCGGTGGCCTTGCCGACGTAGAGGACCCGGTCGTGTGCGTCGAGGAAGCGGTAGACGCCCGGGACCGCCGGTGCGCCCGCCACCAGGTCGCGCCGGCGGAAGGCCTGCTCGGAGGAGCTGCGGGTCAGGTGCTGCAGATCCTCGAGGGTCGTCGCACCGAGGCTGCCGGCGCGCTCGATCAACCCGTGGAGGACGTCGACCGTGGCGCGGGCGTCGGTCAGCGCGCGGTGGTCGGGTGACACGCGGGCCCGCAGGTGTCGTGCCACGGTCGCGAGCCGGACGTCGCGGACCTCGTCGCGCAGCAGGCGTCGTGCGAGCCGGGCGGTGTCGACGACCGGGGGATCGAGCGGTGCGGTGCCCAGCCGGCCGGCGGCCGCCCGGAGGAACGCGAGGTCGAACCCGGCGTTGTGCGCGACGAGCACCGCGCCCTCCAGGAACCGCAGCACGCTCGGCAGCACCGCCGCGATCGTGGGCGCGCCGCGCACGGTGGCGTCGTCGATGCCGGTGATCGCGGTGACGGCCGCTGGGATCGGACGCTCGGGATGCACGAAGGTGCGCAGTTCGCCGAGGACCTCACCGCCACGGACCTTGACGGCGCCGATCTCGGTGATGCGGTCGTCGCTGGCGGACAGGCCGGTGGTCTCGAGGTCGAGCACGACGAAGGTGGTCGCGATCAGCGGCTGTCCGAGGGCGTC
The DNA here is from genome assembly GCA_007122985.1 of Nitriliruptoraceae bacterium. GTDB lineage: Bacteria > Actinomycetota > Nitriliruptoria > Nitriliruptorales > Nitriliruptoraceae > SKTG01. The sequence continues at coordinate 3,222 of SKSM01000019.1, read as the reverse complement.
GAACGAGGCCTGCGTCGCCGACCGCGCCGGTGCGGTCGACGCTGCCGGTGCGGTCGACGCTGCCGGCGTGGTCGCGCTGCCGGCCGTCGCCGCCATCTGCCACCTCGCCGTCATCTGCCACCTCGCCGCCCTGGGTCACTTTGCAGGCGCTGCGCTCGGCCGCGCCGGACGGGGCACCCGAAAGGGAGCACCCGCGAAGCGAACACCTGTTCCAGTGCGAGTTGTAGCAGGCGGGTGCGACGGCCACAGCAGCGTCGTGGGGTGACGGCTCGCTGCCGGGCGGTGGCATCGGGTCGGGCTGGTGGCGTCGGGTCGGGCGGTGGGCGTGGTCGGCCCGACCGGTGCGGTCAGGCTGCGCGGCGTCGACGGCGCAGGAGCCGCTTGCGCTCCTGCTCGTCCGTGCCGCCCCAGATGCCGTAGGCCTCGCGTGTGGCCAGTGCGTGCTCGAGGCACTCGGTGCGCACGGGGCAGGACGAGCAGTACAGCAGGGCCCGCTCGCGGTCGTTCTCCTCGTTGCTGAAGAACAGCTCGGGGTCCGCGTCGCGGCAGGCGGCATCCTCCTGCCAGGAACCGGAGGCGAGCAGGTCGGTGAGTGCGAGCGAGGTGGACACGTCGTGCTCCAACGTCAATTCGGCGCGGTTCGTGCGGTCGCGGGTGGTCGGCGGGCCGGGGGGTGTCGGCGGTCTGTGCCTGGTCCGGGCCTGGTCCGTGCCTGGCAGGGGTCCTCGCAGTAGCGTTCGGCCTGCCCGCAGGCAGGGGCAGGGCACGGCCCGGTGTCTGTCACGGGTGTCAGCGGTGGGCGTCACCCTGAGTAGCTACCCATGAGCGTCACCCATGTCAGCGTCACTCATGTCAGCGTCAGCCACGTGAGCCTCACCCACGAGGTGTGCAGGGTCGGGCACGCGTCGACCTGGCGATACCCGACGTGCGGACGGGGCACCCCCGACCGCGATCACCGGTCGGCACGCGCATCGGCGGCACCGACGACAACCGGCAACGACGAGGAGGCACGGCCATGGCGCAGGCGAATGCCGCAGGCCAGCGGCGGGACCGTCGCGAGGATCTGCTGACCGCGGCGGCACGCCGGTTCGTGGCGGTCGGCCTGCGCAAGACCACCATGGAGGATATCGCCCGTGAGGCGGGTGCAGGCAAGGCGACCCTCTACCGCCATTTCCGCAACAAGGACGCCGTGATCGACGCCCTGCTCGATCGCGAGGCGGAGCGGTTCGGGCGCGAGCTCGAAGCCGCCGCCGCAGCGCACACCGACGCGCCCAGCCGCATCGAGGCCGCCTTCCTCGCCGGGGTGCGCTTCTTCGTCGAGCACCCGGTGTTGACCAAGGGCCGGGACGAGGAGCCGGGGCTGCTGCTGCCGCGCATCACCGCCAACGGCAGCCCACTGGTGCAGCGTGGGTTCGCGCTGTTCACCGACCTGATCGAGACGGGGGTCGCCAGTGGCGAGCTGCGACCGGTCGAGCCGCCGGCGGCCGCCGAGGTGGTGGTACGGCTGATCCTGTCGTACTTCAGCTTCCCGCCGATGCACGTGCGCGTGGACGACCCGGACGAGGCGCAGCGGTTCGCCCACGGCCTGGTCGCCGGTGCCCTGCGCAGACCACAGGTGGTCTAGCCGTCCTCGACCAGCCGTCCTCGACCAGCCGTCCTGGTCCAGCGGTTCTGGTCCAGCGGCTCGGTCAGCGCTGGCAGCTCGGACAGTAGGTGGTTCCGCGCTGGGCGATGACAGCGCGTCGCATCGGCTGTCCGCACCGTCGGCACGGCAGGTCGGCCTGGCCGTAGGCGTCGAGGTGGTCGGCGTAGCGTCCGCTCTGCCCGTTGACCAGCTGGTAGTCGCGGAAGGTGGTGCCCTCGCGCTCGACCGCCGCTGTCAGCACCTCGACGACATGCTGGTGCAGGCGCAGTGCGCGCGCACGACCGACCCGGCGTGAGGCGGGATGGATGCGGGCGCGCCACAGCGCCTCGTCGGCGTAGATGTTGCCGACGCCGGCGACGAGGCGCTGGTCGAGCAGTTTGGCCTTGACCGGCGCGGTGGTGGTGGCCAACGCGGCCGCGAACCGCTCGGGATCGAACTCGTCCGACAGCGGTTCGGGCCCGAGGTCCGCCAACGTCGGGATGCGGTCGGCGTAGTCGCCGGCCGGCACGACCGACGCCCGGCCGAAGCGTCGCGGGTCACGAAACCGCAGTGACCGTCCGTCGTCCAGATCGAAGCGGACCCGGACGTGCCCGGGAGCGGCGACGCCGTCGCCCACGGGGCGCGGCGCCGGGCCCGCGGCCGGTCGGAACGACAGCGAACCGGTCATGCCCAGATGCAGGACCAGCTCCAGGCGGTCGCCGTCGACGGTCGGGTCCAGCGGACAGAGCAGGTACTTGCCGCGGCGGTGGACGGCGTCGACGCGCCGGTCGACCACCAGGTCGAGGTCCGAGAGGCGTGCGTGCGGATGCGGGTCCCACCACACCCCGGTGACCCGCCGCCCGGTCAACTCGGGCGCGAGCTGGCGGCGGACGGACTCGACCTCGGGCAGCTCGGGCACGGCCACCAGTCTAGCCCCGGCCGCGGTTACGCTGGCGGCTGTCAGAAGTCCACACCCAGGTCGTCAGCGAGTCGGAGGTCGGTGTGAGCCAGGCAGCCGCGGCGAACAACGGTGGTGGCGCGGGGAGCCGGGACGCCGCCGGGACGCGCCGCGACCGTCGTGGCGACGGGCGTCCCGAGCAGGCCCGACCGCGCGACCGCACCGGCCGCCCGCTGCCCTACGACACCACCGAGGTCCTGCTCGCCGAGGAGCACCACCCGACCTCGGTCGAGGAGGCGCTGGAGCTCGGCGTGCGGTTGTGGGGCGACCAGCGCTACTTCGAGGCGCACGAGTGCCTCGAGGAGGTCTGGCACGCCGCCCCGGCGGAGGACGCGGACCTGTGGCAGGGGGTGATCCAGGTCGCCGTCGCCTCGGTCCACGTCCAGCGGGCGAACCCCGATGGGGCGGTCGCGCTGTTTCGCCGGGCCGCCGAGCGGCTGCAGGGCTATCCGCGGACCTACCGTGGGATCGACCTCGCCACCGCGATCGAGACCTGCGAGCACGCCGCGACGCAGATCGAGACGGGCGGCCTCGACGCGGCGCCGCCGCTGCCGCCCTTCCCGTCGACGGACGCGGGCCCGTGGTTCGCGCCCACGGTGGATGCCGCGGCGCCGCCGCCGGCGCCGACACCGCTGCCCGA
>SKSM01000135.1 GCA_007122985.1 Nitriliruptoraceae bacterium | reverse complement strand
TCCCCCACGACTACATCCCCTACTCGATGGGGCGCGACTACGACAGCGACCCGTGGACGCCGGACCAGGCGCGCCTCGAGGGGGTCGCGCAGATCGCGTTCGAGGTCAACCTGCTGACCGAGGACAACCTGCCGTCCTACCACCGCGAGATCCACGACATGTTCGGTCACGGCGACGGCGCCTGGATCAACTGGGTGCACCGCTGGACCGCTGAGGAGGGGCGCCACTCGATCGTCCTGCGCGACTACCTCGTCGTCACCCGTGCGATGGACCCCTACGAGATGGAACGCGCACGCATGGCGCAGGTCCAGACCGGCTACGACCACGACAACAAGGGCACGCTCAACGGCATGGCCTACGTGGCCTTCCAGGAGCTCGCGACCCGGGTCAGCCACCGCAACACCGGCCGGTACTCCAACGACCCGGTCGCCGATCGCATCATGGCGCGGATCTCCAAGGACGAGAACCTCCACATGCGCTTCTACCGCGACATGCTGCAGGCGGCGATGCACGTCGATCCGTCCGCTGCGGTCGAGGCGATCGTCGACGAGATCGTCGGCTTCGAGATGCCGGGCGCCGGGATGAAGCAGTTCCTGACCAAGTCGGCCCAGATCGCCAATGCCGGGATCTACGACCTGCGCATCCACCACGACGAGATCGTGTGGCCGCTGCTGCGGCACTGGAAGGTGTTCGAGCAGGAGGGGCTCGACGAGCACGCCGAGCAGCGACGGCGCGAGCTCGCGGGATTCCTCGACGAGCTCGACGCCAAGGCGACCCGGTTCGAGGAGAAGCGGGCGGCGCGCCAGGCCCGTCGGCAGGCCCGGTCGGACGCCTGAGGGGCGTGGCACGGAAGTAGGCTCCGGGTCGCCCACCGCACCGCCCGAGGAGCCCGCGTGTCGGCCGACGACCATCCGCAGTTCCAGCGCGCCTACCAGGCGCTGCTCGCCCGCGGGCCCGGGCGCATGGTCCCGGACATCACGCGCATCACCGCGCTGTCCGAGCTGCTCGGGGACCCGCAGCGCACCTACCCCTCCGTGCACGTCACCGGCACCAACGGCAAGGGCTCGGTGGTGCGCATGGTCGGCGCGCTGTGCTCGGCGGCCGGGCTGTCGGCCGGCACCTACACCTCACCGCACCTGCAGACGGTGCGCGAGCGCCTGAGCCTCGCCGGACGCCCCATCGGGCCCGAGCGGTTCGCGGAGGTCTACGACGAGGTGGCCGGACTCGCCGACCTCGTGGACCGGCAGCTGCGCGAGCGCGACGGTGTCGACGCCGACCAGCTGACGTTCTTCGAGCTGCTGACGGCGATGGCCGGCTGGTGGTTCGCCGACGTGCCGGTCGACGTCGGTGTGTTCGAGGTCGGCATGGGCGGCAGCTGGGACGCGACCAACCTGGTCCGCGGCGACGTGGCGGTGATCAACACCATCGACGTCGACCACCGCGAGCTCGGGGCCACCCCCGAGGAGACCGCACGCGAGAAGGTCGGGATCATCAAGCCGGGCGCCCATGTGGTCAGCGCACCGCAGACACCGCGGGTCGTCGACCAGGTGTCGGCCGCGGCGGACGAGGCCGGCGCGAGGCTGTGGTGGCTCGGCGACGACGTCGAGGTGGTGCACCGCGAGGTCGCCGTCGGCGGGCAGCGGCTCGAGCTGCGCATCGGCGACCGGACCGTCGACGAGGTGCTCCTGCCGCTGTTCGGCGCCCACCAGGCGGAGAACGCAGCGCTGGCGCTGGCCGCCTTCGTGGCACTGACCGGCGAGTCCTTCGACGCGATGGACGACGACGTCGTGCGCCACGGGCTCGGCGCGGTGCAGGTGCCGGGGCGGCTCGAGGTGGTCCACCGCGACCCGACCGTGGTGCTCGACGGGGCGCACAACCCGCACGGCGCACGGGCCGCGGCGGCGGCGCTCGAGGAGTCGTTCGGCTTCCGCGAGCTGGTGCTGGTCGCCGCCTGCCTCGACGACAAGGACGTGGAGTCGATCCTCACCGCGCTGCGCGGTGCCGCCTCCCATGTGGTGGTGACCCGTGCGCCGTCCCCACGGGCCGCGTCGGTCGCACGGATGCAGGCGGCGGCGCTGGCGGTGTGGGGCGACACCGGCGTGGTGGTGGAGGCCGCCACCGACCTCGGCAGCGCCCTGACCCTGGCCGAGTCGGTCGCGCGGGAGGGCGACGGGGTGCTCGTCGTCGGGTCGCTGACCACGGTCGGCGCCGCAAGGGACCGCTACCTGCCGCTGCCCGACGACGACCCGGAGGAGCTGGTGATCGCCCCGGACGACGAGCCGGACGCTGTCGACGAGCACGACGTGGATGCGGTCTCGGCACTGCTCGACGACGAGGACGAGCTCAGCGCCGCCCTCGAGCAGCTGGCCGAGGACGACGCTCCCACGGGCTTCGACCGGGACGATCCGGGCGGCCCTTGAGCTCTGGCAGCGCCCGGGCGGTTTGCCGAGCGGTGCCGCACCGGGCAGGCTCCGCAGCCTGGCGGCACACCCACGGCGCGGCGCCCCCGTGGTGGCCGACCGTCAGGTGACCGCCGAGCGACCGTCAAGCGACTGCGTGCGAGTGCCACTCGCCGTCCATCCGACACGACCTGATCCGACACGACCTGAAAGGGGCCGCACGTGGCCACCGAGCAGACCCTCATCCTCGTCAAGCCCGACGGTGTCACCCGGGGGCTGATCGGCGAGGTCATCGCACGGATCGAGCGCAAGGGCTACCGCATCGAGGCCCTGCAGCTGATGACCCTGCCACGGCAGACCGCCGAGCAGCACTACGGCGAGCACCGCGACAAGCCGTTCTTCGGCGACCTGGTCGACTTCATCACCTCCGGGCCGCTCGTGGCGATGCGGGTCAGCGGCGAGGGCGCGATCGCAGGGATGCGCACCCTGATGGGCGCGACCAACCCGCTCGAGGCCACGCCCGGTTCGATCCGTGGCGACTTCGCCACCGAGATCGGTGAGAACCTCGTCCACGGATCGGACTCGCCGGAGTCCGCCGAACGCGAGCTGGGCCTGTTCTTCCCCGACGAGGGCTGACCGCATCGACCAGAGCTGGGGCGGGACGAGCGTCCTGGGGTCTCGCGGGATGGCACGATGACGCCGTGTCGCCCTGCTCGAGGTCCGGCTCAGCACGTTCCGTGATGTGGGTGACCGCAGCGCATCTGGGCGGTGGAGCACGCCGACCGGCTGGGTCGGTGGTCACTTTGTGGCTGCGGTGGGTTGGAGTTCCCCTGTCGTTGCGAGGAAGCGACTGAGCTCTGCGGCCGTCGCCTCGGGTGCGAGTACCGGGCCCACGTGGCCGGCGCCGGAAATCGTGCGGATCTCGCAGTCAGGCACGTGGTTGGCGACGTGCTGGTTCATGCGCGGGAACCACGCCTGGGCCGGGCGGTCGCCTTCAAGGAGCAGGACCGGCGCGGTGATGTCTGCGAGCGCGGCCGGGTCGGTGGCGCTCGGCGCGGCGGGGTCGACGTTGTGCAGCACCCGCAGGTCGGCGAGCTGGTTGGGTGCGGTGACCGTGTGGAGGTCTTCGGCGAGCACGGTGGCGAGCTCGTCGTCGTTGCTGATGAAGGTCAGGAACTGGCGTGCCGCTTCAGCCGGCCGGTCTTGTTCCACTTCTTCGGTCATGCGGGAAAGGACGGCGCCCAGCTCGGCGAAGGTCTCCTCGTCGATGGTTTCGAAGACCGCTGGCTCGTAGGCGACCACTGCGGTGACGGCGTCGCTGTGCTCTGCCGCGCCCAGTGCGTTCAGCCCGCCGCCTGACCAGCCGAACAGCGGCACGGGTTGGCCGATGCTGTCGATGAACGCCATCACGTCCTCCTGCTGCCATTGCAGCGAGTACTGGTGGGCGTGTGCGCTCAGGCCTTTCCCGCGGGTGCTGGGAAGAAAGCAGGTGAACCGGTCGGTGAGGTGGGGCAGCATGGCCTCCCAGGCGGTCTGGCCGCAGAAGACCCCGCCGTGGAGGAGCACCAGGGGCGGGCCCTGCCCGACGACACGGCCGACGATCTCGGTGCCGTCGGTCGAGGTGGTGCGGTGCAGGCGTGGTCCATCGGTCATGTTCGTCCCTGTCTCCAGTAGTAGTGAACACGCATGTACACTGAAACAGAGGGCCGACGGAGTGTCAACATTGGATGAACAGAGTAGTTCTTCGAAATCTCGGCCGTACCAGATGCGCAAGCGTGCCGAGCAGGTCGATCAGACCCGGCAGCGGATCGTCGACGCGACCGTGAGGCTGCACACGACGGTGGGGCCGGCCAACACCACGATCACCGGGGTCGCCGAGGAGGCCGGGGTGACCCGGCTGACCGTCTACCGCCACTTCCCGGACATCGAGTCGCTGTTCGCAGCCTGCGGTCAACGCTGGGTGGCGCTGCACCCTCCACCGGACCCTGCCGCCTGGCGGAAGATCGGCGGCGTCGAGGCCCGGAGCCGACACGCGCTGGGTGAGCTCTACGGCTGGTACCGGGCGTGCGGCGATGACCTGCTGCCGATCGTGCGCGACCGCGAGGCCATGCCCGCCTCCACCCAGCACGAGCTGGCCGAGACCTTCCAGGCGTTCGCCGACGCCCTGGTGGCGGGGTCGGGGGTGCGGGGACACGCGCGCCGGCGCCTCAACGCCACGGCGGGACTCGTGGTCAGCTTCTGGACCTGGCACTCGCTCACGACCGAGCAAGGTCTCGACACCGACGAGGCCGTCGAGCTCGCGGTGAACCTGCTCCTCTGCGCGGCGCAGATCCGAACGAGTTGAGCGCGAGGCTCGCTGCGCGGCGGGTCTGGTCACGGTGCATTGGCAGGGACGCTCGAAGCTCCACTACTTCAACCACGAACCCCTCGAGGACGTCACCCAGCCCCCGACCGACCTCGGCGACCTCGTGATGGCCGCGTTCGACGACACCTGCGGCAACCTCATCCAGATCACAGTCAGGCCCTCGGC
>SKSM01000285.1 GCA_007122985.1 Nitriliruptoraceae bacterium | reverse complement strand
GAGCGGCCCCGCCGCCGACCCGCCGCCGACCCGCCGCCGACCCGCCGCTGACCCGCCGCTGACTCCCTCGGCAGGGGCCTGTCGGTGCGGCTCACCCGGTCTCGAGCCCTTCGAGCGTGACCGCCACCAGGGTGTCGGCCACCGCCTGCGCGCCCCCCTCGTCGGGCCGGTACCACTCGACGAGCGAGTTGACGGTGCCGAACAGCAGCCGGGTCACCAGCGCCGGATCCAGGTCGTCGCGCAGGTCGCCGTCCGCCATCGCCTGGCGCACCAGTGCGGTGACCCGGCGATCGAACTCGCGCCGCCGCGCCAGCGCGTCGCGCTCGGTCGCGGTGTTGCCGCGCACGCGCAGCAGCAGCGTGACGAACTTCAGCTCCCGGTCGAGCACCTCGACCGAACGGCGCAGGACGTGCTCGACCCGGTCACGGGCGGGACCGTCGGTCGAGCCGGGCTCGTCGAGCACCGCGAACAGCGCCGACAGCGCGCGGTCGACGGCCAGGCCGAGCAGCGCCTCCTTGCTCGGGACGTGGTGGTAGATGCTCGACTTGCTGATCCCGAGCGCCCCGGCCAGGTCGCCCATCGAGGTGCCGTCGTAGCCACGGGCGTTGAACACCTCCGCGGCGACGTCCAGCACGGCGGCGAGGTCGTAGGGGCGGCGGGTCGTTGCGTCCATGGCGGCACAGTCTGGCACATCACCCGTGGCGGCCGGTGTCGGACACCCGCCCCTCCGCCGCCGCGCGACGCGCGGGACGACGGTCGGTGCGGCAGGTTCAGCGGTCGGGCAGATCGTTGTCCCAGACCGGGTCGACCTCGCCGAACCCGTCCAGCACCTCGCGCACGAACCGGTAGTGACGGTGCAGGGCGTCGGTGGTGCGGCCCTCGCAGACGATCACCAGCGCGGGCAGATTCGACGAGGCGCGCACCAGCAGCCAGCCGTCGTCGAACTCCAGACGGGCACCGTTGACCGTGATGACCTCCTGCGGGTCACAGCGGGCCAGGGCCGCCTCCAGGAAGCGGTCGACGACCGCGTACTTCGACGTGTCCGGGCACGGGGCGGAGATCGTCGGCGAGGTCTCGTAGTGGGGCAGCTCGGCGACGAGCTCGGCCAGCGGCCGGCCTTGGCGTGCGCACAGGTCGGCGAGGCGCAGTCCCGCGTGGATCGCGTCGTCGAAGCCGAGGTGGTCCACGGCGTTGAAGAAGTGCCCGCTGCGCTCGCCGGCGAACGGGGCGCCCAACTCGCGCATCCGGCGCTTGACGTGGCTGTGGCCGGTCTGGCACATCACCGGCTCGCCGCCGGCGGCACGCACCACCTCGGCGACCAGCCGTGAGCACTTGACGTCGTAGACGATCGTCGCTCCGGGGTGGCGCTCGAGCACGTCCAGCGCGAGCAGCGCCAGCACCCGGTCGGCCCACACCGTGGCACCGTCGCTGGCGGTGACCCCCAGCCGGTCACCGTCGCCGTCGAGCGCCAGTCCGAGCGCGGCGTCGGCGGCGAGCACGGCGTCGGCCAGCTGGCGGCGCCCGGCGACCAGCTCGGGATCCGGCTCGTGGTTGGGGAACGACCAGTCGAGCTCCTCGTTGATCGCCGCCACCCGGTAGCCGGCAGCGGCCAGGGTCGCTCGCGCCAGGGTGCCCGAGATGCTGTTGGCCCCGTCCACCACGACCGACAGCGGCGCGGGCGCCGGATTGCGGCTCGCGAGGTGGTCGACGTACGCCGCGGTGACCGAGTGCTCGACGTAGCGCCCCGCCCCCCGGTGGAAGCGGCCGGACTCGGCGAGCTCGCGCAGCAGGACGACCTCGTCGGGACCGAGCGTGGTCGGGGACTGCTCGGAGAGCTTGAACCCGCCCCAGCCGTTGGGATTGTGGCTGGCGGTGACCGCGACGGCCCCGGGGACGTCGAGGTGGTGCTGGGCGAAGTAGACCAGCGGGGTCGTCGCCAGTCCCACCGCGACCACCTCGCGACCCGTCGACAGCAGCCCCTCGACCAGGGCGCTGGTCAGCACCGGCGCGTAGGCGCGGCTGTCGTGGCCGACGACCACCTGTCCGACGCCGCGGGTGTGCAGATAGGTCCCGAACGCGCGGCCGAGCACGTTGGCGGTGAACGGTGTGATCCGGGTGGGATCGAATCCGTGCGGTGCGTCGACCCGACCACGCAGGTCGTACTCGCGAAAGATGTTCGCCGGTGGCGGCTGGCGCAGCGCCGACACCGCGTCACGACCGGAACCCGGCAGCGGATAGGGCCAGGGTGAGGACGGTTCGATCGACACGGGGGTCGGCTCCCGACGCGGGCGGTGTGGCGCAGGCGTTGTAGCAGGCACACGACGGTCGGGCCCGTTCAGGGCCGGCGGACGGTGGGCGAACCCGGCCGTGGGCTGGCACGCTGCGGTGTGTCCCCGCCCGCGAACCGCACCGACGTGAGGCCACTCGTGCCCTCCACCACCGTGTCCGTCACGGCTGCGACCGTGCTCGCGCTCGCCGTGCTCGTGGTGCGGCTGCGCCGACCCGAGCGGCGCACGCCGGTCGTCGCAGCGGTCGAACTGACCTCGATCGCGCTCACCGCGGCGCTGCTGGTCGACCTGGTGGTCGGAACCGGCAGCTGGACCGGCACCATCGGGACCGTCAGCCTCTACACGCTGTTCGGGCTGACCGTGGCCCTCTCGCTCGGGATGGGACGCGCCGCCGGTGCGGCGATCGTCACCAGGAGATATCGGGCGGTGCCCTTCGACGCGATCGTCAGCTTCGGGACGGTGTGTGCGGTCGCGGCCGGACTCGCCGGTGCGATGGTCCTGGCCGCAGAGGGCGGCGCCGCCGCAGGCCTGGTCGCGGTCGTGGCCGTGCTGCGGGTGCTCGCCTCCCGCTGCGACCTGCACCAGCTGGCGGAGAGCTGGCGGTGGGACCACCGGCCGGGCACGGCCTGACGTCAGCGGCACGGTGCCGGGTTCGGTCCGCAGGGCGTAGCCTGGAGCCGACGGGTGGTGTCGTCATGGACGCACGTGCGCTCGCAAACGGAGTGCGCAAGCGCTGTCCGCTCTGCGGGGGGCGCGACATCTTCGCGTCCTACTTCACGATCCGCGAACGCTGCGGCAGCTGCGAGCTGCAGTTCGCTCGTGAGGACGGCTACTGGTTGGGCGCCATGGTCGTGGCCATGACCCTGGTGGTCGTTGCCTTCGCCGCGGTGTTTCTGGGCGGGCTCGCGCTGACCTGGCCGGATCCGCCGTGGACCGGGCTGCTGATCGTGACCGCGGGCGTCAACCTGCTCCTGCCGATCCTGGCCTACCCCTGGTGCATGACGGTGTGGATGGGTCTGCACCACGCGGTCGTCACCTCCGACCGCGACGAGGGCACGCAGCCGCGCTACGACCGCTGACGACGCCGGGCCGGACCGCTCCGGCCGCTGCTTCGCGTCATCCCCTGGGCGGGGCCACCGCCGTCGCCAGCTCCCGGGCGACGGTGTCGACGTCGTCATCGCTCACGTCACGGTGCAGGACGAACCGCAGGGTGGTGGCGGCCGGCGTCGACACCGAGAAGCCTGCGGTCGCCAGCGCATCGGCCAGCCCGCGGGCCGACCGTCCCGTCCCCGCGACGTCGACGAACACCATGTTGGTGGGTGGTGGATCCGGGGTGGCCACCACCCCGGGGACCTGCGCGAGCCGCTGCGCGAGCTGCCGCGCCCGGCGGTGGTCGTCGGCGAGGTGGCTGTAGCCGTCGTCGAGTGCGACCAGGGCCGCGGCCGCGATGACTCCGGCCTGGCGCATGCCGCCGCCGAGCATCTTGCGGACGCGTCGGGCGCGGGTGACGAACTGCTCGTCGCCGGCGACGACCGATCCCACGGGCGCGCCCAGTCCCTTGCTGAAGGCGAGCATGACCGAGTCGGCACCGTCGGTGAGGGCCGCCGGGTCGACGTCGAGCTCCAGCGCGGCGTGGAGCAGGCGCGCCCCGTCGACGTGCAGGGGGACCTGCGCCTGCCGACACACCGCGGCCAGCCGCCCGGTGGTCGCGACGTCGGTGATCGTCCCGCCGGCGCGGTTGTGGGTGTTCTCGAGCCAGACGAGTCCGACCGGTGGGACGTGGTCGTCGCCCGGCTGCAGGGCGGCTTCGACGGCATCGACGTCGAGGATCCCGCCGGGTGCCGCGACCGGTGTCGGCATCAGCCCGCCGACGGCGGCGATCCCGCCGGTCTCGGCACGCAGCAGGTGGGTGTCGGCGTCCGCGACGACGGCGTGGCCCGAGCGGGCGTGCACCCGCAGCGCGATCAGGTTGGCCATCGTCCCGCTCGGGGTGAACAGCGCGGCCGGCATGCCGAGCAGCTCGGCAGCGCGCTCCTCGAGCTCACGGACCGTGGGGTCGGTGCCGTAGACGTCGTCACCGACCACCGCCGCGCTCATCGCCTCCCGCATCGCCGTGGTCGGACGGGTGGAGGTGTCGAAGAACTCGATCACGGACCGGGTCACAGCTCGACGGCCAGGTCGTGCAGATGGGGCCGGTTCGGCAGGGGCCTGACCTCGATCTCCCCGGTCGCGGGGACCGTGCAGATGTAGGCGGGGCTGCCGTCGACCAGGCAGGCGCACTCGCGGCACGCATTGGCCGAGCGGCACGAGAACTGGACCGCGAGCGACGGGTCGTGGTGGGTCCGGACCCAGTGCAGGGCATCGAGGACCGTCATGCCCTCGAACTCGGGAACCTCGTAGGTCGCGGGGGACTGCGGGTCGGCACTGCGGTGGACGGTGAGCCTCATGGGCCGGCTCCGGCGGTCGGGGTGGCCAGGGGTTCGGGCGGCGACCACGCCTGCGGTTCGCCGTCGAGTGATCGTGGCGGACGCCACGTGAGAACGAGGGTGCCGTCACTGCCCCGGCTCGTCACGGCATGGGCGCGGAAGCGGTCATCGGCGGTGGCGTGGTCGCGGCGCTGGTGGGCGCCGCGGCTCTCCAAGCGGCTGGCGGCCGAGAGCCGCACGGCCTCGGAGGAGTCCAGCAGGTTGCGCAGGGCGAACCACTCGGCCCACTCGAGGTTGAAGCTGTGCCGGGCGTCGACCCGGGCGTCCTCGTGCAGCGCCCGCCGCAGGGCGCCGAGCTGCTGTCGGGTCTGCTCGAGGCCGTCGGCGTCGCGCAGCGGGCCGACGTGGGTCCACATCAGCTGTTGGAGCTCGGCGCGCAGCGCCGGCAGGAACACCCCGCTGTCGCGGCAGCGGCCGCGGACCCCGGCGACCTCGCCGGTGGCGCTGTCCATCGCCTGCGACGCCGTCGCGCTGCGGCCGTGGCCGACGGCTCGTGCGTGCCGTGCGGCCACCTGCCCCGCACGTGCGCCGTAGACGAAGGCCTCGGAGATGGCGTTGCCGGAGAGGCGGTTGGCGCCGTGCTGTCCGCCGACCGCCTCGCCGGCGGCGAACAGCCCCTCGACACTGGTCCGAAGGTCGACGTCGACGGTGACGCCACCGATCGTGTAGTGCGCGGTGGGCGCGACCTCGACCGGTCGCCGGCTGATGTCGATGCCCTGCTCGAGCAGCCGGTCGATGGCCGTGGGGAAGGCCTCGCGCATCGTCTCCAGGGTCAGGTCGGTGAAGTCGAGGTAGACGCCGCCGTTGGGGCTGCCGCGGCCGGCGGCCACCTCTTCGAGGATGGCGTAGGTCACCATGTCGCGGCTGGCGGTGTAGGTCCCCTCGTCGGCCACGCCGGTGTAGGTCTCGAGGAACTCCCGGCCGTCGCCGTTGAGGAGTCGTCCCCCCAGCCGGTAGCGGAAGGGATCCCACATGATCGGGTCCAGGCCGACCGTCCGGGGAGCCAGGTTGGCGATCGGGAAGAACTGGACCATCTCCATGTCGATGAGGTCGGCCCCGGCGCGCAGTGCCAGCCCGTAGGCGTCACCGGTCATGTTGTACGAGGCGGAGTTGCGCGCGAACGCCTCGGTCAGACCGCCGCAGGCCAGGATGACCGCCGGTGCCCAGATGGCGACCGGCTCGCCACGCTTGACGTCCAGTGCGGCCGCGCCGACCACCCGGTCGCCGTCGCGGATGAGGTCGGTGACCATGGTGGTGTCGACGCCCGTGACCTGCTGGCGACGCAGCTCCTTACGAAGGCCGCGCACGACCCCGTGCCCGGTCTGGAGCGATCCGACATAGCAGCAGCGCGCGCGTCGGTGCCCCGGCGCGAGGACCTGGGCGAGACCGTCGCCGTCGCGCTCCCAGTTCACCCCCCGCTCCCAGGACTCCAGGATCCGTCGCGGAGCGTCGTGGCAGAGCAGTGCCGCGAGCAGCTCGTCGGTCAGCCCACGACCGCTGGTGACCGTGTCCTCGTAGTGCTCGACCCAGCTGTCCGGCTCGGCGTGGCCGAGGGCGGCGGCGACGGTCATCTGCGCCATGACGGTCGCTCCGCCGCGGCCGACCAGGCTCTTGTCGACCAGCGTGACCCGGGCCCCCGCCCGACGCGCCTCCGCGGCGGCGTACATCCCCGCCGCACCGCCGCCGACGACGAGCACGTCGGTGTCGTGCACCTCGGCGTTCACGCCTCGGTCCGTCGACCGATCGGACCGTGGTAGCTGCGCAGCCACCGGACCAGCTCGACCAGCCGCTCCACGCAGTGGTCGTGATAGGCACGGCCCTTGTCCGCATCGAGCCCGACGGACGACGACAGGCTCCCGGTGGGCGCGAAGCGCCGCTGCTCGTCACCCGACCAGATGATGTCGACCCCGTCGGGTGCCGGGCCGAACAGATCGTCGCCGACGAAGCCTCCGAAGGTCTCGGCGAAGTCAACGGCGGGCGCTTCGAGCCGGTCGGTTCGGATCGACCCCGGGAAGCGGTGCAGGACGTGGGAGAGCTCGAGCTCGCCGGCGTGGTGCTCGCGGGTGGACTTGATGGTCGGTGCCGCGGAGCGCGCCAGGTGCAAGGGATCGGCGATCGCAAACAGCACCTGTGGCAGCTCGTACTCGTGCAGCGTGCGCACCGCAGAGGTCAGTGCCGGCAGGTTGGAACCCTTGTGGCCGTTGACCAGGACCACGCGATCGAACCCGTGGCGGGCCAGACTGCGGCAGACGTCGCGGACGACCTCCATCAGCGTGTCGGGCCGCAGGCTGAGCGTTCCGGGGAATCCGAGGTGGTGCGACGAGTCGCCGTACCAGAGGGGAGGCGCGCACAGCACGCCCTCGCGTTGCGCAAGGTCGTCGGCCAGCGTGATCGCCACGTAGGTGTCGACCCCGAGCGGCCCCGCGGGGCCGTGCTGTTCGGTGGATCCGATCGGGAGCACGACGATGCGCTCGTGCTCGAGGTAGGTCTCGACCTCCTGCCAGGTGAGGTCCTGGAGCCATGGGCCCGTTGGTCGTGGGCCGGAGCCGTCCGGCTCGCTCATGCCGTCTCCCTGCGTGTCAGCGGGCGGTGCGGCCCATGCCGCCGGTTGCGTGAACGCCGGCCACAGCGTCAGGCGTCCGCCTCGAGGTACTCCCTGACCGCCGCGAAACTGCTCTGCAGGTGGTGTCGGAGGTGTTCGCGGGCACCGTCGACGTCACCTTCCTCGACGAGGCGCGCGAGCTCCTCGTGCTCCTTGAGCGCCTGCGCAGCCCGGCTGTTGGACGGGATCGAGCTCATCACGTAGCGCTCGCAGGTGTACCAGAGGATGCGAAGCTGCCGGAGCAGCAGGCCTTCGCCGGCGCGGTCGAAGAAGGCGAAGTGGAATGCCCGGTGGGCCTCCAGCGCCTCCCGCGTGACGTGCGGTTCGTCGACGTGGGCGCGCATCGTCTCCAGGCTCGCGTGCATGATCCGGGTGCTGGAGTGGTCGGTGGCACGGGCTGCACGCTCGACCGCCCGCAGCTCGGCCAGCTCGAGCAGGGTGTAGGCGTCCTCGGCGTCCTGGATCGACATCGGTGTCGCGATCGCGCCGCGGTGGGGCGTGGTGGTGATCATGCCCTCGGATTCGAGGCTGCGGATCGCTTCGCGTAGCGGCACGCGGCTGATGCCGAGCTCCTCTGCGAGCTGTTCGATCGGCAGGCGCTCGCCGGGCTCGAACTCACCCAGCACGATCTTGGCCCGCACCTCCTGGATCGCCCAGTCGGTGAGCGTCGGGATGCGGTTGCGTTGCATCTGGATGTCGGTGCTCGTCATGCTCGTCCCCAACGGATCATCAGCGCTGCCGCGCGCCGCGCTGTCCGGCCACCACCGCCACCACCGTAGTCCCGGTGGCGGCTCCAGCCGGGGAGGTCCGGGCGCGGCGGTGGGCACCCGCAGCATCGGACGACCCTGCTGGCTCGGCGGTCACAGTCTATTGAATGTTGTATACGAAGTCAGTAGTCTCGATCGCAAGGTGCCGGAAGCGAGGGACGACGCCCGCGCCGGCGCGCACCGGACGGCAGCGTGTTGCGTGCACGTCACAGGGTCGTCGCTCGGTGAGTCGAGCGGGAGGAGCGCACCATGGGAGGGACCGTGAACCAGTCATCACCACGTCACCTGAAGCAGCGCGCGCGGGTGGTGGCAATCGCGTCGGCGGCGCTGCTGGCGGTGCTCATCGCGGCCTGCACCGACGACGCACCGTCGGTCGACGAGGCCCTCGAGGACGACCCCGACGCCGAGGAACCGGTCGATGAGCCGGACGACGACCCCGATGAGCCGGAGGAGGCGGCCGAGGAGGAGCAGGAGCTCGAACCGGCCTCGATCCGCGTCGCGTTCGGACCCAGCGGGGGGCTCATGGGACCGTACGTCTACGGTGCGGCCGAGGGGATCTACGCCGCTCACGGGATCGACCTCGAGGTCGAGGACGGTGCCGGCTCGCTGGTCACCGCTCAGGACGTGGCCGCCGGCAACAGCGACTTCGCCATGATGGGTGCCTCAGCGATGGCGCAGGGCATCGACGAGGGCATGCCGCTGGTGTCGGTCGGTGGTATCTGGGCACGCCCGCAGTTCGGGATCCTGGTCCCCGAGGACGAGACCGACATCCAGTCGTTCGAGGACATGGAGGGCCGATCGGTGATCGTCTCACCCGGCTCGCCGGAGACCGTCATGATGCCCGCCGCCTTCGAGGCGCTCGGGGTCGACCAGTCCGAGGTGGAGGTGATCTCCGTCGACGCACCCGCGAAGGGCTCGTCGTTCGTGCAGGGGCTCGGTGACACCGTCGGCACGAGCTTCCCCTACTTCCGGGCGGTCTTCGCTGCCCAGGGTGTCGACACCGATGTGCTGCTCTTCGAGGACGCCGGTGTCGGGTTCCCCGAGTTCCACGTGGTGACCACCTTGGACACCCTCGAAGAGCGCCCCGATATGATCGAGCGGTTCCTGCGTGCGACCTATGAGGCGCTCGAGCAGGGCTACGACGATCCCGATGGGGTCGCCGACGCACTGCTCGCGGCGCGACCGGCCGTGGAGGAGGAGATCGACGCTGCCCGCGAGAGCTTCGTCGACCACTTCGAGTTCACCTGCACCGAGGCCATGGACGGCGAGCTGTTCGGCTACCACGTGGAGAGCGACTGGCGAACCGGACTGGAGGTGCTCCAGGAGTTCGGGGACCTGACGGGTGACATCGAGGACCTGTCGCGCTACTTCACCAACCAGTTCCACGAGGGCGACGACCCCGTGACCGACCTGACCTGCCCGTGGCCGTCGTGAGACCGGCGACGGCGGGTGACACGTGAGTGAGGTGCCGGTGGAGGTGAGCGGGAGCGCCGCTGCGCCACTGCTGGACGTCGAGCAGTTGTCCAAGGTCTTCGACGCGGCCGGTACCGGCCGCGTCGAGGCCCTCGCATCGATCGATCTGCGGATCCACGAGGGCGAGTTCGTCGCCCTGCTCGGCCCCAGCGGCTGCGGCAAGAGCACGCTGCTGTCGATCCTCAGTGGGCTGGATTCGCCCTCGGGCGGCACCGTCCGCCTCGCGGGAGAGCCGGTGACCGCCCCACTGGCGCAGATGGGGTTCGTCTTCCAGCGCGACCTGCTCCTGGAGTGGCGCACGGCCCTCGACAACGTGCTCATGCAGTTCACCATGCGGGGGGCCGATCCACGCCCGCACCGGGACGCGGCCCTGCGACTGCTCGCATCGGTGGGCCTTGCCGGGTTCGAGGACAAGTACCCCTGGCAGCTGTCCGGCGGGATGCGACAGCGCGTTGCGATCTGTCGTGCACTGATCCATGAGCCACAGGTGCTGTTCATGGACGAGCCCTTCGGTGCCGTCGACGCGCTCACCCGCGAACGGCTCAACAGCGATCTGTCGACGCTCTGCAGCGAGCCGGAGGCGAAGACCGTGCTGTTCGTCACCCACGACATCGACGAGGCCGTGTTCCTCGCCGACCGGGTCGTGATCATGTCTCCCCGCCCCGGGAGGATCGTCGCCGAGCAGGCGATCGGCCTGCCCAAGCCGCGGCGGCCGGAGATGCGTGGGCACGACGAGTTCCTCCACGAAGTGGCGCGGTCGCGGGAGCTGTTGCTGGACCACGGGGTGCTCCGCGACTAGGACGAGCCGGGCACGGCGCGCCACTGCCCAGCACAGAGACGAGCCGGAGGACACGATGGCAGTCGAGGCAGCCGAGACCCAGGTGGTCAGCCTGCGTGACCGGGCGACGTCGATCGCCACCGGAGGGCCGGTGCTGTCCTTCGTGTCGTTGCTGTTGACGGTCTTCGTGTGGTACCTGCTGATCTGGGTCTTCGACCTGCAGCCCTTCGTGCTGCCGCCACCCCACGTCGTCGCCGGACAGATGTGGAACCACGGGCCGATGCTGCTCGCCGAGACGCAGGTGACGCTGCTCCAGATCCTCGCCGGGTTCGCGCTGTCGGTGCTCGTCGGCTTCCCGATCGGGATGCTGATCGCCTTCTCCCGGATCATGGACCGGCTGCTCTATCCACCGCTGATCGTCTCCCAGGCCGTGCCGAAGATCGCCCTCGCACCCGTCTTCCTCGCATGGTTCGGATTCGGGTTCCGGACCAACGTCTCGATCAGCTTCCTCATCGCCGTGTTCCCGGTGATCATCAACACCGCGCTCGGGCTCAAGTCGTTGGACCCGGACATGGTCAGGCTCGGCCGAGCCATGGGGGCCAGCAGGTGGCGCCTGTTCGTCCAGATCCGGCTGCCATCGGCGATGCCCGCCGTGTTCGCCGGGCTGAAGATCAGCATGACCTTCGCCGTGATCGGCGCGGTCGTCGGCGAGTTCGTGGCCGGCTCCGCAGGACTCGGCTACGCGATCCAGGCGGCGACGGGCCTGTTCAACATGTCACTGGCGTTCGCGGCGATCGTGGCGATCTCCGTGCTCGGCGTCGTGCTGTTCTTCGCCGTGGAGCTGGTCGAGCGGATCGTGCTGCGCAGTCATCCGCAGCAGCAACGCACGGCCGCCTGAGCTGATCCGGCGCTCGCAGGCGCTCACGCCTGCGACGGCGCCGTCAGCCGCGTGCGGCGATCGCCTGGATCTCGACCAGGAACTCCGGACGCACCAGGTCGGCGCGGACCGTGGCGCGGGCGGGAGAGTGGTCGCCGAACAGTTCGGTGTAGACCTCGTCGAACGCCTGGAAGTCTTCGAGGTCGACGAGGTAGGCCGTCGTCTGCACGACGTCGCCGAGCGTGAACCCGGCGGCGTCGAGGATCGCCTCGATGTTGGCGATGACCCGGCGGGTCTGGGCGCGTACGTCCCCCACACGGAGGCTTCCGTCCGGCTCCAGGCCGACCTCGCCGGCCAGGAACAGCAGGTCACCGCACCGGATCGCGTGCGAGTAGTTCGCGGCGGGTGGGGCGATCCCGGATGGTTCGATGATCTCCACGGCGACTCCTCCCGGCGGTCGCTCCCGGCGGTCACCCGGGTTGCGGACTCCCCAGGATGCCACCCGGACGGCCGGTGCCGACCCACAGGCAGCAGGATATACAGTATCCGGCTCGGAGGTACCAGATGTCGCTCCGCACGTTCGAGCTGCGCCGGCCGACGGCACGTGGCCGGCCCTGCCCTGACGGCGTCTGGTCGGTCCATCCCGGCTGGCCACCGACGCAGAGAACCCCGTGACGGCGCCGACCGATCCCCGGCACCTGCGCCTCGCGGTCATGCTCACCGCAGCCATGGCGGCGGGCACCCTGACCCAGTTCCTCGTCGGCGCGCTCGGACCGGTCCTCATCCCGGACCTCGATCTGTCGCGCACCGAGTTCGGGGTGGTCACCGCCTCGTTCTTCGTCGCCGGTGCCGTGCTCTCGCCGATGGCTGGTCGCTGGACCGACGAGCTCGGTGGACAGCCGCTGGTCGCGCTGACCTTCTTCACCGCCGGACTGGGCTTCGGGGTGATGGGCATCGCCCAGAGCCATCTCGGCCTGGTGCTCGGCTCGGTGATCGCCGGCATCGCCGGCGCCGCCGCGAACCCGGCCACCAACCTGCTGGTCGCCGAGCAGGTCCCCGAGGGGCGCCGCGGCACCCTGATCGGGATCAAGCAGTCGGGGGTCCAGATCGGCGCGTTCGTCGCCGGCTTCCTGCCGGCGGCCTCGACCGTGATCGGCTGGCGCGGTGTGATGTTCGCCTGCGCAGTGGTGAGCCTGGCCGGGACCGCGCTGGCTGCGCCGGGCTTCCGGCAGCGACGAGCGCGGCGGCCCCGACGTGATCGCGCAGGGTCGGCCGGCTCCGGCCGCGACCGCATCAGCCCGTGGCTCGCCCCCTACGCGGTGCTGATGGGTGCCGGAGGTGCGGCCGTGAGCACGTATCTGCCGCTCTACGCCTACGAGGCGGGCGGCTTCTCGGCCTCCCGTGCGGGCCTGCTCGCGGCCCTGATCGGCCTGGTCGGCATCATCTCACGGATCCTGTGGGCCCGCCTCAGCGAGCGGGTGGACGCCGCCGCCGGTCCGCTCGCCATCATCGGGATCGGCTCCGCCGCGAGCCTCGGCCTGTTCCTGCTGGTGCTGGTGGGGCCGTCGTCGGCGCTGTGGGTGGGGGCGCTGGTGTTCGGCGCCTCCGGGGCCGCCTGGAACGCGGTGGGGATGCTGGCGATCATCCGCGGCTCGGATGTGCGGGCTGCGGGCCGCGTGTCCGGGCGTGTGCTGGCCGGGTTCTACGCCGGCCTGGTCATCGGTCCCGTCCCGTTCGGCTTCGCGGTCGACCAGACGGGCTCGTATGTCGGCGGTTGGGGTGCGGTCGCCGCGATCTACCTGATATCGGTGGTGCTCGCCCTGGCGTGGGGTCGACGCCTGGCGCGGCAGACCATCACCGCCGTGACCGACGAGGGAAGATGACGGCCGCGAGCCGCGATCACATCGATCGGTCCGAGGTCGTGGTGCTCGACGATGCCGCGGTTCCCGTCGGAACCGCGGACAAGCTCGCGGCCCACCGGCCGCCGGGGACGCCGCACCTGGCCTTCTCCGTGGTGCTGTTCGATCGGCAGGGACGCGTGCTGCTGCAGCGGCGGGCATCGAGCAAGCACCACTTCCGCAGACGGTGGTCGAACGCCTGCTGCAGCCATCCGCGTCCGGGTGAGCGGATCGCTGCAGCTGCGCGCCGTCGGACGGCCGAGGAGCTCGGCACCGCGGTGGACGAGGTGACGGTGCTCGGCGCCTTCTGGTATCGAGCGAGTGATGCGGCGACGAACCTGGTGGAACACGAGTACGACGTGGTCGTGTCGGCGCGTGCCCATGCTGCGCTGCGGCCCGACCCCACGGAGGTCGAGGAGGTCGCCTGGGTCAGCCTCGGCGAGGCGGCAGGGATCGCACAGACCGCTGAGGCCAGTCCGTGGCTCGCGAACGTCCTCGAGGTGGTGGCGGCGCCGACCCATGCGGTCGCTCCCGCGATCCGGCTGTGAGCCACCGTCGGTGCTACGTCGGTGGTGCGGACGGCCGGTGCCGGGTCAGTCCTCGGATCTCGGGTCCGGGTCGCTGACCCCGCCCGAGTCGAACTGGTCGGCCAGCCGCCGGCGCAGGAGCTTGCCCGAGGCCGTGCGCGGCAGGGGGTCGTTGAGGATCCGGACGTCCTTGGGGGTCTGGAAGCCGGCGAGCCGCTCGCGCAGCCAGCGTCGCACCTGCTCGGGTTCCAGGCTGGTGTCGGGTGTCGCGACGACGGCGGCGCAGACGCGCTGCCCCCATGCGGGGTCCGGTACCCCGAAGACGACCCCCTCGGCGACACCGGGACAGGTGTTGAGCACGCGCTCGACCTGTGCGGGGTAGACGTTGACTCCGCCGGTGATGATCAGGTCGGTGCGGCGTCCGACCAGCTGGACGTAGCCGTCTTCGTCCATCGATCCGAGGTCGCCGACGGAGAACCAGGGGCCGGGTTCCCCGCCGATCCGGTCCTGCCAGGTGGCGTCGGTCTTCGCAGGGTCGCGCCAGTAGGTGAACTGCGCCGGCGGCGGGCACGTACTCCAGATCGTGCCGACCCCGCCCGGGGCGAGCACCCGGCCGTCCTCGACGACCCGGAGCTCGCGGCCGGGCCGTGCGCGACCGACCGACCACGGGCGCTGCTCCCACTCCTCGGGTGCGAGGGCGGTGAACTGGCCCTCGGTCGAGCCGTAGAACTCCCACACGATGCCGGGCAGCCGTTCGGTGATCCGGCGCTTGACCGTCTGCGGGCAGGGAGCTCCGGCATGCGCGAGCAGCCGGAGCGAGGAGAGGTCCCGCTGTTCGAAACCAGGATCGTCGATGAGCCGCGCGAGGTGGGTCGGCGTGGTGAACGTGGTCGTCACGCGTTGCTGCTCGATCAGCTCGAGGAACTGTGAGGTGTCGAAGCTCGGTAGCACGATGACCCTGCCGCCGTAGACGAGCGTGTTGAGGGCGAAGCGGGCCGGTGCCGAGTGCGACACCGAGGAGCACACCAGGTGCACGTCCGTGGGCTCGAATCCCCACAGTGCGCGCTCCTCCTCGCAGAGCAACCGTCCCGCCTGCTCGCTGAGCACCCCGCTGTACACGCCCTTGCTGCGGCCGGTCGTCCCAGAGGTGTAGTGCATGGGCCGGCCGAGCGGCCACGGGGACAACGACGGCTCTGTGCCGTCGCCGGCCGTCAGCTCGGCAAGGGTGCTCGCTGGTCGACCTGCGGCCCTGGCCGCATGCGACTCATCGGTGACCACCAGAGCCGGATCGGCGTCGGCGGTCAGCTCGTCGAGTTCCCCGGGGGTCAACCGGGGGTTGAGCAGGACCGGGATCCGGCCGGTGCGCAGGGCCGCCAGGACGACGTCGAGGATGCGCGCGTCGTTGTCCGCGATCACCACGATCCGGTCGGACCGTGCCGACCGTCGGGCCAGTGCCGCGGCTGTCGGCGCCTGCGCCGATCCGTCGGTGGTGGTCGCCGATGGGGATGTCGCAGAATCCATGACGCTCCCGGTCGCCGCCCCTGTCCAGCCTCAGCCGTATATGGTATACATACGGCGAGCCGGCCCACGGTCGGCAGTCCTGGTGTCCTGTCGGATGAGCAGAAGGGTTCGTTGTGGGTGTGGAGATCGGTATCTGGGTGCCGTCCTACGCGTGGGATGTCAACAGCGAGGCGGAGCTGCGCGAGCGCCTCGCCCGCATGCGCGACTACGTCGCCAAGTGTGAGGACCTGGGCTACGACGTGTGGGTGATCGATCATCTGCTCACGGCCCCGGGCCTGTACGGAAACTCGTGGCTCGAGCCACTGTCGATGCTCAACTACGCCGCCGCACTGACCGAGAACGTCAAGCTCGGTACGGGCATCATGGTCCTGCCGGTCCGGCATCCGGTCATGTTGGCCAAGGAGATCGCGAGCCTCATCCATCTCTCGGGTGAGCGCTACATCTTCGGTGTCGGGCCGGGCTGGTATCCGCCGGAGTTCACCGCGACCGGGACCGACATCTCCGAGCGCGGGCGTCGCACCGACGAGATCATCGACGCGGTGCAGCTGCTGCTCTCGGAGCCGAACGCCACGTTCAACGGCGAGTTCTACCAGTTCGAGGACGTGTCGATCGAGCCACGGCCCCTGACGATGCCCGAGCTGTGGGTCTCCGGAGGCAGCCGGGTCCCCGACCCCGAGTACCACGACGTCGCAGACGTGCCGACCTCGGTCATGCGTCGCATCGCACGCTCGGACGCCTGGCTGTCGCGCTGCTCGGGAACCCAGGAGTTCCTGCTGCGTGACTGGGAGAAGATCACGGCCTACATGGCGGAGAACCACCCGGACCGCGAGCTGCCCAGGTTCGCCCACTGCAATTTCATCCAGATGACGCCGGGCATGAGTCGCCAGCAGGCGCTGGACGCCCAGCACGAGCACGCGATCCGTGCCTTCGGCACCCACCGCAGCTACGAGCACCTGCAGGAGTGCTACCTGCTCGGCGAGGTCGAGCACCAGGTCGGCCGCATCAAGGAGCTCAACGAGCACGGCATGGACTACGTGGTCCTCGGCCCGTTGTCCGACGACCTCGATCAGCTGGACTACATCCACGAGCACATCGACAAGGAGGTCAACGGCTGAGGCAGCCGCTGACCGCACGAGCGCCCGTTTCCGAGGGGGCGAGCCCGACGGCTCGCCCCCTCCG
>SKSM01000031.1 GCA_007122985.1 Nitriliruptoraceae bacterium | reverse complement strand
GACCGCGCCGAGCCGCAGCTGGTTCGGCACGCCGTCGCGCAGCGCCGCGTCGACGGGGCTGAGGCTCCACAGCGTGCCGTCGTCGGCGAGCCGGACCCCGAGCGTCTCGCCGAGGTCGACGACGAACTGATCGAGGTTGAGCATCAGCGGCACGCCGATGGCCAGCGCCACGCCCACCCGGACCACCGCGACCGTGGCGGGAGTCCGGGCGTCGTCCGAAGCGTAGAGCACCGACTGCAGCAGCCGGCTGGCCGTGGCGGCCAGCAACCCGAGGCTGTAGACGCCCAGCACGATCCCGACCTGGACCGTGGTCGACCGGTCGAACTCGCCGCGGCCGTAGAGCAGCCCGACGATCGGACCGCCGAGCAGCACGTAGCCGACCGAGGTGCCGAGCACGAAGAACGCACTGCGTCCGAGGCCTGCGTCCAACCGTTCGGCGAGCGCGGCGTGCGCCCGGGGGTCACGGGTGGACAGGCTCGGCAGCTCCGCGGCGGCGACGCTCATGCCGAACAGCGCGATGGGCAGCAGGTAGAGGGTCTGGGCATAGCCGATGACGGCCACCGCGCCGACCGCCAGGAGCGAGGCCACCACCAGGTCGAGCAGGGCGGCGATCTGGACCACGCCGCGGCCGAGCACGATCGGGCCGAATGCCCGCAGGACCTGGCGCACACCGGGCGAGCCCGTCTGCAGGGACGGACGCAGCGTGCCGCGCAGCACCCTGCGCACCGAGGGCAGCTGGACCGCCAGCTGCAGGCCACCTCCCAACACCACGCCGACCCCGGCGGCGACCGCGGGCTCGAGCACCGCGGTCGCCCCCAGGGTGAGCAGCACCGTGAGGATCCCGGTGTTCCACAGCACCGGTGCGACGTAGGACAGGAAGAACCGACGGTGGGAGTTGAGCACGCCGAGACACCAGGCGGACAGCACCAGCAGCCCGACGCCGGGGAACATGATGCGCACCAGCGTCACGGTCAGGTCGAGGCGCTCGCCGACGAACCCCGGGGTCAGCGCGATCGTCAGCGGCCGGGCCAGCAGGACGCCGAGCAGCACCAGCCCGCCGGAGAGCGCCACCAGCAGCCCCAGGACCGCGCCGGCGACCCGGCCCGCCTCCTCCTCACGGCCCTCGTCCAGCAGGCGGGCGTAGGTGGGGATGAACGACGCGGACAGCACCCCTTCGCCGAGCAGGTTCTGCAGGAAGTTGGGGATGCGCAGTGCCGCGCGGAACGCGTCAGCGCCGACGTTGGCGCCCAGGAAGAACGCGAGCACGGCGTCGCGCACCAGACCGGACAGCCGGGAGAGGCTGATGCCGGCGGCCACCGTGCTGGAGTGGCGGCGCATCTGGGTGGCGGCATCGTCCTCGCTCACCGCGGACCCAGCTGGTCGCGGGTCCGCGGCGCGGTGACCTCGCTGTGGCCGCCAGGCCGCCCGCCACCGCTCATGCCGCCCACCGGTGCGGCCGGTCGCGCAGCTGGTCGACACCCACCTGGTCGCACCAGGCGTGGAAGCGCTCACGCGGTACGCCCGCCCAGGCCAGGTCGGGCAGGTCGACCCCGAGCTCCATCGTGGTGTCGAGCGTCGCGAGCTCACGGTAGAGCGCCAGTTCGTCGCGCCGCTCGGCGAGGGTCGCCGCGAGCCGCGCCGCCCCGCGCACGGAGACGGCCCACTGTTCTGGATCGTCGGGCACCACGTCGACGGTGGGGTAGTGGGCGAGCAGGCTCGCTGCGGTCTTCGCCCCGAATCCGGGCAGCCCGGGGATGCCGTCGGCGTCGTCGCCGACCAGGGCGAGCAGATCGGGGATCGCGGCCGGCCGGACCCCGAACCGTTCGACGACGGCTGCCTCGTCGCGGACGGTGCCTCGGGCGCGGTCGACCTGGACGATGCGCTGTTCGTCGACCACCTGGGCGAGGTCCTTGTCGGGTGTGAGCACCCGGACCTGGTCGACGTCCCGGGCGAAGCGCACGGCCGCAGCCGCGAGCGCGTCGTCGGCCTCGTGCTCAGCGCAGGACCAGACGTGCACACCCAGCGCCCGCACGGCGGCCTCGGCGCCGTCGAACTGGGCGAGCAGGAGCGGGTCGACGCCGTCGGAGCTCTTGTAACCGGCGAACCGTTGGTTGCGCCAGCTCTCGATGGGGTTGTCGAATGCGACGGCGAGGTGGGTGACCTGCTCGTCGGCGTCGGCGAGCAGGCCGAGCATGCTCGCGGCGAGACCGACGGTGGCCGTGACATCCCGGCCCTCGGGCGAGCGCCGTTTCGGGCGCTTGGAGTAGTGCGCCCGGAACAGCTCGAAGGTCCCGTCGACGAGGTGCAGGCGCACCGTGGCGAACTCCCGGTCGGTCGCGTCGCACGGTAGCGCCACGCGGCGCGCGGGCTACGGTGCCCGTTCAGACGGGCGCACCGCGGCGGACGAGGAGCCGGTGAATCGCGACGGCGAGGTGGCCCCGTGGGGCCGTCGGCAACTCGGGCGGCGCACCCACGACGATCTGCGCGGCCTGGCCCGTGCGCCGCGTCCGGTGCCGCCCTCGGTGTGGGCGCTTCCGGACCCTGACGACGCCGACGAGGACGGTGTCGTCGGGGTGGGCGCGGACCTGTCACCCCCGACGCTCGTCGACGCCTACCGACGTGGCATCTTCCCGTGGCCACACCCGGGGGTGCCGCTGCCGTGGTTCTCCCCGGACCCGCGTGGCGTGCTCGACCCGGCACAGCCGCACTGCGCGCGCAGCCTGCGCCGCACCTTGCGCCGGTGCGGATGGCACACGACGGTCGATGCGGCGTTCGACGAGGTCGTCGCCGCCTGCGCCGACCAGCGCGGCGCTGCGGGCACCTGGATCACGGGCAGCATGGCCCGCGCGTACGGTCGGCTGCACGAGCTCGGTTGGGCCCACAGCATCGAGGTGTGGGACGGCGGACGCCTGGTCGGGGGGCTCTACGGCGTGCAGGTCGGCGGGGTGTTCACCGGAGAGTCGAAGTTCCATCGGGTCACCGACGCATCCAAGGTTGCGATGCTCGACCTCGCCGACCGGTTCCTGGCCGCCGGCGGCAGGTTGCTGGACGTCCAGCTGACGACCGACCACCTGCGCTCGCTCGGCGCGCTGGACGTGCCGCGCCCGCGGTTCCTGTCGATCCTGGCCGACGAGCGCGACCGGGACGTGCGGCTGTCGGTCGAGCCGCTACCGGCCGACCGCCTCGCGCACCGCTGACGCCGCGGGACGTGCCACGACGCTGCGTGCCATCGGCCGACGGCTCGGGCACACTACGCACGAGGCAGCCGAGTCCGGCTCCACCTTGCCCCTGCGATCCGACCGTCACCTGTGCGCCGTGCAGACCCGCGCAGCACCGCGAAGGAACCGGTCGGTCGTCCGTCGGCGGCTCCCACGAGGCGAGAGGTGCCCCGGGGAGCCCGACCGTCGGCGGACACGACACAAGGAGCCGTGCAACCATGGCAGACCCAACCGTGACCACCGCACCGACCAGTTCGACCCCGGTCGCGCCGGACGCGGCCGAGCAGCCCGTGCCAGCGCCGCCGCAGACGATCGCCCGCCGTTACCCGGACGAGGACTTCGAGGTCGCCGACCTCGACCTGGCCGAGTGGGGGCGCAAGGAGATCCAGCTCGCCGAGCGCGAGATGCCCGGCCTGATGGCCCTGCGTGAGCGCTACGGCCCCGAGCAGCCGCTCGCCGGCGCACGCATCGCCGGCTGCCTGCACATGACCGTGCAGACCGCGGTGCTGATCGAGACCCTCCAGGAGCTCGGCGCCTCGGTGCGGTGGTCGTCGTGCAACATCTTCTCGACCCAGGACCAGGCCGCCGCCGCCGTCGCGGCCGCCGGCACACCGGTGTTCGCCTGGAAGGGCGAGACCGAGGAGGAGTACGTCTGGTGCATCGACCAGACCCTGCGTTGGCCGGACGGCTCCGGCCCCAACCTGCTGCTCGACGACGGTGGGGACCTGACCGAGCTCGTGCACGAGCAGCATCCGCAGCTGGCCGCCGCGGTGCTGGGGGTCTCTGAGGAGACCACCACCGGCATCAAGGCGCTGCGCCGCCGCGAGCAGCACGGCGAGCTCGCGATGCCCGCGATCAACGTCAACGACTCGGTGACCAAGTCGAAGTTCGACAACCTCTACGGGTGCCGTGAGTCGCTGATCGACGGCATCAAGCGCGGCACCGACGTCATGATCGCCGGCAAGGTGGCGGTCGTCGCCGGCTACGGCGACGTCGGCAAGGGCTGCGCGCAGGCGCTGGACGGCATGGGCGCCACGGTCTACGTCACCGAGATCGACCCGATCAACGCCCTGCAGGCGGCCATGGAGGGCTTCCGGGTGGTCACGATGGACGAGATCGTCGCCGAGGCCGACCTGGTGGTCACCGCCACCGGCAACATGAGCGTGGTCACCCACGACCACGTCCTGCGCATGAAGGATCACGCGATCCTGTGCAACATCGGGCACTTCGACACGGAGATCGAGACCGCGGCGCTGCGCGCCTACGAGTGGACCAACATCAAGCCGCAGGTCGACCTGGTCCACCTGCCGAACGACCGCAGCGTGATCCTGCTCTCCGAGGGGCGGCTGGTGAACCTGGGCAACGCGACCGGGCACAGCTCGTTCGTGATGTCGACGTCGTTCACCAACCAGGTACTCGCCCAGCTCGAGCTGTGGCGCAGCCACGAGCAGTACGGACGGTCGGTCTACGTACTGCCGAAGCACCTCGACGAGGAGGTCGCACGGCTGCACCTGGACAAGATTGGGGCGAACCTGACCGAGCTGACATCCGAGCAGGCGGACTACCTCGGCATCGACACCTCCGGCCCGTTCAAGGACGACGCCTACCGGTACTGACCCGCGACCGGGCGCCGGTCACGACGGCCGGTCGCCAGGGCCAGCCGCGACCGCCAGTCACGACGGAGGCCTTTCCGGCGTGGCGCAGGTGCTCTATCGTGGCAGGCGTGGCGTGCGTGGCCGACGTTGCGTGGGAGCGCTCGCGTCGCGGATCGGCCCT
>SKSM01000300.1 GCA_007122985.1 Nitriliruptoraceae bacterium | reverse complement strand
GCGGTTGCGGCCGGCAGGGTGAGGCGCAAGCAGGTGCGGCCGTCGCGACGCTCGTAGCGGATGGTCCCGCCGTTGGCCCGCACCAGCGTGCGCACGATCGCCAGGCCGAGCCCGAGGCCCTGGGCGGTGCGCCGGTCGCCGACCGACGCCTGGGCGAAAGCGCGGAACAGCTGCCGCTCGAAGCTCGGCGGCACACCGTCCCCGCCGTCCGACACCTCGATGACCACGCCGGCGTCCGTGACGAACGCCGCCACGCGGATCGGTGGGCGGCCGTAGGTGGCGGCGTTGCTGAGCAGGTTGCCCAGCATCTGCTGGAGGTGGTCGGCATCGACCCGGACCGCCACCGCCGCGGGGACGGCCACCTCGACCTGGTCTGCGTCGAGCTCCTTGAGGCTGAGCAGCACCTCGTCGACCGCCTGGGCCACGTCCACCGGTGCGGGGTCCGGTGCGACCACCCCGCCCTCCAGCCGGGAGCTCCACACCAGGCTGCCGACCAGCCGGTGCAGGCGGTCGGCCTGGCGGGCCACCACATTCAGGTAGCGCTCGCGCTCCGCGGCCGTCAGCTTGTGGTCGCGCTCACGCAGGGTCTCGACGAACCCGATGATCGTGGTCAACGGCGTGCGCAGCTCGTGCGAGGCCCGGGCCATGAACTCGCGCCGCAGCCGCTCGGTCTCGCGGCGCTCGGTCACGTCGGACAGCAGCACGACGGTGCCGGTCCGCCTCCCGCCCTGGTCGAACGTGCCGGCTAGCTGCAGTTCGAAGATCCGATCGTCGATCAGCAGGTCGCTGGTCGCGCGCCGCTCGTCGGACTGCAGCGCGTTCAGGTCCGCCGCCACGTCCGCCAACGGCTCGCCGGTGCGCTCGCGCAGGCACTCGAGCAGCGGCCGTCCGATCAGCTCTGCCTCGGTGACGCCGAGGTACTCGCGGTAGGCCGGGTTGGCCAGCACCACGACCCCGTCGGCGTCGAGCAGCGCGATGCCGTCGCTGGCGCCCTCGACGGTGCGTTCCAGCCGGTCACGCTCGGCGAGCTCGTCGGAGATCCGCGCGACCCGCTCGCCGATCGAGCGGTGGACCATCCAGGCGGCCAACGCGAGGACCGGCAGCGCCACCGGCGCCTGCTGCCCGAGGATCGCCACCAGCACACCGAGCGCCCCCGCCAGAGCCAGACTCAACGCCGAGTTGGCCAGCATGCTGCGGGCCACGATCCGGTAGGAGGTCGCGTCCAGCCGCACGACCAGGGCGGTCGCAGCCGCCTGGGTGACGGCGCCGGAGGCCAGCAGCGCCAGCACGAGGACCCCGAGTCCGGTCGCCGTCGCCGGGTCGGGTGGGGAGGGCAGCGCCAGCGCGACGACGACGGCCGCTGCGGCCGCACCGGTCGCGGTCACCGCGGCGTTGTACAGCGCCGGGTGCAGCCCGACCCGCTTGATCACGTCCACCACCAGGACACCGAGCGCGATCGGCAGCACGATCGCCAGCGGCTCGGTCAGCACCAGCGCGACGACGACGGCGGCCTCGACCAGGTTCATCGACAGCTGCCGGCTGCCGATGGGCAGCACGATGCGGGCCAGCGAGCTGAGCGCCGCCAGCAGCACGATCACCGGCATCGCCCACAGCGGTTGCGGCAGCCCGTCGGTGGCCGCGACGCCGGTCGCCGCGGCCACGACCACCGTCCCGGCGGCGACCCAGCCGACGACGTAGCGGCGCAGACCCGGCGGGATCGGCCGGGGGTCAGCGCGGGGGGCGCAGGTCCTCACACCCGACTCCTCACGCCGGCTCGGTCACCCGGCAGGTCGGGCCGGGCGGATCGGTCGGCGTCGTCGTCACCGATCCGCCCGTCGAAGGTCACTCGAAGGCGTCCGGCGGCGGGCAGGCGCAGACCAGGTGGCGGTCACCGTGGGCCTGGTCGATCCGCGAGACCGGCGACCAGTACTTGTCGTCGCGCACGGCCCGTGCAGGGTAGGCCGCCAGCTCCCGCGGGTAGGGCCGCTCCCAGTCGTCGACCAGCAGGTCCTCGGCCACATGGGGGGCGTTGACCAGCGGGTTGTCGTCCGTGGGCCACTCCCCCGCGCCGATGCGGTCGGCCTCCTCGCGGATGGCGAGCATCGCGTCGCAGAAGCGGTCGAGCTCCGCACGGCTCTCGGACTCGGTCGGCTCGACCATCAGCGTGCCGGGCACCGGGAACGACATCGTCGGCGCGTGGAACCCGTGGTCGATGAGGCGCTTGGCGACGTCCTCGTTGCTGACGCCGACGCTGGCCTGCAGGCCGCGGACGTCGACGATCGCCTCGTGGGCGACGAGCCCCGCCGCGCCGGTGTAGAGCACCGGATAGCCCTCGTTGAGGCGGTGGGCCACGTAGTTGGCGGTCAGGATCGCGGTCTCGGTCGCCTCGCGCAGCCCGTCGGGGCCGACCAGGGCGATGTAGGCCCAGCTGATCTGCAGGATGCCGGCCGAGCCCCACGGCGCCGCCGCGATCGGCGGGGTGCGGTCCTCCGCGTCGATCGAGCGTGCGGCCGGATGCCAGGAGGCCGGCTGCATCGGATGGGTCGGCAGGTACGGGGCGAGGTGCTCACCGCAGGCGATCGGGCCGACCCCCGGGCCACCACCGCCGTGCGGGATGCAGAAGGTCTTGTGCAGGTTGAGGTGGCTGACGTCGGCGCCGAACCGGCCGGGCTTGGACAGCCCCACCAGGGCGTTCAGGTTGGCGCCGTCGAGGTAGATCTGCCCGCCGTGGTCGTGGACCAGCGCGCAGATGTCGGTGATGGTCGTCTCGAACACCCCGTGGGTCGAGGGGTAGGTGACCATCAGCGCTGCGAGGTCGTCACCGTGCTCGGTCACCAGCCGCTTCAAGTCGTCGACGTCGATGTTGCCGTCGTCGTCGCAGGCCACGACCTTGACGCGCAGCCCGGCCATGACCGCCGAGGCCGCGTTGGTGCCGTGCGCCGACGACGGGATCAGGCAGACGTTGCGGTGCTCCTGGCCGTTGGCGCGGTGGTAGCCGCGGATCGCGAGCAGCCCGGCGAGCTCGCCCTGCGCGCCGGAGTTGGGCTGTAGGCTCACCGCGTCGTAGCCGGTGATCTCCGCGAGCCACCGCTCGAGGTCGGCGACGATGCGCCGGGTGCCCTCGAGCCGGTCCAGCGGCTGGAAGGGGTGCACGTCGGCGAACGCCGGCCAGGTGATCGGCTCGAGCTCGGCAGCGGCGTTGAGCTTCATCGTGCACGAGCCCAGCGGGATCATCGACCGGTCGAGCGCGATGTCCTTGGTCTTGAGCCGGCGCAGCCACCGCATCAGCTCGGTCTCCGAGCGGTAGAGGTGGAAGCGCGGGTCGGTCAGGAACGTCGAGGTGCGACGCAGCCCGTCGGGGATCCCGGGGGTGGCGGACGCGTCCTGCCCGACGGCCTCGGCGAGGTCGGCCTCGACCTGCTCGACGGTGACCACGGTGTCGGTCAGCGCGCTGAGCACGGCGGCGAGGTCGGCTGCGGTGGTGGTCTCGTCCAGCGCGATGCGCAGGTGGTCGGGGTCGCCCGGCTCCAGGGTGCCGTCCTCGCCCGGCAGCGCGCCCAGGTCGTAGCCGACGTCGGCCGCGACGGCCCGCAGCTCGTCCGCGCCGCCCGGCGTGCGCACGGTGACGGTGTCGAACCAGGTCTCGCCGACCGGCTCCATCCCGGCTGCGGCTAGCCGCTCACGCAGGACGCTCGCGTAGCCGTGGGCGCGCCGGGCGATCCGGGTCAGGCCGGTCGGGCCGTGGTGGACCGCGTACATCGCCGCCACCACCGCCAGCAGCACCTGCGCGGTGCAGATGTTGGAGGTGGCCTTCTCGCGGCGGATGTGCTGCTCGCGGGTCTGCAGGGCCAGGCGGTAGGCCTCACGGCCCGCGGAGTCCTTGCTCACGCCGACCAGCCGACCGGGAAGCTGCCGGGCGTAGCGCTCGCGGGTCGCCAGGAACGCCGCGTGCGGCCCGCCGCCCATCATCGGCACCCCGAACCGCTGCGACGAGCCGACCACCGCGTCCGCGTCCTGCTCGCCGGGTGGGGTCAGATGGGTGCAGGCGAGCAGGTCGGTGGCCACGGTCACCAGCACGTCGCGGGCGTGGAGCATCGCGATCACGTCCGCGTCGTCGTGCAGGACCCCGTCGGTGTCGGGCGACTGCAGCAGTGCGGCCGCCACCCGGTCGATCGCCACGGTCGTGCCGTCGCGCCCGGTCACCTGCTCCGGCCCCTCCGCCGGCGCCCCGGCGAGCTGGTCGCGCAGGTCACAGACCACCACCTCGACGTCCAACGGCGCCGCCCGGCCGGTGACCACCGCGATGGTCTGCGGATGGCAGCCGGCGTCGACCAGCAGGACCTCGTCGTCGATCTGCCGGCGCGAGACCCGCCGCAGCATCTGCAGCGCCTCGGCGGCGGCCGTGGGCTCGTCCAGCAGCGAGGCGTTGGCCAGCTCCGTGCCGGTCAGGTCGCAGACCATCGTCTGGAACACCAGCAGCGCCTCGAGCCGCCCCTGGCTGATCTCCGGCTGGTAGGGGGTGTAGGAGGTGTACCAGCCCGGGTCCTCCAGGATGTTGCGGCGGATCACCGCCGGGGTGATCGTGCCGTAGTAGCCGAGCCCGATGTATGCCCGACGCGGGTCGTTCTGCGCCGCGATGTCGCGCAGGCGGGCGAGCACCTCGGTCTCCGGGGCCGCCGGCGGCAGGTCCAGCGGCGTGTCGTCGCGGATGCTCGCGGGCACGGTGGCGTTCAGCAGCTCACCGACGCTGTCGAACCCCAGCGCCTCGAGCATGCCCGCGCGGTCCTCCGGGCCCGGGCCCAGATGGCGGCGGACGAAGCCGGCCGCGTCGGCGAGCGGGACGACATCGGGGGTGGACTCCGACACGGGCGACCTCCGGGTGGGCGGTGGGAGACGGTGCGGCAGGGCGGCCCGCCGTGGGCGGCCGCGGACAGCACACCTTATGGAACCAGTCGCGCAGGCCCGACGGCCAGGCCAGGAGTCCCTGGACCCGAGGGGCCTCCGGCCGGGCTGGTCGGCG
>SKSM01000007.1 GCA_007122985.1 Nitriliruptoraceae bacterium | reverse complement strand
GGCTGCTCGGGCTCCGCCGGTGGCTCCGGCGGCGGGGACGCGGCGGGCTCCCGCGCTTCCTCGGGCTCCGCGGGCGGCTCCAGCGGCGGGGACGCGTCGGCAGCGTCCCCTGGCGCTTCCGGCTCCCCGTGCGGCGGCGGTGCGTGGGGGTCGTGCTGGTCGTCGGGCAGTCGACGTCGGGTCTCGCCGCGCGCCCACGCCAGGGCCTTCTCGTGACGCTCGTCCGGGGTGATCCCGACGGCGACCATCTGCTCGTAGACGGCTGCGGCGGGCTCGGCCCGGCCCTTCTTCGCATACGCCCACAACAGCTCGCGGAAGGTGGGCTCGTCGACACTGACCTTCGCCTGCGCGAGCGCCTCGATCAGCTCACGCGCGGGGTCGAGCACACCCTGGCGCAGCAGGCCGGCGACCAGCTTGGAGGCGTCGCTCGCAGCCGGAGCGATGCCGTGGGAGAGCATGTGGGACAGCAGCGCGACCGCGTCGTCGGTGCGCTTGGCGGCGACGAGCGCGGTGAGCAGCGAGCCGTAGTGACGCCCGTGCGTGAGCGTCCCGCTGGCCCGGAGCCGCTCGAGCAGCGCCTGCGCCTCGTCGAGCCGCTTGGCCCGCACCAGCCGCTCGACCAGGTCACGGGCGGTCCGGCGGTCCGCCGGCACCCCGAACGCGGTCAACTGCTCGAACAGGTGCAGGGCGAGGTCGAGCTCCCCGCGCTGGAGATGGCCGGTGAGCACGTCCGCGGCCTTCTGCGGGGGAATCGGCACCCCGAGGATCAGCATCCAGTCGAGCACCCCGCTGGCCGCCGAGAGTCGATCGGCCTTCAACGAGACGTCGATCAGCCCCTCGAGGTTGGCGCCGGACGGGATCCGGCCTGCGGCCGCAAGGTCCAACGCCTCACGCCACGCCCCGTCCATGTCGTCGGCCTCGATCCGCGCCTGCAGGATGGCGTTGAGGTGGAAGCTCGTGGGCTCGGTGCCCCCTTCACGCATCGCGGCGACCGCGGCGGCCGCCGCCTCCGCGTCTCCGGCCTTGGCGTGGGCGAGCAGCAGTTCGGTGTGGACGTGCCCTGGAAGCCGTACCCCCGCTTCGCGCAGCCGATCGAGCAGGCTCAGCGCCCGATCGGTGTGCCCGGCCCGAGCGATCATCGCGATCAGCTCGGTCGCGAGCTCCGGGTCCGGGTGTCGTCCGACCTGGAGCATCAGGTCGATCACGGTGCGGGTGTCCTTGATCGCCCGCCGATCGAGACAGTCACGCAGCAGCCGTTCGTACTCCCCGGGTGCCGCCGCCTGGCCACGGCTGGCCATCTGCCGGAGCACCGCGCGAGCTGCGGGTTCGCGCCCGCCGGCCAGATAGATCGACAGCACCGCGGGCGCCCGGGTCTCGTCCGGCTCCCTGCCCTCCGCGTGCAGCTCGTCGAGCAGGGCCAGCGCGGCCGCGGTGCGGCCAGCACGGCCCGTGGCGATCGCCAGGTCCCAGCGGATGGTCGGGTCGATCTCGACCCCACGCCCCTGCATCCGCTCGATGACCTCGTGCGCCCCGCTCAGATCGCGCGCACTGAGGTGGGCGTCGAGGACGAGCCGCCAGTGCTCCGGGCCGATCTCGACCTGCCGTGTCTCCATCGATGCGAACACCTGCTGGACCATCCGCAGGTCGCCGGAGAAGCGGCGCAGGGCCTCCACGTACTTGTCATGGTCGCTCACGTGACGTCCTCCCGCCCGGTCGTCGAGCCCCCTGGAGCGACACGTGCGTCCACGGGGTCTCCCCGGACTCGCGCACCCACCCACGTGCGCCGGTGTCCGACCGACTCTCGGCCGTGGGCGTGACGGTAGCGGTGTGCTCGACCAGGTGTCGTGTCAGCGTTGCGCCGCCGCCGACAGCAGCTGTTCGACTTCACGCCACAGCTCACGGTAGGCGCCCCCGGCGCGGCCGCTGGTGACTGCACGCAGCGGCTCTGCGACCAGCGCCATCCGCTCGACGCGGCTGTCGGTGGGGATCGTCACCCGGCTGAACCCGTCCAGGGGCTCGCTGTCGTCGACCAGGTCCCGGTGCAGGCCCTTGCGGCGATCGACCATGGTCAGGAACGCCAGCACCGGCGGGCGCTCGTCAGGGATCATCAGCTCGAGCTCGGCGTCCAGATCGGCGAACGCCGACCATGCCAGCGGCCCGGCGGTCAGTGGGACCGCGACCAGGTCGGTGACCCGCAGGACGGCGGCCGACGCCGCCGACACGGCCGGTTGACAGTCGATCACCAACAGGTCGAAGCGATCGGCGGCCCGCTCGACGGCACCGCGCAGGCGGTGATGACCCGCCTGCCCGCCGTCCTCGAACCACCGGTCGAGCGCGCGCAGGGACAGGTCGGCGGGGACCACCTCCAGCCGTTCGCGCCCGGTGGCCACGGCGTGCGCCACGAGTCCCTGCTCGGTCGCCAGCAGGCCGGACACGCCGTCGTCCAACCCCCGGTCCACGCCGACCAGCCGCGTGGCCGAACCCTGAGGGTCGAGGTCCCACAGCAGCGTGCGCTGGCCCGCGGACGCAGCGTTGGCCGCAAGGGCGACTGCGCTGGTGGTCTTGCCGACACCGCCCTTGTGGTGGTAGCTGGCGATCGTCCGCATACGCGTGCCTCTCGTCGTCGACGGCCAGGCTACGCCCAGCCGAGTTCGTGCAACCGGTCGTCGTCGATCCCCAGATGGTGGGCGAACTCGTGCACGACGGTGACATAGACCTCGTCCACCAGCTCGTCCTCGTCCGACACGATGCCGCACAGCGGCAGCCGGAAGATCCGGATCACGTCCGGGGTCTGACCGCCGTAGTCGTCACGCTCGGTCAACGGGATGCCCTCGTAGATGCCCAACAGTTCGGGTTCGTCCTCGTGACGGTCCTCGACCAGCACGACGACGTTGTCGAACATCTCGGCGAGCTCCTCCGGCAGGTCGTCGAGGGCACGACCGACGAGCTGCTCGAACCGCGGCTCCGGAATCGGATCCACACCGGCGCTCAGAGCAGGTGCTCGAGGCCGACCACCAGGCCGTCGAGCCGCGGTACCTGTCGACACGCCAGCAGCACGCCCGGCATGAACGAGCTGCGATCGAGCGAGTCGTGACGCAGCGTCAGCGTCTGTCCGGTGCCGCCGAAGACGACCTCCTGGTGGGCGACCAGCCCCGGCAACCGCACGCTGTGCACACGGACCCCGGCGTGGTCGGCGCCGCGGGCGCCCGGATGGCGTTCGTCACCCAGCACCGCCTCCGGTGCCTCCGGACGCGCCTGCGCGATCAGCTCCGCCGTGCGCAGCGCGGTTCCCGACGGCGCGTCGACCTTGGCATCGTGGTGTAGCTCGACCACCTCGGCGTGCGGCAGGTGTCGGGCGGCCGCCGCTGCGAACTGCATCAGCAGCACCGCACCGATCGCGAAGTTGGGCGCCACCAACGCGTTGGCCGGCCCCGACGCTGCCTGCCGGCGTGCCCGATCGAGGTCCTCGTCGGTCAGCCCGGTCGCGCCAACGACCGCGTGCACCTCGTGCTCGAGCAGCCAGTTGAGGTGGTCGCCGACCGTTGACGGGCCGGTGAACTCGATCGCGACCTGCGCGCCGGCGTCGGTCACCGCCTCGAGCCCGTCGGTGACGGTCAGCTCGACCTCCCGGCCGATCACCTCCGACAGCGGTCGGCCGTGCGCCGTGGGGTCAACGGCGGCGACGAGCTCGAGGTCGTCACTGGCTGCCACGGCCCGGCACGCCTCTGCCCCCATGCGTCCGGCGGCTCCGACCACCCCGACGCGCACGTGTCCTCCCCGGTCCGGTTGGCTCAGATCCTAGTCTCCGGTTGCCACCGCACGTTCCATCGCCAGGGTCGTGGTCTCCCTGGGAAACGGCGACGCGGCGAGCACGCTCTCGCGGCTGCGCAGGCCTCCGATCACCTCCCGGCAGAGTGCCGCGAGGTGTGACAGCTCCTCACGCTGCGTCGCCACCGTCTGCCGGTCGGCGGGGGCACCGTGACCGGGCACCGTGACCGCTGCGCCGAGCGATTCGACGCGCGCCAACGTGGCGGGCCACTCGAACGGAAAGGCATCGTGGAACTGCGGGGGTGCCCCCACCTCGACCAGGTCGCCGGCGAGCACCACCCCGGCGTCGGGGACGTGCAGCACCAGGTCATGGTCGGTGTGCCCGTGGCCGAGCACGAGCAGCTCCACGACCCGGTCACCGAGGTCGAGCCGGTGCCGGTCGGTGACCGTGTGGTCCGGCACCGGGATGGGGCTGGCCCGAAGGTGGGCGTGCTCCTCCTCCGGGCGGTGCGCGATCAAGGTGTCGCGCTGCGCGATGCCGTGTCGACGCAGATCCTCACGGCAGCCGTGGCTCGCCCAGAGTGGCAGGCCGCTGAACGCTCCCGCGCCGAGGCAGTGATCGAGATGGGCGTGGGTCAGCGCCACCGCCGTCGGTGCCGAGACGGGCAGCTCGCGCAGGTCGTCGCGCACCTGCGACGCCTCGACCAGCGAGGTCCGGGTGTCGACGAGCAGGGTGCCGTGACGCCCCGCGACGACCGTGACGTTGACGTCGAACGGGTCGTAGCGCCGGGTGAAGACCCGGTCGGCGACCTCCTGCCACTGGGTGACCGCGCCCATGCTCACACCACCGATGCCTGGAGCCGATCCCGGCTGCGCTCGTCGACGGGGCCGACGACCGCGAGGTCGAAGGGGCCGGTCAGGACGCGGCCGGCGACCCGACGCACGTCGTCGACCCCGACCGCGGCGATGCGCTCGAGCGCTTCGTCGACGGTCACGATCGGCGAGCCGGTCGCTACCTGGCGACCGATTCGCGACATGCGTGAGCCCGTGTCCTCGAGCCCGAGGACGACCGCCCCCGACAGCGCGCCCTTCGCCCGTTCGAGCTCGTCCGCGCAGACGTCGTCGGCGATCGTGTCCAACTGCCCCCGCAGCACCTTCAGCGCCTCG
This sequence comes from Nitriliruptoraceae bacterium, assembly GCA_007122985.1. Taxonomy (GTDB): domain Bacteria; phylum Actinomycetota; class Nitriliruptoria; order Nitriliruptorales; family Nitriliruptoraceae; genus SKTG01. The sequence continues at coordinate 11,626 of SKSM01000007.1, read as the reverse complement.
TCGGCGTCGCCAGGAGCCGTGCCGACGTAGGCTGCGAACAGCCCCGCGTCGGTCCACGACGACGCATAGCTGAACGTGGTGTAGGCCAGGCCCCGGCTCTCGCGGATCTCCTGGAACAGCCGCGACGACATCCCGCCACCCAGCGCCTCGTCGAGCACACGCAGCGCGAAGCGGTCCTCGTGGTCCTGCGCCAGCCCACCCGCACCGACGACGAGGTGGACCTGCTCGCTCGGGCGGCTCCGCAGCTTGAGCTGGCCGGTCTGGTAGGCGGTGGGTGCGTGGCGCTGCGGACGCTGTCCACCCGGACGACCGAGGTCGCCGAGGAGTTGGTCTGCCAGCGCCACCACCCGTGTGTGGTCGAGGTTGCCGGCCGCAGCCACCGTCAGCGTCTCCGGCCGGTAGCGCGCCAGGTAGTAGGCGTGGATCGTGTCGCGATCGAGCGCGGCGATCGATATGGCGTTGCCGAGCGGCTCCGCCGCGAGCGGATGGTCACCGAGCACCACCTCGGCGAGATCAGCGTGGACCAGGTCGTCCGGCGTGTCGTGGAGCAGGTCGAGCTCGGACCGGATGACCTGACGCTCGGCCTCCACGTCGGCCTCGTCATTGCGGGCGTCGACGACCAGGTCTGCCAGCACCTCGAACGCCAGCGGCAGGTCGTGGTCGATCACCCGCGCGTGGAAGCAGGTCAGCTCCTTGGCGGTGAACGCGTTGAGCTCACCGCCGACGGCATCCAGCGCCTCTGCCACGTCCCGGGCGCTGCGACGCGAGCTGCCCTTGAACAGCAGGTGCTCGAGGAAGTGCGAACAGCCCGCCTGCGCAGGCGCCTCGTCGCGCGCACCCACCTCCAGCCACAACCCCAGCGTCACCGACCGGACCGACGGCACCGCCTCGGTCACGACCCGCACACCGGAGGGCAACGTGGTGATCTGGTGGGTCACGTGGATCCTCGACTCGGTCGTCCGCAGGGTAGGCAGCGCAGGGGCGCGACGACGAGGGCGGCCCGTCGGGCCGCCCTCGTCGTCACCGTTGCGCCGTCTCAGTCGCGGTCGCGCGACCGGCTGCGGGTCCGGGTGCGGGTGCGCTCACCCGAGTCGTCGCCGCGCTCGCGGCCACCGCGACGGCGGCCACCACCCCGGCTGCTGTCGTCCTCGTCCGAACGCTCGCCCCGGTCCCGGTCGCGGCTCCGACCGCCCCCACGACCTGTGCGGTCGTCGGCGTCGTCGCCAGCATCGGCGGCGGGCTGCTCGCTCCCGCCCTCGTCGGCCGGCTGCTCAGCCGGCTGCTCGAGCGGCTTGTCGGCCGGCTTGTCGGCCGGCTTGTCGGCCGGCTTCGGCTTGTCGGCCCCGGCCTTCTCGCCGACGTACTCGAGCTTGAACTTCCGACCGCCGTCGAGCACGTCCTTGACCTCGACGAGGACCTGCTGGCCCACGTCGACCGCCTCTTCGGCGTGGTCGAGACGCTTGCCGGCCATCTTGGACAGCTCCGAGATGTGCAGCAGGCCGTCGGTGCCCGGCGTCAGCGACACGAACGCCCCGAAGTCGACGGTCTTGACGACCGTGGCGTGGTAGCGCTCACCCTTCTCCGGCAGTTGCGGATTGGCGATCGCGTTGATGCGGTCCAGCGCGTCCTGCGCCACGGCCTTGGAGTCGGCGTAGATCTTGACCACGCCGCCGCCGGCCTCCTCGTCGACGTCGATCTGGGCGCCGGTGACCTCGACCAGCTCCTTGATGATCGCACCGCGTGGGCCGATCACCGAGCCGATCTTGTCCTGCGGGATGCGCACGATCTCCACGCGCGGCGCGGTCTCGGCCACCTCGTCGCGTGGCGTCGCCAGCGCGTCGTTCATCACGTCCAGGATCTCCAGGCGAGCATCGCGTGCCTGGAGCAGTGCGTCCTGGAGGACGTTGGCCGGGATCCCGGCGAGCTTGGTGTCGAGCTGGAGGGCGGTGATGAAGTTCTCCGGCCCGGCGACCTTGAAGTCCATGTCGCCGAAGAAGTCCTCGACCCCCTGGATGTCGGTCAGCGTGGTGTACTTGCCGTTCTCGTAGACCAGCCCCATCGCGATGCCGGAGACCGCGGCGTGCGTCGGCACGCCGCCGTCCATGAGCGCCAGCGAAGTGGCGCACACCGAGCCCATCGACGTCGAGCCGTTGGAGCTGAGCACGTCCGAGACGATCCGCATCGCGTACGGCCACTCGTCGGTGTCCGGCAGGATCGGGATGACGGCCCGCTCGGCGAGCGCACCGTGACCGATCTCGCGACGCTTGGGGCTGCCGACCCGACCGGCCTCACCGGTCGAGTACGGCGGCATGTTGTAGTGGTGGAGGAACAGCTTCTCCTCGTTGGGGTCGAGGGTGTCGAGCCGCTGGCCCTCCCGGAGCGTGCCGAGTGCCAGCACCGAGAGCACCTGGGTCTCCCCGCGCTGGAACAGCGCCGAGCCGTGGGTCTTTGGCAGCACCTCGACCTCGGCTGACAGCGGCCGGATGTCGCGGACGCCGCGGCCGTCGACACGCAGGCCCTCGTCCACGATCAGGCGACGCACGACCTTCTTCTCGGTGGCCCGGAAGGCCTCGCCCGCCTGGCCCTTGAGCGCGTCCTCGTCGAGGTCTGCGACACCCTGCTCCAGGGCGCGCGCCACCGCGTCGTCGCGGATGACGCCGATGCGGTCGTCCTTCTCCGCCTTGGTCAGCTCCGCCTGACGGTAGACGTCCTCGACCTGCGAGGCCGCCGCGTCGTAGACCACGTCGAACACCTCGTCGGTGTAGTCGACGAACGTCGGGTAGTCGCCGGCAGGGCGTCGTCCGACCCGGTCGACGAACTCCTGCTGTGCCTCGCACAGCTGGCGCAGGATCGGCTTGACCGACTCGATCGCCTCGCCGACGACCTGCTCGGTCGGGGCGGTCGCGCCCATGTCGATCTTGATCCAGGAGTCGGCCGTCGCCTCCGCCTCGATCATCAGGATCGCGACCTCGCCGTCGTCCTCGACGCGGCCGGCGATGATCATGTCGAAGACGCCGTCCTCCTCGACCTCCGCGAAGGAGGGGAAGGCCCGCCAGTCACCGTCGCGCATCATCACGTAGCGCACGGCCGCGACCGGGCCGTCGAACGGAAGCCCGGAGAGCATCGTCGACGCCGACGACCCGTTCATGGCCACGACGTCGTAGGGGTCGATCTGGGTGGTCTGGATGATGGTGTTGACGATCTGGACCTCGTTGCGCAGACCCTCGTCGAACGTGGGACGCAGCGGGCGGTCGGTGAGGCGGCACACCAGGATGGCGTTCTCCGAGGGGCGGCCTTCGCGCTTGAAGAACGAGCCGGGGATGCGTCCGTTGGCGTACATCCGCTCCTCCACCTCGATCGTGAGGGGGAAGAACGGCAGGAAGTCCTTGACCTGCTTCGACGCCGTGGTCGTGGTCAGGACCTTGGTGTCGCCGATACCGGTGATGACCGCGCCGCCCGCCTGGGCGGCGAGCGTGCCGGCTTCGAAGGTGATGGTCTTGCCGTCGATGTCGACGGAGTGTTCTATCTGGCCGAGTTTGCCCACGTCGGGCCTCCTTGCGATGTCGTCGGCCACCCGCGCATCAGCCTCGGGTGGTGCGGAGGGGCCCCTCGGATCGGCACATCAGTGGGGGCGGCTCGAGCAGGGCTCGAGGCGTCGCCACTGACGACCGGCTCCACGGGGTTCCTCTACCGCGCGTGCGGGCGGTCCTCGCCCGCGGTCTCGTGTCGCGGTGTCGTGTCGAGGGCCGAGGTCGTCGCCGACCCCGGCCCTCGCTCGGTATCAGCGGCGCAGTCCCAATGCTGAGATCAGTGACCGGTACCGCTCGATGTCCCTGGCCTTGAGGTAGTTCAGCAGGCGACGCCGCTGACCCACCAACTGGAGCAACCCTCGTCGGGAGTGGTGATCCTGGGGGTGCTCCTTGAGGTGTTCGGTGAGGTGGCTGACGCGCGCGGTGATGAGCGCGACCTGCACCTCCGGTGACCCGGTGTCGCCCGGCTCGCGGGCGAACCGTTCGATGATGGCCTGCTTGTCCTGCGGCAGGGTGGTGGGCACGTGCACGTCTCCAGATCGTGGTCGGTCCCTGCGTCGCCGGGTGGGCACGGACGCTGAGGTCCGTCTCCCCTGGGGATCCTGGTGGACGACGCCACGTGCGCCAGCCACCCCACGCCGTGGCAGCGCGTCCGCGCATCGCGCGAACGGTCAGCCACCGTGGCTGCGGCGAACGCAGCCAGAGGCGCTTCTCGGATCCCGACACCCGAACGGGCACGGCGGGAAGGGCCCCGTCGCGGGGCCCGGACGCGAGTGTGACACAGCGACCCCGCCCCGGCAACTGCGCCCGCCGCGGCGGACGTGCCGCGGCGGGTCGTCTCACCCGCGGGTCACGACACGACCGGCAGCAGCCCCGGCCGAGCGGCCGTGCCCTCCAGTTGGTCGGTCGGCCACCGCTTGCGTGACGTGCGCGAGAGCTTGACCAGCAGATCCATCGCGACCGGGTCGTTCTCGGCTGGCGTGGCGTCGACGTAGCCCCCGTCGATGAGCGCCTTCATCCACTCCTCGCCGCGCTGGGTGCGAACGATCGCCAGCGTGCGGTTGTCTTCCGCACCGATCCCGCCGGTCGAGATGTCGGCGTGCTCGGCCGCGAAGTCGGGACAGAGCTGACAGCCCGGGCGGGTGTAGGGGTGAAACTCCTTGAGCGGGATCTCGTGGTAGTCCCCGTCGCGGGTCCACACCATGAACTTGCCCTTGATGTTGGCCTTGACCACGTCGGCGATGTCGATGCCGTGGTTGGCCAGCACCTTCTGCTGTCCCTCGTAGGTGAAGGACTTCGAGCACAGCAGCCCGATGGTCAGGGCGATCTTGCGCTTGTACTTGTTCACCCCGCGCGCCTGGACCGAGGCATTGATCGACGCCTGGCACGACATGCCCACCAGCGCAAGCTGCTTGAGCCCGAGCTGTTCCGCCTCTTCCATGGCGAGGGGGTTCGCGGAGTAGGTGTAGCGGCTGCCGGCGGTCGCCAGCACACCCTCACGGTCGGTCACGACCGTCGGCGTGGCGTCGAACGGACCGCGATCCTCGACGATCCGGGAGGTCAGGGCACCGTCGATCCAGCCCTCCTCGAGCCCCTGGATCAGCAGCATCGACACCAGGCCACCGTCCTGCCCGGCCCGCTCGACGCCCTTGTCGGTCGCGCGGGTCAGCAGCAGGCTGCGGGCGATGCCGTACACCTCATCGGGTTCGCGCTCACGGCCGAACAGCTCCTGGTCGAACTCCGACTCCCAGTCGCGGAACCGTGGACAGGCCCGGGTGCAGATGTCACAGCCGCGATCGCCGATGGCGCACTCGTCGACGCCCATGCCCTCCCCGATCTGCACGGGGTAGTAGTCATGCGTATAGCCGAGCACGTCACGCGGACACGCCATCACACAGGCGGCGCACCCGGTGCACAGCCCCGGATCCACCACCTCGCGGTACAGCTCCCGCCAGTGCACCTCGCCCACGGTTGTCACTCCTCGTCGCCGCTCTGACGGCCGCCTGATCCGACAGCCGGGGGCACCCTATCCGTCCTCACCGGTGCGTCCACGCCGCCACCGGTCCCATCAAGCACGGTCGTTGGTCCCTACCAGCCACCGCCGGGCGTCGACGATGTCGCGCCGGATCTGGGCGACCAGCGCGTCCGGACCGTCGAACCGGCGCTCCGCCCGGATGCGGTGCTCGAAGGTGACCTCGACTTCGCGGGCGTAGAGCTCCAGGCTCGCGTCCAGCAGGTGGGACTCCACCGTGCGGGCGGTGCCCTCGAAGGTCGGGCGCACACCGACGTTGGTGACTGCGGCGTAGCTGCGCTCGTCGACCGTGACCCGGCCGGCGTACACCCCGTTGGCGGGCACGACCATGTCCGGGTCGATCGCGAGGTTGGCCGTCGGCACCCCGATCGTGCGTCCGCGACCGTCGCCCTCCACCACCCTGCCTCGCAGGGCGAACGGACGCCCGAGCCCGCGGGCCGCGCGTTCCACCTCGCCGTCGGCGACGGCCCGGCGGATCTCGCTCGACGACACCCGCGCGTCGTCGAGCTCGAGCAGCGCCACCGCCTCGACCTCGAATCCGTGGCGCTCGCCAGCGGTCGCCAGGTGGACGATGTCACCCGCCGCCCGGCGGCCGTAGCGGAAGTTGGTCCCCACCACCACGCGCTGGGCGCTCACGCGCTCGACCAGCACCTCGGCGACGAACTCGTCCGGCTCGAGCGCCGCCAGCTCTGGGGTGAACGCGAGCACCAGCACCAGGTCGACGCCGGCGTCCTCGAGCGCCTCGACGCGCTGCTCGAGGGTCTGCAGCCGCGGCGGCTCGCTCCCGGGACGCAGGACCGCGGCCGGGTGCGGCTCGAAGGTGATGACCACCGAGCGCAGGTCACGGTCCGCGGCGGCGTCGGCGGTGCGACGCAGCAGCGTGCGGTGACCGCGGTGCACCCCGTCGAAGTTGCCGATCGTGACCACCGACGGCACGGCATCGACGTCGTCGAGCGCGTGAACGACGGTCACGGCCTGCCCCCGGTCACGTCAGCTCCTCGGGTCGGGTCCACACCAGCTGCGAGGCGGCCTGACCGTCGGCCCGATCGGCATAGACGCCAACCAGACGTTCGCCGTCCGCCGTGGGGGCAGTGATCGCGAACGGGCCGTCCAGCCCCTGTGCGGGCAGCCGCCCACCCTGCGCCAGGCGCCGGATCAGGTCGGTGTCGGCCACCTCGACCGTCGGTAGCGCGCGCCGCACCGCCACGGCGGGGTCGAGCAGCAGCCGCCGCGTGTCCCCTCGTTCGGCGGCCGCGGACACCTCGTCGAGGGAGACGGCCTCGTCGATGACGAAGGGGCCGTTGGCCAGCCGTCGCAGCGACTCCAGACTGCCGCCCACCCCCAGCTCGGCCCCAAGATCATGCGCGAGCGTCCGTACATAGGTGCCGGCCGAGCACGTCACCAGGAAGCTCAACCGCGGTCGTTCGCCGGTCTCGAAACCGTCCAGGACGATCGAGTCGACCGTGACCTCGCGGGGTTCGCGCTCGACCTCCTCACCGCGCCGCGCGGCCTCGTGGAGCCGCTGCCCGCCGACCTTCACCGCCGACACCATCGGCGGCAGCTGGGAGAAGGTGCCCTGGAAGCGCATCAGCGCCTCGCAAACGGTGCGCTCGTCGAGGTGGCTCGCATCGGCCTGCCAGACCACCTCGCCGTCGGCGTCCTGTGAGCTGGTGGTCACCCCGAGCCGGACCTGCGCTGCATAGGTCTTGCGGCCGGCCTGCAGGAAGCGCACGAGCTTGGTGGCGCGACCGACGCACATCACGAGCACCCCCGTCGCCGCCGGGTCGAGCGTTCCGGTGTGGCCGACCCGCTGATGCCCGACGGCGCGCCGGACCACGTCCACGATGTCGTGGGAGGTCGGCCCGGCGGGCTTGTCGACGACCAGCACGCCGTCGTGCACGGGACCGCGAGGGCGAGGTCGACGTCCCATCGCTCACTCCGCCCGCAGCCAGGCGACGATGTCGGCGACGATTGCGTCGACGTCCCGGGTGGAGGTGAAGCCGGCTGCGGCGGTGTGACCCCCGCCACCGAACGCCTGGGCGAGCGCCCCGACGTCGGCGTCGCCCCGCGCGCGCATGGACACCCGCCACGTCCCGTCGGCAGCGGGCTTGAGCGCCACCGCGACCCGGGCGGCGTCCGCGCTGCGCAGCAGATCGACGATGCCCTCGGTGTCGGCGAGCCCGGCGTCCACGGCGTCGAGCTCGTCCCGGGTCAGGTGGGTGTGGACCAGCCGTACGTCCGCGACGTAGGTCAGTCGTTCCAGGGCGCGACCCAGCAGCTGCAGCTCGCCCAGCGAACGGGTGTCGTACAGCTGCCGGTTCAGGGCGACGTGGTCGGCGCCGGCGGAGATCAGTCGGGCCGCGAGCGTCATCACCGCGGCGTCGGTCGAGGCGTGGGCGAACCGGCCGGTGTCGGTCACCAGCCCTGCGTACAGGCAGCTGGCGATGTCGGCGGTGATGGTCAGACCGAGCGAATCGAGCAGTTCGACGACGACCTGCACGGTCGCCGCGGCACCGGGTGCGATCACCGACGCGTCGCCGAACCCGCTTGCGGACGGATGGTGGTCGAGCATGATGCTCGGCACGCGGACGTCGAAGTAGCCGGCCACGGCCCCCAGCCGCTCGGGGCTCGCCGCGTCGACGCTGACCAGCAGATCGACCGCGGACGCGTCCGGCAGCTGGTCGACACCGCGGAGCTGGTCGGCGCCGGGCAGGCCCGTCAGGGCAGCGGGCACGTGCTCGATGGCCTCACCGACCACCGGCACCGACCGCACCCCGACGGCCGACAGGGCCAGGTGCAGCGCCAGGACGCCGCCGAGGCTGTCCGCGTCCGGCGTGACGTGCGCGGCGATGACCACGGCCTGCCGCTGGTCGATCGCAGCGCGCAGCTGCACGACGGCCGCCTCGAGCTCGTCGGCATCCACCTCGTCGCGCCAGTCGACGGTGGTCGGGGTCACGGCGATTCCTCGTCCCCCGGGTCGTCGTGCGTCCCGGCGTCGTCGGTGGGGGTGGCACCGCCGTCGCCCCGACGGCGCTGCTCGTCGAGCCCGCGCAACAGCTCATCGACGCGAGCGGCCTGTGCGACCACCGGATCGGGTTCGAACCGTAGGTCCGGCGTCGTGCGCAGTCCGGCCCGGCGGGCGAGCATGCCCCGCAGGCGCGGCGCCGCCGCGGTCAGGCCGTCGGCGACCTCGTCTGCGTCAGGGATCCGGTCACCGCCGGTACGACGCGGGTCGCGGCTGACCACCGACGGGTCGAGCGTCGAGTAGTAGATCGTCGCCACCTCGTGGTCCGGGGTGACGTCGGCTTCGGTGATCGAGATCATCGCCAGCCGGGGGTCGGCGACCTCGGTCTCGATCAGGTCGGCGATCGCGGCCTGTACCCGCTTGTCGACGCGGGGATTGCGTCGGCGCGCCACGGTCGAGCTCCTTCCCCGCCCGGAGGCGGTCGTGCGGCGACGGTTGCCGCGGCGGTGATCGGGCGTTGGCAGCCGGAGGGTGCGGGTCCGGCCAGCCGGGGATGTCAGCGACTCATCGCCAAGATAGGCGTCGCAGCAGCGGTCGGTATCGGGGCAGCAGGTCCGGCGTCGTCACGGCGGTGTGAGCGGACCACCGTCACCAGCGTCCAGGGTGTCGGCGAGATCGTCGACCCCGAGTACCTCGAGCCGGGGATCGCGTTCGAGCACCGCGGTGATGCGGTCGAGCACCCGGTCGACACCGGTCGCGGTCGAGGCGGTGACACCGATGCCGAGCACCGCACGCTGCCAGACGTCCTGCGCCCCCACCTCGGCGACCGAGACGCCGAGCTCGTCGACGAGCGCAGCACGCGCCCGGTTGAGCAGGGCGCGCTTGGCCTTGAGCCCGTCCGCGCCCGGCAGGCGCAGATCCACCCGGGCGATGCCGTAGTGGACGCGTCCTGTCGGGCCGCGTGCGCTCATGTCGTCGACTCAGGTCAGGCGCGCTCCACCTCGACGGTCTCGTAGGCCTCGAAGAAGTCGCCCTCCTTGACGTCCTGGAACCTGGCGAGACCGACGCCGCACTCGAAGCCCTCGCGGACCTCGCGCACATCGTCCTTGAAGCGGCGCAGCGAGGCGATGCGGTCCTCGGCGACCACGACACCCTCCCGGATCACGCGGACGCCGGCGTCGCGCTTGAGCTCGCCCTTGGTGACCATGCACCCGAAGACGAACGCCTTGGGGACCTTGAACACCTCGCGGACCTCGGCCTCGCCGACGACCTCTTCGCGGTACTCCGGCGCCAGCAGACCCTTGACCGCGCGCTCGATGTCCTCGATCGCCTCGTAGATGATGGAGTAGGTGCGCACATCCACCCCGGAGCGCTCGATCTCGTCACGGGCGTTGGCCCCGGGCCGGACGTTGAACGCCACGATGATGGCATCGGACGCCTCGGCCAACCGGACGTCGCCCTGGGTGATCGCGCCGACGCCCTTGGAGATCACACGGACCTGCACCTCGTCGAGCTCGAGCTTGACCAGCGCATCCTCGAGCGCCTCGGCCGAGCCGGAGACGTCAGCCTTGATGATGACGTTGAGCGTCACCTTGTCACCGGCCTGGACCGCTGAGGTCAGCTCCTCCAGGGTGGTCGGACGCCGCTCGGCCAGCTCCTTGCGCCGGTCGCGTGCGGAACGCCGCTCCGCGACGTCACGGGCGACCCGCTCGGTGCTGACGACGCGGAACTCGTCGCCGGCCTCCGGCACCTGATTGAGCCCGAGGACCTGGACCGGACGTGCCGGTTCGGCCTCGGTCACTTCCTGGCCGTTCTCGTCGAACATCGCGCGGATCCGCCCGTCGGCGGTGCCCGCGACCAGCACGTCACCGCGCTTGAGCGTCCCACCCTGCACCAGCAAGGTCGCGACGGGCCCACGCCCACGATCGAGGTTGGCCTCGACGATGCGTCCACGGGCCTGCTTGTTCGGGTTGGCCTGCAGCTCGAGCAGATCGGCCTGGAGCAGCACGACCTCGAGCAACTCGTCGAGTCCGAGGCCGCGCAGCGCCGAGACCTCGACCATCGGCACGTCGCCGCCGAGATCCTCGGCGACCAGACCGTGCTCGGTCAGTTGGGTCTTGACGCGGACCGGGTCGGCGCCCTCGACATCCATCTTGTTGACCGCGACCACGACGGGGACCTCGGCCGCCTTGGCGTGGTCGATCGCTTCCTTGGTCTGCGGCATCACGCCGTCGTCGGCGGCCACCACGAGGATCGCCACGTCGGTCACCTGGGCACCACGGGCGCGCATGGCGGTGAACGCCTCGTGGCCCGGGGTGTCGATGAAGGTGATCCGACGGTCGTCCTTGGTGATCTGGTAGGCGCCGATGTGCTGGGTGATCCCCCCGGCCTCCCCGGCGACCACGTCGGTCTGCCGGATCGCGTCGAGCAGCTTGGTCTTGCCGTGATCGACGTGACCCATCACGGTGATGACCGGCGGACGCCACGTCAGGGTCGTCGGGTCATCCGGCGACTCGATCCCGAACTCCAGCTCCTCCTCGGAGAGGAAGTGGACGTCGACACCGAGGTCCGCGCCGAGGATCTCCACCGTGTCGTCCGGCAGCGTCTGCTGAACGGTGGCCATCTCGCCCATCTCGAACAGCTTCTTGACCAGGGCGGCACCGGGAACGCCGAGCTTGTCGGCCAGCTCACCGACGGTCACACCCGACAGGACGTCCACACGCTCGACCTTGATCTGCTCCTCGAGCGGCGCGTCGCGACGCATCGGGCCGCGCTGGATCTCCTGCTCGGCCGGACTCTGCCGGTCCTTCTTCTTCTTGCGGCGCGTCTTGCCGGAGCCGGGTCCGCCGGTCCCACCGGGACCTCCGGGGCCGCCACGGCCACCGCCCGGTCCCCCACCGGGGGCACCACGGCCGCCGGACGGCTGCCGGTACGGACTGGACGGGGCGCCGCGTCCGCCGCCGGGACCGCCCGTGCCTGCCGGGCCACCGGGTCCTCCCCGCCCGGGCGGGCCACCACCGGGTGGACCACCGCCGGGCTGGCCACCGGGGCCACGACCCCCCGGCTGCTGACGGTACGGCGAGCTCGGCGCGCCGCGGC
>SKSM01000233.1 GCA_007122985.1 Nitriliruptoraceae bacterium | reverse complement strand
TTCGAGCGGTCCGTCGCCTTCTACGAGGACGGCCTCGGCCTGGTGCGGTACCGCGACTGGGGCGAGTCGCCGTACCGCGGCGTGGTGTACTTCCTCGGCGGTGGATTCCTCGAGCTCACCGAAGGCGGTGCGGACGGCGGACAGGCGCCGTGGCCCGTCGACCCCGCAGCTGGCGGCGTGCCCCCGGTGCGGGTATGGCTCCAGGTCGCCGACATCGCTGCGGTGCGCGAAGAGCTCGTCGCCGGTTCGGTCGACATCGCAGCCGAGCCCGAGCACAAGCCCTGGGGGCTGATCGAGATGAGCGTGCACGACCCCGACGGCCTGGAGCTGGTGATCATCGAGACGCCGACGACCCACCCGCTGCGCCGGCGGCAGTGACGCAAGCGCGTGTGAGGGATCGCGACAGCGCGAGGCGCCAGTGCGGGTTCAGACCAGGCCGTGCCTGATGCCCTGTGCGACGGCGCCGGCGCGGTTGTGCACGTCGAGCCGGTCGAACAGCTCGTGCGCGTAGGCCTTGACCGTGCGCTCGGAGATGCTCAGCTCCTGGCCGATCTCGATGTTGGTCAGTCCCTTGGCCATCAGTTCGAGGACCTGCTGCTGGCGCGGTGACAGGCGTGGCCCCACCTCGATCATCGGAGCGCCGAACACCAGCGTGTCCTCGGCCGGGTCGCTCGCAGCAGCGACGTCCTCCAGGGTTGCGGTGATGGGGCCGAACCGGAGCTGCTCACCGTGATGGGCCACCGCCGGTCCGGTCAGCAGCTCGCCGTTGAGCCAGGTGCCGGAGCGTGACCCGAGATCGGTGACGATCACGCTTGCGATGTCCCGACGGATCTGTGCGTGGATACGGGAGATGCGCGGATCGATGACCACGCAGTCGTTGGTGCTGCTGCGTCCGACGGTCGTGAGCTCGCGCTCCAGCGCGATGCGCTCCCCGGACAGCGGCCCGTCGTCGAACGACAACCTGGGCGCAGGCGGGGTCGGATGGGTCGTCTCGGAGATCTCTGGAGCCTGGTCCTGCATGACACCCTCCCTGTCGGGCCCGCTGCGGATGCGGTCGGGCCGAGAATCGGGGCGCAGCGGATCGCGCCGCGGTTGATGCCTGCATGTCTAACGCCATCCGCAGCGCATGGGCAGCGTGCGTGCGGACCGGTCTCCTGGCCGTTAGTTGGTGGCCGTCCGGACAGGAGCACTGGCGGACAACGCCCCGCTCGTGCTGATGCACGCCGCCGTCTCGGGTTGCTCCGAGTCGGCGGCGTGCGTTCCGAACGGAATCACCGCCGCTTGCCCGCGCGGCTACGACAGGCCGTGGCCGCGGTTGCGGAAGCCGACGCCGTGGATGTCGTTTGCCACCTCGCCGTCCTCATCGACGGCTTCGGGTGGGGCGAGCAGGCCGAGCAGCTCGCCGGTGGCGGCGTCGATGACCGCCACGCCCGGGTTGTCGCCCGACGCGGCGTGCGGAGCGCCGGAGATGGGTGTCGGACCGCGCTGGCTGACATAGACCCGTGAACCGTCGGCGTTGAAGTCGAGGATGTCGGGGGTGTCGGCGACGTCCTCGTACTCCGCGATGACCTCGAGCGAGTCCGCGTCGACGACGACTGCGTTGTCCGAGGCACGGTTGACCATCCAGTAGACGCTGCCGTCGGGGCTCAGCCGCACACCGTGGGCGTCGAAGCCGCGGGCGTCCCGGGCCTCGCCGATCTGCTCCTTCGAGTCGGGATCGAAGACGTACCACTCGCCGTTGGTGTTGGCGTCCTCGACGACCTCACCGCTCCAGTTGAGCACGGCGCGGTCGTCGGAGACCGACACGCCGCAGTTGGCCCGGACCTCGTCGGGGTCCCAGGCGGCCGTGACGGTGCCCGAGTCGAGGTCCAGCACGAACGCGGCCCCGTCGGCCCACCCCGGGCCGAGCGTAATCCACGCCTCGGCGGAGTCGGTCGAGTACTGGTGGCAGACCGGGCTGTAGGAGGAGTACTGCCAGCCGTTGGCGTCCTCGATCGGCGCGAGCAGGTCTTCGACGTCGAGCCGCCGCTGCACCGTGAACGACGGATCACCCGGGTGGAGGTCGACAGCGATCTCGACCATCTGCTCTGCGCCGATGGCCGCGACCCACACCGCGCTGTCGTCCGGCGTGACCGCGGCCATGTGGCTGCCGCCACCGGTGGCCAGCACCTCGACGACCTGCTTGGTGCGGGTGTCGACCACGATCGTGGAGGCACCCGCGGTGGCCGCGATGAACGCGTAGCGCTCCCGCGAGTCGAACTCGATCATGTGCGGAACGGTGGCGTCGCCGGTCGGTGCGTCGTCGAATCCGGCGTCCTGCAGGGCCTGAGGGCTGACGTCGATCGCGACCAGTTCCTCGTGGGTGGCGCCGTTGTAGACATGGATCAGGTCCGTGCCCTGATCCAGCGACCAGATCTCGCCGATCAGCTGCCCCGGAGCGCGGTCGAGCAGCCGCGCGATCACCGAGGCCGCCTGATCGCGGCGGGTGGCGCTCGCAGGCGCGAACTCGGACGCACTGCGCCCACGCAGCAGATCGAGATCGACCGCCTTGTCGATGTTGGCCTGGTGGACACCGCCGGTGACGTCGTCGAAGCCGGCCGTCGGGGCCGGTGCTACCTCGTCGCCCAGCACGAACGACCAGGTGTTGACCAGGATCGAGGCAAGCTGCTCGCGGGTCACCGGTTGGTGGGGGGCGAACGATCCGTCCTCGCGGCCGCTCACGATCCCGGCGGCGGCGAGCCGGTGGATCGCGTCGCCGTGGGTGTCGCCGGCGTCGTCGAAGCTGACACCGTTGGCGGCCGGCGGCAGCGGGAGGTCGAGGTGGCCGAGCGCGGCGGTCAAGAGCGAGGCGAGCTGGCCACGTGTGACCTCAGCGGCCGGGTCGAAGCTCGTGGCGGTCGTGCCGTGCACCACGCCCAGAGATGCGACGCAGCGGATCGCCGCGGCGTGGACGTTGCCGTCGGCGACGTCGTCGAAGCCGTCTTCCGGGGCGCCCTCCGGGCAGGCCGCGTGATCCTGGTCGCTGTCTGGATCCTCGGCTGCGGCGGGGGCGGTGAGGACCGACAAGGCGAGCGCGGTGGCCAGCAGGGTCCGAAGCGAAACGCGGAGCATGAACAGCACCCTTCCGTGTGCGGACGTCGGTGACGGTCACGGTCGAGTCGCGACCAGGGCCGAAGGTCCCGAACGCTACGAACCCGGGCAGGGGACGTGACCCGGTTCGGGAGGGGAACAGTGCGAACCGCTCGCGGGCGACCCAGCAGGCGGGGCGGTCCGTGGGCCCGGCAGACCATCGCGCTAGGGTTCTGCAGGCGGTGCTGCGCGGCCGTCGATCCGCCCGCCGGGGATCCCGGCCACGGGGTGCGTCTGCGATGGTGGAGCAGGCATGACGGCAGGCTTCGGGGGACGGATCGGCGTCGTCGGTGGGGGCATCGTCGGGCTCGCATTCGCACGTGAGTTCCTCGCCCGGCACCCGGGCGCCGCCGTGACGGTCATGGAGAAGGAGCCGCGGGTCGGCAGCCACCAGACGGGGCACAACAGCGGCGTGGTCCATGCCGGCATCTACTACCCGACCGGTTCGCTCAAGGCCCGGCTGTGCACCCAGGGCATGCGTCGCATCCGCGACTACTGCCGCGAGCGCGACCTCGCCTACGACGAGTGCGGCAAGCTGATCATCGCCGTGGACGAGACGCAGCTGCCGGCACTCGAGGAACTGCACCGCCGCGGCACCGCCAACGGCGTACCCGGGCTACGCATGATCGGGCCGGACGAGATCCGGAGCATCGAGCCGAATGCCGTTGGTGTGGCTGCCCTTCACTCCCCGCACACCGCGATCACCGACTTCGGTGCGATCGCGCGGGCGATGGCCGATGAGCTGCGTGGGGCCGGGGTGGAGATCCGAACCGGCTGTGAGGTCCAGCAGATCGTCGGCGGGGAGTCGGATGTGGCCGTCGACACCACGACGGGCGCGCTGCGTTTCGACCACCTCGTCGCGTGTGCGGGTCTCGCTGCCGACCGCATCGCCGAACTGTCCGGCGATCGACCGGATCCGAGAATCGTGCCCTTCCGCGGCGAGTACTGGCAGCTCAAGCCGCAGCGGCGTCACCTGGTCAACGGCTTGATCTATCCGGTGCCCGACCCTTCGTTGCCGTTCCTCGGGGTGCATCTGACCAAGCGGATCGATGGCGAGGTGCTGATCGGCCCGAACGCGGTGCTGGCGTTCGCCCGGGAGGGATACCGCCGTCGGACCGTGCGTCTCGGCGAACTGGTCAGGACGCTGCGGTGGCCGGGCTTTCGTCGACTGGCTCGCCGCTATTGGCGGGTCGGGCTGACCGAGCTGCGTCGCAGCCTGAGCCGTCGTCGTTTCGTCGCAGATGCACAGGCCTACGTGCCTGACCTTCGGGCTGCCGACGTCGTTCCGGCAAAGGCCGGGGTTCGCGCCCAAGCGGTGTCCGAGGCTGGCGAGCTGGTCGACGACTTCGCGTTCTCACGGGTTGGCCGGGTGCTCAACGTGAGGAACGCACCGTCACCGGCGGCGACGTCGTCGTTCGGCATCGCGGAGCTGATCGCGGACACCCTCGACGAGCATCTGGATACGAGCGGAGCTGGATGAGGGCCTCCCGGTCGGGCGAGTCTGCCCGCCGTTGCCCAGTTCTGACACAGCCGTACCTGACGGAGCGGCCGTGCGGCCCGTCCCAGCTCACGCACGCTGGTCCAGCTCGTGGACGACCCAGACGTTGGGCTCGACGTACACCGCGTGACCCTGCTCGACGTCGACGTGCAGCAGCGTCAACGCCCCGGGGACCTCGACCTCTCCGGATACGTCGAAGGGAAGTCCTGTCCAGCCGCGCCAGTCGTCGAGGGAGCCGGGCACGGTCATCGAGTACGGGCACACGCCGTGGATGCGGCCCCCGGCGCGGACGTGCAACCGCAGCCAGGGATCGGCGGGCAGCCCGTCGCTCCGGGTGCGTGCCGCGTACTCCGCGATCGCGGTGCGGGGCTCCTCGTGCTTGCGGCTGGGTCGCACGGGCGCGACCAGCG
>SKSM01000158.1 GCA_007122985.1 Nitriliruptoraceae bacterium | reverse complement strand
TGGCCGATGCGCGTGCACCCGAGCACGACCCCGTCTGGCGGGCCGTGCGCGCGCTGCCGACCCCGGAGCGGCACGCCGTGGTGCTGCGCTACTTCGCGGACCTCACCGTCGAGGAGAGCGCCGCGACGCTCGCCAGCAGCGAGCAGTCGGTGCGGGCCGCGGCGGCCCGCGGGCTGCAGCAGCTCCAGCACCTGCTGGACGAGGAGTCCACCGGACGGCCGGTGCGACGCGGGGACGACGGGCAGCCGGATGGACCGCCCGCACGGACCGCACAGGGAGGTGAGGCCTGATGGCCGGGATCGAACAGCGGCTGCGCGACGCGCTCCAGGCACGCGCGCACGATGTTGAGCCGACCCCACAGCTGTGGCAGCGGGTGGATGCCCGCATCGCGCGTCGTCGTCGCTGGCGGGCGGTGAGCTTCGCCGTGGCCGGGGCCGGCGCGGCGGCGGCCGCGGTGCTGGTGGTGCCGACCCTGGTCGGCACCACCGGTCCGCAGCCACCCGAGATCGCCGATGCGCCCGCCGCCCCGGAGGAGGCCCCAGACGAACCGGAGATCTCCGCCGACGACGACACGATGGCCGAGGACGACACGATGGCCGAGGACCCGTCGACGGCGCCCGACACCGACGACGTGCCCGACCTCGCCGAGCCGCTGCCGGAACCGGTGGTCCTGCTCGGTGCCCAGTGGCTGCGGGTGTTCGACGACTGGGTGAACCCGGTGGACCTGGCCTCACTGCCGTCGGACGGGTTGGCCGCCTTCCGCGAGGTCGCGGTCCGTCCAGGGTCGACACCGGACGACCTGACCGTGCTGGTCCGCGCCCATGACCACGACGATGCCGCGCACCTGCGTTGGGCACGGTTCGTGGATGGTGAGCCGGTGGGGGACGACGAACCGTTCGGCAGCGACCGTGCGGTCGACGGCGTCCTGACCGACGGCGCGTCGATGTCCGGCCCGGTGTGGTCACCCGACGGCGACAGCCTCGCCTACCTCGAGACTGTCGGCGGGACCGTGACGCTGCACACGCGCGGATGGGACGACGGTCCGGGCACCGGCGACACCGCGACCGACAACGCCGCGTTCGAGTTCTTCGAGCTCGGCGGCAGCGATTGGGCACAGCTCGACGCCTGGGTCGCGACCGACGACGGTGCCACCGAGCTGTGGCTGCGCAGCGATCAGACCGACGGCTACCTCGCCGTCCGGTTGGAGCGTCAGGCCGACGGGGCGTGGGCCCGTCCCGGAGGTGGCACCAGCGAGGAGCGACCGTTGGCGGTGGACGCACCGGCCGAGGCACTGGCGCCCGGCACCGACGGCGTGGCCGACCGGGTCCGGTGGTCGCTGCACCTCGACGACGACGGTCCCGTCGTGGTCGACGACCCCGAACGTGAACCGATCACCAATCCCGTGCCGGAGCTGCTGTTCGACGAGGACCACACCACCCGCCCTTGGGTCGCGAGCATCGGGACCGGCTTCGCCGTGCGTGGGACCGACGGAGAGACCTGGTTCCGGCGCGAACCCGGCCGGTTCGAACGGCTCCCGGTCAGCGCCATCGACCTCGACGTGATCAGGTGACCGTCCGGCTCTCGGCCAGAGGAGGTGTGTTGAGGGATGACCGGTTTGCGTAGCCGAACGAACAGCATGGCGCGCCGCGCACCCGCGGTCGTGCTGCTCCTGGGCCTGTTCGCGGTCGTCGCGATGGTGGCCCCCCGGCCCGCTCTGGCCTGCGACTGCCCGGAGCCGCCTCCGCCCCGTGAGGCACGTGAGCAGGTCGACGCGGTGTTCAGCGGCGAGGTGGTCGCGGTCACCCGGCCCGGGCCCGACGTGGATCCGCCCGACCGTGAGCTCGTCGCCGAGATCGAGGTCGCAGAGGTCTACGCGGGTGAGGTCCACGAGCGCGTCGAGGTCCGCACGGCCGGGGACCAGGCGATGTGCGGCTACGGCTTCGAGTCCGGCCGTGCGGAGCTGGTCTACGCGACCAGCGACGACGGCTCGTTGTCGACCAGCCTGTGCGACCGCACCCGCGCGCTCGACCGTGCGGGGGAGGATCTCGCCGAGCTCGGCGCGGGTGAGCCACCGTTGGCCGGCCCTGGGCCGGGGATCGCAGCCACCCCGCAACAGCCGGTCGTCGGATGGCGACTGGGCCTCGTTGGCGGGTTCGCGGTGGTGGTGCTCGTCCTGGGCGTGTGGCGTGCGCGTGCTCGCCGCCGGGCGTGACCCCGCACGGCACCGCGAGCCGTGGTTCGTCCGCTCCGCCGGCCTCGTGCCGGGCGTGAGCGTCAGGCCGTGACGACCGGCAGGCTGCGTTCCAGCACGTCGGTGCGGCGGACGATCCGCATCCCCGCTCGGCGGTAGAGCGCGACCGCCCCGTCGAGGGTGACGTCGTCGACCTCGAGCGCGACCCCGGTCAGCTCCTGCGCTCGGAACAGTCCGAAGGTGGCGCGCAGCAGTGCCATGCCGACACCACGGCGGCGGTGGGCCGGGACGACGCCGAGATCGCGGATCCAACCGTCCTCGGGTGCACCTGGTGCGCCCGCACGGCACAGCGCCAGCCCCACCACCTCGCCGTTCTCCTCAGCCAGCAGCGACAGTGCCGGGTCGATCCCCCTCGCACCGTCCAGGCGCGATGCACGAAAGTCGTCCACGGTCAGCGGCAGGGAGGTGGGCACGTCGGCGAACGCCGCCTGATGCACCTGCCAGACGCGCTCGACGTCAGACGACGGGTCGAACGGGCGCACGTCGACCCGTCCTGGCCAGATGGGGGCCGGCGGGTGTGCGTGCAGGTCGAGCCGCAGATCGAGCAGGTATCGCACGCACGCAAACCCGCGGTGTTCGAAGAAGGCACGTGCGCCCGCGTCGCCGTCGACCAGGGTGGTTCGCAGCGTCGCCTCGGATCGGCCTCGGTCGACGGCCGCATCGTGGGCCGTCGCCGCCGCCCGGTCGAGCAGATAGGTCGCGGCCCCCCGGCCGGTGTGGGCCGGATGGACCTGACCGTCGACGTGAAGCTCGATCGTGCCGCTGTGAGGGTCCTCGAGCACGTCCTCGGCCGAGTAGGCCAGCAGCTTTGGTGGGCACGATTCGTTCTCGAGGAGCACCACGGCCTCGAGCGACGCGAGTCCGAGCCAGCGCAGCCGCAGGTCCTCGCGTCGGACGGTCACCGCCCCGATCCGGGCCCGCGAAGCCTCCGCCAGCAGCGCAGCGACCGCATCGAGGTCGTCCCAGGTCGCGCGCCGCTCGGTGACGCCCGGGGGCAGCGTTGGGCTCGGTCTGGTCGGCATCGGGACATCCCGGGGACGGCGGGCACTGCGGTCGAGCCTACGGCCAGTACGCTCACCGATCGTCGAACGGCACGTCCGCGTTGCGCTGATGCGCTGCTGGAAAGGCCCCGTGTGTCCCGCGTCACCGTCTATCACCTGACCAAGCCGAAACGGCTGCCACTGATCGAGGAGGACGGGCTTCGCACGCGCGCCGACCTGTCGGCGCTGTACGGCCCGGTCGGCGAGCTCGACCAGGCGGCACCAGGGACCTACGCCCACGGCAAGCGGGTCTCGGGCTGGGTCTCGCTCACGCACGCCGACACGCTCGTCGACGAGTTCGGCGGGGGGTTGGTCACCTACTCGGTCGACCCCAGGCGAACCCTCGCCAACCGGGCGTCGGTCCGCTCTGACGATGTCGTCGCGTACTGGGAGTCGGCGGTGCCGCTGTCCGACTGGCTGGCCGACGGAGAGCCGCCGGACGACCTGGAGGTCCACCAGAACGTGCCCGTCCGGGCCAAGCGGGTGGCGCTGAAGGCACCACGGGTCACCGACGAGCAGCTCGGCGACTATGCGCCGATCGTGCACGCGGTCGCCGACGAGGACCGGCTCTCGGCCAAGGCCCTGATGCACCTGGCGGTCATCGCCTGTGACGCCGACTTCGATGCGCCGGTGTTCACCGCGGCCTGTGCGCTGGCGTGGCGCGACGAGCCGGATCCCGACCGGCTGCTGCGTGAGCTGATCGACATGGACCCCGACAAGGTCGCCAGCGCCGCGCTGGCCGAGCACGGCGGGGTGGCACCGACCGCCGCCGACCGGCTGCGCGAGGCGCTCGAGGAGACCCGGCAGTGGGCCGAGCACAACGGCATGGAGCACGGCCAGGCGCTGTTCGCCCGCACGGCGGCGGTGCTGGACGAGCTGCCACAGCACGTGGCCTGAACCGGACGCGCCGACCGCACGGCCACACGCGCACGGCCACACTCACACGGCCACACACCACGACTGCGGCGGTGCCCTCACCGGGCGCGGAGGCTCACAGGCTGACGATGTTGAGCTGCGCGACGCGGGGAACCTCGTCGTCGCCCTCGAGCTCGTAGCGGACCCGCTGGCCGATCCGCAGGGTCTGCAGGCCCGATGCGGTGAAGGCTTCGCGGTCGAACCGACGCTCGAGCAGCCCGTCGTCGATCAGGGTCCCGGTCCCGGACTCGGGATCGAAGTCCTTGATCGTGCCCTGCGGCATCGGTTCCTCCTAGCGGCATCCGGCTCGAGCGGGCAGGATAGCCGTGTGGATGCCGCGGACGCCCCGCCCGGCCGGGTGTGCGTGGCCCGTAGCCGACGAAGGAGGCAGCTGTGAGCGGATCCTCGACGCCCGACGGTCACGGAGGGGATCCGGAGGAGCCCTTCGTCACCGGCGCCGGCCCCGACGAGAACGCGTCGGAGGAGCCGGCCGCCGACGCCGCGAGGCCGTCCGCGCACGAGCGGTCCGCCGATGCCGATACACCGCCGGCGAAGGAGCCCACCCCGTTCACCCAGCAGCTCGGGCGGGTGTTCATCGTGATTCTGGCGGTGCTGTTCGGGATCTTCGCGGTCGCCAACAGCCAGCCGGTGGACTTCTCGTGGGTGTTCGGTGAGACACAGGTGCGTGACGACCCCGCTGGTGACGGGCAGATCGGCGGCGTGCCGCTGATCGTGCTGTTGCTGATCACCTTTGCGCTCGGCACGCTGATCGGTGCGTTCGTCAGCTGGCAGGTCACACGCGCGCGGCGGCGCCGCGACGGCTGAGCCGCAGCGCGTCCGGGCGCCGTGACCGGCGTGGTGCTG
>SKSM01000291.1 GCA_007122985.1 Nitriliruptoraceae bacterium | reverse complement strand
GGGGTCGTCACCGCCTCGACCGGCAACCACGGCCGGGCGGTGGCGCACGTCGCCGCACAGCTCGGCGTGCCCGCGACCGTGTGCGTCTCGGAGCGGGTACCCGCCGACAAGGTGGCGGCGCTCGAGGCGCTCGGCTGCGAGCTGCACGTCGCGGGCGAGCACCAGGCCCACGCCCTGGCCGCGGCCGACCGGCTGGCAGCCGATCGCGGTCTGCGCGTGATCCACCCGTTCGACGACCCGGAGGTGATCGCCGGGCAGGGCACCTGCGGCGCCGAGCTCGTCGAGCAGCACCCGGCCACCACGGCGGTGCTCGTACCGCTGTCCGGCGGCGGGCTGTTCGCCGGCGTCGGGCTGGCGGTGCGCGCCGCCCGCCCGGATGTCCGGCTGATCGGCGTGTCGATGGAGCGTGCCGCGGTCATGGCCGAGAGCCTGGCCGCCGGCGCACCGGTCGAGCTGGAGTCCGAGTCGGCCACGCTGGCCGACAGCCTCCAGGGCGGGATCGCCGGCGCTGGCAACCGCCACACGTTCGCGATGGTCCGTGCGCTGATCGACGATCTCGTGCTGCTGACCGAGGACGAGATCTGGGCCGGCATGCGCTTCGCGTTCGACGAGCACCGCTGGATCCTCGAGGGTGGCGGCGCGGTCGGGATCGCCGCGCTGCTCGCCGGCAAGATCGCCGCCGACGGACCGGTGACGGTGCTTTGCACCGGCGCGAACGCAGAAGCACGACACGTCGCGGCGATGGCCGCCGGCGCCGCGGACCCGCCGACCCCGGGCTGACCACCCGGCGGCTGCCACGCCGTTCGCCGCCCGGCGCGACCGCGTCAGCTGTCCGGCAGCAGCTTGGCCAGCGCCGGGACGACGATCGCGTAGACCAGCACGTGGGCGCCGCCGAGCACGATCCGCGTCGCCCACGTCACCTCGTCGGGCTGGGCGAGCAGGGGCAGCAGCGACACCACCAGCACCCCGAGCGCCACCCGGTGGAACCGTCGCCGGGGCGTCGCCCCGCGACGGACCCGCGCGGCGACCACACCTGCACCGAGCCCCGCGAGGATCGCGAGCAGCGGCAGGTTGAACCACGCCAGCTCGGTCGCCTCGCGACCCGGCACCGCGACCTCGGACGACATGCCCGTCGCGCTCGCACCGAGCCACACCAGCGCCGACAGCAAGCCTGCGGTGATCCCGGCCCCGATCCCGACGCCGACCAGCCGGCCTGCCGGGACCGCCTCGTAGGGCTCGGGCATCGAACGCTCCAGTCCGTGTCGCGTGCAGCTTCGCGTGTGGCTTCGCGTGCGGCTTCGCGTGCGGCCGGCAGCCAGCAGCGCGGTGGCCCGGCCGCCGTGGGCGGCACGAGGATAGGGCCAGCGCGCGGGGTAGGGTGACCGGGTTCCGGGCGCCCGGCGCCACCCGGCGAGACCCGCCCAGCCGGCGAAGGAGCCGACGTCGCCATGGACGCAGCAGTCAGCCTCGACGAGGCGCTTGCCCACATCCCCGACGGCGCACGGATCGTCGCCGCACCAGGGTGTGCGGCACCGACCACCCTGCTGGCCGGGCTCGGCGGGCTGGCCCGGACCCGGCCCGGTCTGCACCTCTACAGCGGACTGCAGCTCGACGACCAGCCGTTCCTGCCCGCCGTCGAGCACGGCGACCTGGCCTACAGCACCTGGCACGCCACGGGGCCGTCCCGGCCGCTGATCGCCGACGGTCGTGCCGCGTTCCTGCCCCTGCGGCTCTCCGACGTTCCCGCGGCCATCCGGCGCCTGCAGATCGACGTCGCGATGCTGCGGGTGTCGCGCCCCGACCGCGATGGCCGGGTCAGCCTGGGGCCGAGCATGAGCTACTCGCAGGCGGCGCTCGACGTCGCCGACGTCGTCCTCGGCGAGATCGACCCGGCCCTGCCCCGAACCACCGGACCGACCCGCGTGCCCGTGGACCGCTTCACCGCGATGGTCGCCAGCGAGCGTCCCACCCCGTCCTACCGCTCCGCGCGGCCGGACGAACGCGCGCGTCGGATCGCAGCCAACCTGCTCGAGCTGGTCCCCGCTGCCCCCACCTTCCAACTGGGCATCGGCCAGGTCCCAGAGGCACTGGCCGAGTCCCTGCTGGAGCGCCGGGCCACAGGGCTGCGGTTCATCGGACTGGGGGTCGAGCGCCTGGTCGACATCGCCGAGTCCGGGCTGCTGGCCGACCGCGTCGGCCCGACGCCGCCGGTCGCGGTCGCGGAGCTGATGGGCGGCGAACGGCTGATGCGCTTCGCCGACGACCATCCGGACATCGGTGTCTACCCGTCGGAACAGGCCCACGACCCGGGCTGGCTGTCCGCCCGGTTCGACCGGCTGGTGTCGGTCAACTCGGCGGTCGAGGTCGACCTGCTCGGCCAGGTCAACTCCGAGATGGTCGATGGCCGGCAGCTGTCCGGGGTGGGTGGCAGCGCGGACTTCGTCGACGCGGCACGCGCCTCCCACGGAGGCCTGAGCGCGATCGCGCTCACCGCGTCCGCCAGGGACGGTGCCGTCAGCCGGATCGTTGCGCGCCTCGGCTCCGGAGCGGTCACCACCATCCCCCGACACGCGATCCACCTGGTGGTCACCGAGCACGGTGCCGCCGATCTGCGGGGGCTCGACGTGCGCCAGCGCGCGGAGGCACTGATCGCCATCGCCGACGAGCCACACCGTGGCTGGCTGCGAGCGCAGCTCGACGGCGTCGACGCCTACGACGCGGTCGGTCACGAGTCGTCCGATCCGTCGGACGGCGGGTCGAGCAGGAGGTAGGTCCCGGTCGCCGACGCACACAGGCGGTCCTGGTCGTCGAAGAGGTCCGAGGCGACGTGGGCGACCCGTCGCCCCGCCCGCAGGAAGCGTGCCTGGGCGTAGCCGGGGCCGCGGACGGCACGAAGGAAGCTGGTGTGCAGGTCGAGGGTCACACCGGGGGTTGCCTCGTTGGTGAGCAGGTGACCCATCGAGACGTCCATGGCCAGAACCAACACCCCGCCGTGCAACGACCCCTGCGGGTTGAACATGAGCTGCCCGCCCGGAAAATCGACCCGGCAGGTCTGCGGTCCGTAGGACACCGACAGGCCGAAGAACCGGAAGAGGAAGAAGCGCTCGAACGCGGGCTCGTGCCCGTCCAGCGCCGCCTCGAACCGGGCGCGCAGCTGATCAGGGGTGATGTCGTCGGGTGGCTCGCCGATGGCCGGACCTCCCATACGAGGGGTTGCGACGCCAGCGTCGCCCGGGCCGGGTGCAGCCTAGGCAACGGCCCCGGCCACGCCGCCCCAACACCACGTGGCCGATCCGTCGGGGCGCAGTAGCGTGCCGAGGCACACCTGCGACGCCCGCTGCGCCTGATCGACGAGGACCGCCATGTCACCGCGACTGCCACTGCTCACCCCTGCCGATCTGACGCCGGCGCAGACAGACGTCTACGAGCAGGTCGCCGGGGGACGGCGCGCCAGCGGTCCCCAGCTGTTCGCCCTCACCCATGACGACGGCTCGCTGACCGGACCGTTCAACGCGATGCTCCACGCCCCGGACGTCGGCGCGGCCCTCGGCCGACTCGGCGAGGCGATCCGGTATCACAGCTCACTCAGCGACCGCGTCCGGGAGGTCGCCATCCTCACGGTCGCCGCCCACCACCGCAGTGACTTCGAGTGGTACGCCCACGAGCGGGTCGGGCGGAACGTCGGACTCACCGAGTCCGAGATCCAGCGCATCCGCGTCCTCGCCCCGATCGACGGGCTCGCGGCCGAGGAGCAGCTCGCCTACACCCTGTGCGTCCAGGCACTGCGGCACCGCGACGTCGACGACGCCACCTACCACGACGCCGTCACATCCCTCGGCCACACCGCGGTGGTGGAACTCGTCGCCCTCGTCGGCCACTACCAGACGCTCGCGCTGCTACTGACGGTGTTCCGGGTCCCCGCGCCGGTCGCGGTCGCGTGGCCGGATCCGGCGACGAACGGCTGAGGCGCGGCCGCCCTACGACTGCGGCCCGCGGCAGGGGACTCCGCGGGCCGCGTGACCGGCCACCTCGATGCGAGCATCGGGAGGGCAGTGACCGGGACCGCCCCATTGCGATCCGCCGGCGGAGGGAGCCGACCGGCAGGTTCGGGGCGGGTGTCAGGGGGCGTTCGAGGCGTCGGCTTGTGGCCATGACCCCGACCACCCGTGACCCAACCAGTGGGACCTTGCCCGGTACTAGGGTCGAACGTCCCGATCTTCCGGCCACCCCCGACGCCACCACCACCCACCCGCGACGTCGGGGCACCTTGTCCGAATCATCCGGACGACCCGCCCCGACCACCGCCAAGACCACCACCCACCCGCGACGTCGGGGCACCTTGTCCGAATCATCCGGACGACCCGCCCCGACCACCGCTCAGGCCCCGACCACCGCTCAGGTCAGCCCGCCGTCCCCCAGGGGCGTGCCGTCCAGCGCCGCCCGAACCGCGGCGACGGCGGCGTCCACGCCGTCGGTGCGTTCAGGCAGGTAGCCGAGCGGATCGTCGAACAGCGGCCCGACGCCGCAGAACCCCTCCACCGTGGCGTGCAGGCAGGCCGCGGCGTAGCTCAACGCGTAGCCCCCTTCCTGGGTCGCCACCAGCCGCCCCCCTGCGTGACGCTCGGCCAGCTCCCGGGCGATGGCGCCGAACGCCCGGAAGCCGTCCATCGTCACCGCCTGGCGGCCGTTCGGGTCGAACTGGCTGGCGTCCTGGCCAGCCGCCACCACCAGCAGCTGCGGCTCGAACCGGTCGATCGCCGGCACGGCCACCTCCCGCAGGACGGCGAGGTGGCCGGTGTCGCCGGTGCCCAGCGGCAGCTCCAGATTGAGGTTGAAGCCGCGTCCGCGACCGGTGCCGATCTCGTCCGGCGCGCCGGTCTGCGGGTGCGACGGCCCCCACGATCCGTGCCGCATGTGGACCGACACCGTCAGCACGTCCGCGCGGTCGACGAAGCACTCCTGGGTGCCATTGCCGTGGTGGACGTCCCAGTCCAGGACCGCAACCCGGTCGAGTCCCGCGTCACGGGCACGCTGGGCGATCAGCGCCGCATGGTTGAAGACGCCGTAGCCGTCCGCCTGCGCCGGTTGGGCGTGGTGGCCGGGCGG